>NZ_NQLZ01000011.1:0-333980 GCF_002276395.1 Paenibacillus sp. 7541 | reverse complement strand
CAGCGGCGCTAACGCGCCGCTGTTGTGGTTCATTATGGGCTTGACCGCCGTGGTGACTCTGCCAGTATCGTTTCGGCGATGCTTTTTACCTGCTCGGTATACTGATCCGTTTTATCTCCGGTCGAGGTGTATACGATCGCAGCATCCCGGTCGCTGATGACCAGATTGTGCATTCCGGCGTTTTGATGATCTCCTTCGCCGCCGTACAGCTCCTCGATTCCACGTTCACGAGACGCTTCATCCTGGTACACATGCACGGTGATCAACTGGCTGGAATCGTTATTGATGCGGTATTGGTACGTCATATTTCCCACTTCATCTTCCACATAGTTCTCGTTGGTCAAGCGCATGTTCTGTTCACGGAAGGCCATCTGCAAGTCTTCCAGAAAACGGCCATTGAGGCCGCGTCCGGTCATTTGGGACTCGCGGGTCCCCTCTTCATACGCCTGCATATTGTATTTTCGCGCCTCTTCTTTGGCTACCTGCTTAGTACAGCCGATCATTGCGGAAGCCATGACCACGCTGATCAGAACGATCAGCATACGCCGATAGATCATCATAAGTCCCCCTTCCTGTACACGTGCTCCTTGTCTTAGGATGGCTGCGGAGGAAGAACATTATGCGAATGCCTTCTACTTTTCGACAACAATGACACTGCGGCCGATGGCCTTGCCTTGAAGAATATTATGCAGCAGCTCGGGCAGCTGATCAAGGTTGTACTCGGCGATCCCGTGAGCAAGCACCTGCTCCGGCTTCCATTCGTTGGCCAGCCGCGACCAGATCGCTGTGCGCCGCTCCATCGGGCAATATACCGAATCGATGCCAAACAGCGATACTCCCCTCAGGATGAACGGATAGACCGAGGACTCGAACGAGCGCCCTCCCGTCATCCCCGACACGGCGACAGCGCCGCCGTATTTCACATGTTTAAGGATTTCCCCGAGCCGAGCGCCTCCTACCGGGTCTACGGCCGCAGCCCATCTCTGATCGGACAGCGCGCCTTTCCCGCTTCCGGCCGCCTCGTCTCTGCTCACCACTTCGCTGGCCCCGACGGATCGCAGCCAATCTGCCACGTCCGGCTTGCCAGTCGCAGCTGTGACATGATAGCCGAGGCGACTTAATATGGAGACGGCAAAAGAGCCCACACCACCAGTAGCGCCCGTGACCAGCACCGGGCCCTGATCCGGACGGAGACCGCTGCGAAGCAGCGCGTCCACGGATAGCGCCGCTGTGAAGCCGGCTGTTCCGATCGCCATCGCTTCCCGGGCGAGCAAGCCGCTCGGCAGCGGCACCAACCAGTCGCCCCGGACTCTGGCATATTCGCTGTATCCGCCATCATGGGATACCCCGACCTCATATCCGGTGCACAATACCTTATCTCCCGGCTGAAAGTCGGGATGGGATGAAGTCATCACCGTCCCGGCCAGATCAATCCCCGGAATAAACGGGTATTTGCGAACGATTTTTCCTTCCCGTATACTGGCAAGACCATCTTTATAATTGACGCCGCTATAGGAGACCTTGACTGTCACATCCCCTTCCGGCAGCTGATCCAGCGTCCATGGCTCGATCCCGCCCCGGACACCGCCGTCCTTCTCCTCTCGCAGCACAAATGCCTGAAATGGTGTATCCGCGCGCATGACAACCACCCTTTCCCTTATTGTTTAACCTGCATCTCGGACATTTAAGCAGACGGGGGCTGCTGCCCTGCTATCTGTCGAAGCCGCTGCAAGGGGGCGCACAATTTGGCGCTTCCTGCGCTTTCCCGAGAAATAATTTCCTATTGGTTATTTGCGTATCTGCTGCCTACTACAGTACCATCTGTTCAGCTTGGATGTCAGTGACCGATGATACGCCTTGCCTAGCCCAGCATTGCCCTTCATTCGTCTGCAAGATGCCAGTCAATCACTCCAGGAGACCCGCTGCTTGTGCCAAACCGCCTGCCGGTTGATGTAAACCAAACGCCCCGGCGCAGCATGAGAACATCTGCACAGGAGCGTTAGGTATCGCTGCCTTAGATATGATGATGTTTAATCTTCACTATGTTCCATCAGTTCAGCCATCATTCGCTGCTTGACCTCCCATACCTCTTCGCTCAAGTTCACCCGGTAAATCTCCGGGTTCAGCTTGCGCAAATATTCCGGCCAGAATTGATCCAGCTGGGTGTCATGGTAGGCCCGAATCTCCTCCAGCTGCGGAAGCTCATACACAAGCTCTCCCTGAATAAAGATCGGCGTCAGCATCGGAACAGCTTCAAAGTTCTTCACATTCTTGCGCATGTATGGATGCAGCGGGTTAAACAGCTTGAGCTTGCCGTTCTCCGGCGGCATCTCTTCATGCGGGAAGCAGATATAATCGGCGATGGCTTTCCCGCTGCCATTGGAGATGATGCGATACACCTCTTTTTTTCCCGGTGTCGATACTTTCTCCGGATTGGCCGATATTTTGATGGTCGGTACCATCTTGCCGTCCACCTCACGCTCCACCAGCTTGTAAACCCCGCCCAGCGCCGGCTGGTCCGCTGCCGTAATCAGCTGGGTGCCCACGCCCCAGGTGTCGATCTTGGCGCCCTGCGCCTTCAGATCAAGAATCGTTCCCTCATCAAGATCGTTGGAGGCGACAATGCGGACATAATCAAGACCGGCGTCATCAAGCATTCTGCGCGCCTGAATCGAGAGATAAGCCAGATCGCCGCTGTCAAGACGGATCGCATTCATCCGCTTGCCCTGCGCCTCCAGCTTTTTCGCGGTGTTGATAGCATTCGGTATTCCGCTCTTCAGCGTATCAAACGTATCCACCAGCAGCGTGACCTGATCCGGCATCACCTGGGCAAAGATATCAAATGCTTCCTGCTCGCTTCGGAACGTCTGCACCCAGGAATGGGCGTGTGTCCCTTTCGTCGGAATCCCGAACTTCTCCCCGGCCAGCATGTTGGATGTCGCGTGAAAACCGGCGATGTAAGCGGCTCTGGCTCCCCATACGGCCGCGTCTGCCTCCTGGGCACGGCGGGTCCCGAACTCCAGCAGCGTGTCATCCCCGGCCACCTGACGAATTCTGGACGCCTTCGTTGCGATCAGCGTCTGGAAGTTCATAAAGTTCAGAATGGCGGTTTCGACCAGCTGCGTTTCGAAGATCGTTCCTTCCACCCGAATGAGCGGCTCGTTCGGAAATACAAGCGCGCCCTCCTTCATGGCGTGGATGCTGCCCTTGAAGCGAAAGCGTCGCAGCTCCTCCAGAAATTCCGGCTTGTACTGCTCCTCCTGCTTCGCTAAATAGGCGATATCATCATCCGAGAAGGAGAGGGACTGAATGTAATTCACGATTCTCTCCAGTCCGGCGAATACGGCATAGCCGTTGCCAAACGGAAGCTTTCTGAAATAGGCTTCAAACACCGCCTTCGTGTTATGAGAGCCGTTAATCCAATGAGCGTACATCATATTAATCTGATATTTATCCGTATGCAGGGCCAATCCCGCTGTCATCATCACGATCATCCTCCAGTTGCCCGGTCCATATATGTCTCTCCGGGAGGTTCGTACAAGTTGAACAGCAATGAACGGTTTAAAGTCAACCGGGTATAAGGACTTCCGACCGCTCTGGCGTTCTCTTGTCTAGTTCTTCGTTCAACTTATACAGCTGTCAATTTAAACGCTGCGAACGACGCTGGCGCCAAGGCTGCCGCTGAAATGACCCAAAGCCCACTTGTGGCCCTCCGGGTTAAAGCTTGCGACCGCATCCTCATACACGGTAATATGATACCCTCGATTGTACGCATCCACCGCAGTGTGAAGCACACAGATGTCGGTGCAGACGCCGATCAGATGAACCTCGGTAATACCGCGCTCCCGCAGCTTCTGATCCAGATCGGTTCCGCAAAAAGCACTGTAGCGTGTTTTGTCCATCCAATAGATCTGCTCTTTGCGCGCCTCGTACACATCCTTCAAAGCGCCGTACAGGTCGCGGCCACTGGTTCCCCGGATATTATGCGGAGGAAACAGCTTCGTCTCCGGATGATAGGAATCATCGCGCTCATGAAGATCCACCGCCATCACCACATAATCCCCTTGATCACAGAACGATTCTGTCAGCCTGGCGATCGTAGGCTCAATCTCGATTGCCGGCTTGCCGACCGGAAGATTCCCGTCCACGAAATCATTCGTGAAATCAATCACGATTAAAGCTTTCATCCATCAACACTCCTTTGCCATCGATTGGAATGCAACTTGTTCCTTACACTTAACGACAAGCTGACTTGGAGTCCGGCTGCAGCTGAAACTTTACGTATAAATGGACAGCAGCGGCGAATGGTCCGTGAACCGGTACAGCTGCGCCGGCCGCTGGGAATACTGATTCGAGCTGAGCGGATTGCCTTCCTCGTCCCGAACCTCCTCCAGAATTCCTTTTCTGCTGCGGGTGGAGGTGATCTTGCGGATAAAGTTCGGCTCATTAAATTCAGGCACAACCGTTTGAATGACCTGATACAGCTCGCTTAATGTAAAATGCTCCGGCAGAAATTGTCTGGCAATGGTCGTCTGCAGCATCTGCAGCTGAATTTTCCGATAAGCATCCATAATGATCTTGCGGTGGTCAAACGCCAGCTCCAGTTCTTCCAGCGCCTCTTCCATCGTGAACAGGCCGACTTCCTCAGCATCATCCGCCGCCTGTCGATGCTCCAGCATCCATTCCTCCACCAGGGCAAAAAAAGCATGGCTGATGATCCAGCCCCGAGGATCGCGCCCCGGCGCGCTGTATACCCCCAAATATTCGAGATGACCGCCATCCACGCCGGTCTCCTCCTTCAGCTCACGCTTGGCCGCATCGTAGATGGACTCACTCTCGCGGCAAAATCCGCCCGGCAGTGCCCACATGCCTGCAAATGGCCAGGAGCGGCGCCGAATGAGCATGACCTTCAGCTCCCGAATCGGCAGCGTCTTGGTCACCGTCTTCCGTTCCCGCTTCGTGAGCGTAAACATGACTATATCAGCAGGAACCCCGTCCGGTGTTCGATATTTCTTGCCGCTGCTCTTCGGCTTCTGTTCATGATCCGTCATTTCCATCACCATAACTATTATTTTGATAATTTCATTATGACATATTTGTTTGCATTGTCAAGATATATTGACTTTATTTTAACAGGATTATGCAGAAGTTCACCTTTAACTTGCCCTGCTGCTCTCTGTTTTACCGCATCATTTATGTAGGAAGGCACATAAAGCGAAAAAAGGCGCGGAACCAGTCCGCACCTTCTCCTTACCCGCAGCTGCTCGGCGGCATGTCTTTCCCGGTTTCCACATTGACCTTCTCCGAAACGGTGTCATGGATGACCGAAACGACAAGTTGTAGCAAATAGTTGATGTCGCTTTGGGTTTGCTGGAATTCCACCACAAGCGGAATGCTGTCGATCTCGTCCTGCAGCTCTTCGATTTCCCGTTCAATCTTCGCCACCATCTCCTGGTTCTTGAAGGTTTCGAAAGCGACGATTTCTTTCTGCTTTTTCTTAATCTGCTTAATCAAATCCTGCACGCGCTCATGATTGCGGATTTTTTCCTCCGCCTGCTTGAACATTTTGACTTCTTCACTGGATGAAATCAGCTCGGCCAGCTCTTCCGCCTTGGCCATAATATCGTCGCGAATAATCAATTCTCTTGTATTGTAGCTTGTCATTCCGTACGCGTTCACACGACCATGCTCTTGTGCCACATTCATCGCTCCAATTCTATCCTCAATTCGGTTATTGTTATTCCTGAATCCGTTGGATTGCTTCGTTATACCGCATCCGGCGTACTGACCGGCTCCGGTACCATTTCCCCTTTAATATACCATGTTTTTGGATCGGTAATTTGTACATGGACAAAGCTTCCGATCAGATCCGCCGTCCCTTCAAAATGAACCAGCTTGTTCGTGCGGGTGCGGCCGGACAGCATCGATTCGTTGTTCTTGCTGACGCCTTCCACAAGCACTTCCACCGTCTGGCCCATCAGTCGGTCATTGCTCTTGCGGCTGAACTCGTTAATCGCTGCGTTAAGACGCTGCAGACGCTCGCTCTTGACCTCCATCGGAACATTGTCCTCCATCACGGCGGCCGGTGTCCCTTCACGAGGCGAATAGATGAACGTAAAGGCGGAGTCGTATCCGACCTCCCGCACCAGCGAGAGCGTCTCTTCAAACTGCTCATCCGTCTCTCCCGGGAAGCCAACGATGATGTCGGTGGTAAGCACCACGTCCGGAATTGCCGCCTTGATCTTGCGGACCAGCTCCAGATACGATTCGCGGGTGTACTTGCGGCTCATTTTCTTCAAGATTTGCGAGCTGCCGGACTGCACCGGCAGGTGAATATGCTCCACCAGATTGCCGCCTTTGGCAAGCACCTCAATCAGATGGTCATCAAAATCCCGCGGATGAGAGGTTGTAAACCGCACGCGCGGAATATCGATCTTGTGAATGTCATCCATCAGATCGGCAAATGTATAGTTGATATCGGTAAAATCTTTTCCGTAAGCATTGACATTCTGACCCAGCAGCGTAATTTCCTTATAGCCCTGACGCGCCAGTTCACGCACTTCGGCGATAACATCCTCCGGTCGGCGGCTCCGCTCCTTGCCCCGCGTATAAGGGACGATGCAGTACGTGCAGAACTTGTCGCAGCCATACATGATGTTCACCCAGCCGCGAAGCCCTTCCCGCTTCTTCGGCAGGTTCTCCACGATGTCGCCTTCCTTGGACCATACCTCAACCACCATCTCCTTGCTGAACAGCGCCTCCTGGATGAGATGAGGCAGACGGTGAATGTTGTGTGTGCCAAAGATCAGATCAACGAAGCCGTGCTTTTGCAAAATGCGTTTGACGACCGCTTCCTCCTGCGACATGCAGCCGCAGACGCCCAGCAGCAGATCCGGCTTCTCGGTCTTCAGATGCTTGAGATGCCCCAGCTCGCCAAACACCTTGTCCTCGGCATTCTCTCGAATGGCACAGGTGTTCAGCAGAATGATGTCCGCCTC
This sequence comes from Paenibacillus sp. 7541, assembly GCF_002276395.1. Classification (NCBI taxonomy): domain Bacteria; kingdom Bacillati; phylum Bacillota; class Bacilli; order Caryophanales; family Paenibacillaceae; genus Paenibacillus; species Paenibacillus sp. 7541. The sequence continues at coordinate 326,982 of NZ_NQLZ01000011.1, read as the reverse complement.
TTTGCGGTCCTCCGTAGGCGAATAGCCCATCTGCTCGAGCAGCCCCTTGATCGTCTCGGAGTCATGCTCATTCATCTGGCACCCGTACGTATACACCAGATAGTGCTTGCCCGCGCCGATGCCCTTCAGCTCACTAGGAACCGCGGTATCGTACAGCACCTCGACGCTCTGTTTGCCACGCTGCTTCTCTTGTCTATGGTTAGGCTCCGATAGAATATTGATTTCCCTGCCGTTAATGCGGATTCGCTTTCCGTTCTCGTCCTCGGAGAGAATCTTCGCACTGGAAAAATCAAAATACTTGGAGTAGTCCTTCGTTTCTTTGGACATGCAACAGGTCACTCCTTATGCTCCGTTAAATCTCTTGTAATCCGATTGTATAATTTTGTTATGAAAAGCGGCCAGATAGGCACTGTTTTTAATTATATCATGATCTTGAGGGCTAAGCTACCATACCGGGGCGATGATTTGCCCGGCATACAGCAAAAAGAGCCGTCGGATCAAATGGCATGATCCCGGCTCTTCAAGCGAGGCGGCCCTGGACGACATATACAGCCGTTTTCGTCAGCTCCAAGGTGCACCTTATTCGATTCTCAGTATGTGTTAGTCCACGATTTCCGCAGTGTCCCCGGTTCTTGCGCCGGCTGCATTCGCTTCGTCGGTATCGATATGCATATCGAGGGCGAAGCTGTCGGATACGCGAGCAATGACGTTCTCGAACACAACGCCGCGCTCACCGCCCAAACGGACTTTCAGCAGATCTTTATCTTTAATGCCCCATTTCTCGGCATCGGATGTATGGAAATGAATATGACGGGCAGCGATGATGACCCCTTGGTCAATCGTAACTTCGCCAGCCGGCCCTTTAATCGTAATACCTGGCGTTCCCTCAATGTTGCCGGATTCGCGTACAGGTGCCTTCACACCAAGCGCGAAGGAATCCGTAAGGGAGATCTCCAGCTGGGTTGCAGGACGTGCAGGTCCCAAAATTCTCACTTTATCAAATTGCCCCTTCGTGCCGATTACCGCCACCGTTTCGTTAGCAGCGAATTGTCCAGGCTGGGACAATGGCTTGAATTCCGTCAATTGATATCCTGGTCCGAACAATGTCTCAATATGTTCTTGTGTCAAATGGATATGGCGGGCAGATACACCCACCGGTACAGTTTTGCTCACCTGACTCACTCCTTGTTTTTCTCTATATGCTGTACATGCCACCACCTATTATACTCTCTATTACCCAAAAATAAAAAGGCAGACCGATGACATCGTTCTGCCTTTTGCCCGATTTCGTGACTATTTATTGAAAATGAGGCGGCTAACACCGAATTCCGGTGCTCGCTGCGCGCGTCATGATTTTTCACTATGCATCGCCGGCAGGTTCGCTTCCAGAAACCGAAGGGCATTGCCGGACATCCAGCCCTCGACTTGGGACGCCGAATAATGCTTCAGCAGCAGCTCTGCCAGATCCGGATAAGCGCCGGGATGCTCCAGCCCCCTGACCCACTCGTCAATCCCGTCAAAATCAGAGCCGAACATCAGGTGCGCTTCGCCGCCCAGCTCGCAAATCTTCTCAATATGAGGCAGCACATCCTCCATCTTTACCAGGCCTGTACCGTTCTTGATGAACCAAGGGACAAACGTAACACCAACAAGCCCGTTTAGCGCGATCACCGCCCGGATCTGATCATCGGCCAGGTTCCGGGGATGGGGACATACCGAATCGGCATTGGAATGAGAAGCGATGATGGGCGCCTGCGTCAGCTCGGTCAACTCCCAGAACGATGCCCGTGACAGATGGGATACATCCAGCAGCATGCCGATTTCGTTGCACCGCTTCACCAGTTCACGACCGCGCCGGGTAAGCCCGCCGTTTCGCTTCTCCATCGCCCCGTCCGCCGCCCAGTTGGCATAATTCCAGGTGACGCCGAGAAAGCGAACGCCAAGCTTGTATAGTACGTCGACATAAAACAGCTGCCCTTCCAGTCCATCGGCCCCCTCCAGAGACAGCAGCCCCCATTGCTTGCCTCCCTGCCGGATGTTATACACCTGCTCTTTCCACTGCAGCCACTCCAGATGTCCGGCACGATGGATCCGATCGCGGAACACCTCAATCTGGGCAAGGATTCGCTCCATCGAAGGCTTTCCGTACTGCTCGGACAAGAACACGGCAAACACCTGAAGGTCGAGGGAGCCTTCCTCCATTCGCTTTAACGTGACGTCCATATCCGGAGCATCAACAAACGAAGCCTGCGGATTTTGCCACATTTTGCTGAGTGCATCACAATGAAAATCGACCACCCGCATCCCAAAGGTCCCCCTTCATCAAGGAATATATCGATTCACAGCAAAAAGCCTGTTTACATCCAGGTGCAGCCCCCGCAGGTAAACAGGCCAAACGTCACTTCCAACATTATCTAGGTTCTACGATCAATTTAATCGCCGTCCGGTCCTCGCCATCAATCACAATATCCGTAAAAGCAGGAATACAGATCAAGTCCACCCCGCTCGGTGCTACAAATCCCCGGGCAATCGCTACCGCTTTAATAGCCTGGTTCAGTGCTCCCGCCCCAATCGCTTGCAGCTCCGCTCCGCCGCGTTCACGTAGAACCCCAGCCAGCGCTCCTGCCACTGAATTCGGATTGGATTTGGCTGAAACTTTTAATACTTCCATGGTAAGTACCTCCCCTGGGAATGTTGAGTGATCGTTTGCTTCTGCTTAGTAGATGTTATTCGTGAGAGGAGAAAAAATTCCTTCTTTTTGTTGGTGTCCTACATTATTAACCGTTTATAGCGCCCTTCAATCCATCCTCCATTCGTCCTCGTAAAGGCGAATTTTTTCAATTTTGCGAGCTTTGCCTGTCGCTTCATCAATATCTGCATAGACGGCATGAAAATGCCATTTCCCCTCATCCACCTGGAACCGGGCCGGAAGCTGGGTTTTGAACTTGTACAGCACCGCTTCGCGCTGCATGCCAAGCACACCTTCCTTCGAGCCTACCATGCCCGTGTCGGTCAGATAGGCCGTTCCGCCCGGCAGAATCGTGTCGTCATTGCTCTGAACATGGGTATGCGTGCCGACCACCATCGACACCCGTCCGTCGAGATGCCAGCCCATGGCGATTTTCTCCGATGTCGCCTCAGCATGGAAATCAACCAGAATGGACTTCGTTTCCGCTCGCAGCTCATCCACGATGTCATCTGCCGCACGGAATGGACAATCGATCGCCGGCAGAAACGTTCTTCCTTGCAGATTCACAATCGCCAGCTGCTTGCCGTTGCCCTTAACGATTGTATATCCTCTTCCCGGTGTTCCCGGCGGGAAATTGGCCGGCCGAACCATTCTCGGCTCATCGTCGATGAATTCGAATATGTCCCGGTTGTCCCATGTATGGTTGCCCATCGTAATTCCGTGAACGCCCAGATTAAAAAACTCATTGGCAATGGCAGACGTAATGCCCCGTCCAGATGCCGCATTCTCCCCGTTGGCAATGATGATATGCGGATTATATTTGCTTTTCAGTTCCGGCAGACAGGCCTTCAATGCCTTGCGCCCCGTGCTGCCGACGATATCTCCGATGAATAAAACGTTGATGTCAATCACGCTCCTTAGAATACGCTGTGTGTTCCTTCTGCGTCTTAATGAAAAAAGTGGCCGGGTTGCGGCCACTTTCGGACTTTAAGCTTATTTCGCATAATCGACTGCCCGGGTTTCCCGAATGACAGTGACTTTGATATGACCTGGGTAGTCAAGCTCATTCTCAATGGTCTTCGTAATATCACGAGCCAATCGGAAAGCTTCCGCATCATCGATTTTATCAGGCTGTACCATTACGCGAACCTCACGTCCGGCTTGAATGGCATAGGATTTCTCCACGCCTTCGAACGATTCCGAGATCGCCTCCAGTTTCTCCAGACGTTTGATATACGTCTCAAGCGTCTCTCTTCTGGCACCCGGTCTTGCTGCCGACAGTGCATCAGCCGCTCCAACGAGCATGGCAATAACCGAAGTTGCTTCACAATCACCGTGGTGAGAAGCAATACTGTTGATAACCACCGGATGTTCCTTGTACTTCTTCGCCAGCTCCACGCCGATTTCAACGTGCGAACCTTCCACTTCATGATCCAGCGCTTTACCGATGTCATGCAACAGCCCGGCACGTTTCGCCAATACAATGTCTTCCCCGAGCTCTCCTGCCATCAGACCGGCAAGATAAGCGACTTCCATCGAGTGCTTCAGCACATTTTGACCATAGCTTGTACGGAATTTCAAACGGCCCAGGATCTTGATAAGATCCGGATGCAGTCCGTGCACGCCAACCTCGAAGGTGGCCTGTTCTCCATACTCGCGAATGCGTTCGTCCACTTCCTTGCGGGATTTCTCCACCATTTCTTCAATACGCGCCGGGTGAATCCGACCATCAGCCACCAATTTCTCCAAGGCTGTACGGGCAATTTCGCGGCGGATTGGATCGAAACCGGACAGAATCACCGCTTCCGGTGTATCATCGATGATAAGATCAATCCCGGTCAAGGTTTCCAGAGCACGGATATTGCGGCCTTCACGACCGATAATACGCCCTTTCATTTCTTCATTCGGCAGTGTAACTACCGACACCGTAGTCTCTGCTACGTGATCGGCAGCGCAACGCTGAATGGCAAGCGTAATGATCTCGCGCGATTTCTTGTCGGCTTCTTCCTTCGCTTGCTGCTCGATCTCTTTGATCATCTGAGCCGTCTCGTGGCGAACTTCCTGCTCAACATTGCTTAAAATAATGCTGCGTGCATCTTCCATGGTGAGGTTGGAAATACGCTCCAGCTCGGTCACCTGTTTTTTGTAGATCAAATCAATCTGCTGCTGGGTTTCTTCAATTCGTTTCTCTTTGTTCGCCACTTGTTCTTCTTTACGTTCCAAAGATTCTATTTTTTTATCCAGCGATTCTTCCTTTTGCAACAATCTGCGTTCCTGCCGTTGAATTTCATTCCGGCGCTCGCGAGTGTCTTTTTCAGCCTCGGCCCGAATTCTAAAGACTTCGTCTTTCGCTTCGAGGACCGTTTCTTTCTTCAGCGCTTCAGCTTCCTTCTTTGCATTCTCAACGATCTGCAAAGCGGCTTCCTCCGCACTGGAAATTTTAGCTTCTGCAAGGGATTTGCGAATAAAATAACCGAACCCAAAGAATATAGCGGCTACAACGAGAACGACTATGATCCAGATCCATGTCTCAATCATCTGATCACCTCCTCGTTGGTTCCTCCAAGGCATTCCTTGGGAATGTGCAATTGTCAGGTTACTCATTCATTCATACATAAAATTCCGGCAGATGAAACTGCCTCCCCACACGTGTTTGTCCACACGTAAAGCCCGCCTCTACAGCGGCTCACATTTCGTTATGATGAATTGGCGAATCAAGAATCTTTCACAAAACAGTCGCTTTTTTGGAAGGAAAAAGGCTACTATTTCATGTTACAGATTCATGTTTATTTTAGTATTGATGAAAAGATATTGTCAAGGGAAAGCGCTGGGGGAAACAGCAGCCATCCACCAACGCTTCCAATTCTGGCAGCGGAAGACGAGTTCAATTACACGAAATCGTCTTCCAAGGCATCCTCATCCACTTCCTCAAACTCTTCGTCAATCAGCCGTTTCAGCACCTGGCGCACCTGTTCTCCGCCGAATCCTCTGCGCATGAGGAACGCCCCTGTCTTGCGCTTTCTGTCGAGCGACTCCCCCTTCGTCTGCTGCCACTTCTTGCGGCCTATGACCAGCGCGCTCTCCAGCTCTTCCTCCGGGCTGACCTCGCCGAGCGCCTCCGCAATCATGCCGGACTCAATCCCTTTCTGTCTCAGCTCCTGCTTCACCCACAGCCGGCCTTTCTTGTGGCTGGTCATGCGCTGCTGAGCCCACATCCTGGCGTATAGGCCATCATCGACCAGCTTTTCCCGCTCCAATCGCTCCAGCGTGTGGTCGATGCTTCCCTGCTCCCAGCCTTTCTGCTGCAGCCGCTGCGCAATTTCCTTCGACGTTCTCGGCTTCCGCTCCAGATACCGCAGCGCCTCTACATAGGCGCGATGCCTTTCATCCGCGGCCACAATTTCCTCCAGCGCATCCTTCCGGAAGACAGCCCCCTTGATCATCCGGTATTTAATCATGACATCCTCATGAACGGATAACGTATAGGGGCCAAATGAGATGAGGTAGCGATAGCGCTGCTTCTTCATCAGCTCGACCGCAGTGATAACCAGATCTTCATCTTCCGGAAAAGCGGCCAGTCCCTCAGCCTCGGCCTCCGTCTGCTCCTGCTCTCTATAGCTGTCGTTCTTCATCAAGCTCTCCTTCCTCGTCCTGAATAAAGAAGACCGCCCGGTGCGTGCACACTGGGCGGTCCCGCTTATGTGGTGAAGACGTTAGACTTTAGGCATTGTCCACTTCAAATAACGCTTGCTCCTCTTGCTCCTCTTGCTTCTTCTCGCTCTCGGAAACCTCTGGAACAATGGTTGTCAGATTGCTTGCTTCCCGAATCTTCTGCTCAATCACTTCGGCAATTTGCGGGTTCTCTTTCAGGAACTGCTTCGCATTTTCGCGGCCTTGTCCCAGACGATCGCCTGCATAGGAGTACCAGGCACCGCTCTTATCCACGATATCCAACTCTGTGCCGATATCGATAAGGCTGCCTTCTCTGGAAATTCCTTCACCGTACATAATGTCCAGCTCAGCCTGCTTGAAAGGCGGAGCTACCTTATTCTTCACAACCTTGATGCGCGTGCGGTTACCCACAACGTCGTTGCCCATCTTAATGCTTTCCACACGGCGCACGTCGAGACGAACGGTGGAATAGAACTTCAACGCACGGCCGCCAGGAGTCGTTTCCGGGTTGCCGAACATCACGCCGACCTTCTCGCGAAGCTGGTTGATGAAGATCGCGATCGTTTTCGATTTGTTAATCGCACCGGACAATTTACGCAACGCTTGCGACATCAGACGCGCCTGCAAGCCGACATGAGAATCCCCCATGTCCCCTTCAATTTCCGCCTTCGGCACGAGAGCGGCAACCGAGTCGATCACGATGATATCCACCGCGCCGCTGCGCACGAGCGCCTCAGCGATTTCGAGCGCCTGCTCCCCTGTGTCAGGCTGGGACAGCAAGAGCTCGTCAATGTTGACGCCCAGCTTGCTGGCATACGACGGATCAAGGGCATGCTCGGCGTCAATAAACGCAGCTTGTCCACCGGTCTTCTGTACCTCGGCAATCGCATGCAGCGCTACCGTCGTTTTACCGGAAGATTCCGGTCCATATACTTCAATAATCCGGCCTCTAGGCAAACCGCCGGTTCCTAATGCTATATCCAATGCCAGCGAGCCGCTTGGCACAATCTCCACTTGCATGTGGGTGGATTCACCCAGCTTCATGATCGAACCTTTTCCGAACTGTTTCTCTATCTGACGAAGCGCCATCTCCAGCGCAGCACGACGATCTGACAATTCTTCCACAACCCTTCACTCTTGATATTATTATCATACCTTGTTTTGACACGTTTGCCAAGCTTTTTTCGAACATACATTCGTCTTTTTTTCGCGCGATCGCCTCCTGATGCGCTGCTGCCGCTCTCGTCCGCAATGACAAAAAACCGCGGCAACATCGTTTGATATGCCACGGTTCTTCCGTACTTCTACTATACTTGGTTCCGCTTGGGAATTCAAGCAGCCTTGCCAGCGCGAAGCGCGAGGATTGCGAATCCGCAAGCCGCCGCGCCAGGCCCTGATCCATACATTTACATCCAACGCTTGAGGATATCTGCAAAAGCGGCAGCCGGATCAGCTCTCGCCGCGAGCAGCCATCAGTCGCCGCCACAGCCGGTAGAGCAGCGCTTTGGTCGCCCGGATTCGAATCGTCTCCCGGTTGCCCTGCAGATGAAGCTCATGCACCTCTGTCTCTTTGCCACGCTCGGCCAGCCCGATGTAGACGAGGCCCACCGGCTTGCGCTCGGCATAACCGGGACCGGCCACTCCGGTAACCGACAAGCCGAAATCGCTGTCCGTAATCATGCGCACATGCTCGGCCAGCACCTCGGCCACCTCCCGGCTGACCGCTCCGGGCGCTCCCTCGCCTTCCAGCAGCCCGTGCGGGACATGGACGAGCTTCTCTTTCATCTCGTTCGTATAACATACGACCCCGCCGCGAAACATCGTTGCACTGCCGGGTACGGAGGTGAGGCTTTCCATCACCAGCCCGCCCGTACAGCTCTCCGCCGCGCTCAGCGTCCAGCCCCGATCCGCCATCAGATCCACGATCACCTTCTCGATCGGCACATCTTCGCTCGCATACATAAACGCCGAGGCGCGCTCCCGAATCTTCGCTTCCAGCCCGTCAAGCTTGTCCATCGCCTCTGATTCGCTTGGCGCTTTGGTTGAGGTCCGTACCGTGACCTCGCCTTCCTTGGCGTATAATGCGATGGTCGGGTCCGTCTGGGCCGTGATCAGATCCTGAAGACGCTCGTCCAGGGAAGACTCGCCGATGCCGGCGAACTTCAGCATTTTCGAGTAGATCGGCTGCTCATGGGTAAGCACATGCTGCATCAGCCACGGCTTCGCCTGCTGTTCGAACATCGGCATCAGCTCTTTCGGCGGGCCCGGGAGCACTATATAATGCACATCGTCAGAGCTTACGGCGTTGCCAACGGCAAGTCCGGTCTCGTTGGGCAGCGGTGTGCCTCCTTCAATAGCGAGCGCCTGCCGCCGGTTGTTTTCCGTCATCGGAGTGCCCCGCTCCCTGAAGAAGCGCTCGATGGCGTCCATCGCCATCCGGTCGATGTGCAGTGTGCGTCCGAGGAATGCCGCCAGCGCATCCTTCGTCAGATCATCCTGGGTCGGGCCAAGCCCCCCGGACAGCAGAACGATATCCGCCCGGCTGCTCGACAGGCGCAGCGCATCCTGAATACGCTCCAGGTTATCCCCAACCACCGTCTGATAATATACGTCAATCCCCAGAGCGGCCAGCTCTCGGGAGAGATACTGCGCATTCGTATTCACAATTTGCCCCAGCAGGAGCTCTGTTCCCACCGCAATAATTTCCGCTTTCATAACGACCATCCTCCTGTGCAATCACCTATATGCATGTTATTCACCCCAAAGATGCCCGGATGAAAACCGGTTATCCTTCCCTCAATTCCCTTAGTCTGGGCCAATATGCAAAGCCAAATGCCAACCTGCAGCCATAGGAAAACCGGCAACCCTAACAGCCTTGGTGTCTCTTCTGCCATCTTCCTCGGGGGGAGCCTCTGCCTCTTCACCAACATGGCTCCCGGCACGTTGGTGCTAATACACCTCGACCATCGCACCTGGTTGGAAAAGGACCTCAGCTTCACTGGACAGTGAAATGAGGTCCTTTCCTTAGCAAGCCGGATGTGTCCCCGTCATCCTAGGCACGATATGAGCGCAGCCTTTCATTATGCTTCCTTGAGCAAATGCCGGTTTTTGACAAAGTATTCCACGCCTGAGTAGATCGTAATCAAGGCCGCGGCCCAGATCGCGATATCCCCGAACGGAATATGCAAAAAGACAAACGGAAAGTCATTGATCAGCAGCGCCACAATGGCTACAATCTGAATCGTCGTTTTAATTTTGCCCGACTGTCCGGCCGCCATGACGGCACCGTCGAGCAGTGCAATCTGGCGCAGTCCCGTCACCGCAAATTCGCGGCTGATAATAACGATCGCAATCCAGGCATCGCATTTGCCCATCGCGACAAGGGAGATCAGAACGGCCGCCACCAGCAGCTTATCCGCAAGCGGATCCAGCAGTTTGCCGAGGTTCGTGACCATGTTGTTCTTGCGTGCCAAATAGCCGTCAATGCCATCCGTGCTGGCAGCCACAATGAAGATAAACGCTGCGATGAGCTGATTGAAAGGCAGCTCGTAGTTATACCACACCAGCGGAGCCGGGTAGAAACCAAAGTCAACGAGCAAAAAAACCATCATCAGCGGAATGAGACATATTCTCGCAATCGTTATTCGGTTGGGTAAATTCATGAAGCAACCTCCCTCACCTGGGGTTGTCTCGAGAACTCAGCCAATCTGCCGACCACTCGGGCAAGCATAACCATCATGTTCATGTATCGAAGAGGCTGTAATAAGCGTTCGTCGCTTTCCGTCATATTCATCCCCCAATAAGCTATGTATAAGTAATTACTGATATATCGTTTTTTAGTATAATGCTTTGCCTGTTGCGATGTCAAAAAGCGCCGTTACCCTTGACACCGCGCCCGCAGGAGGGGGATTATCGGGCGCTGCTTATTTCAAATTGGTGAATTGCAGATCCAGCGGCAGGTCCGCTTTGAGCAGCAACTGCATGACAGCCTGAAGATCATCCCGGCTTTTGCCTGTAACACGAATCTGATCGCCTTGAATCTGGCTTTTCACCTTCAGCTTCGAGTCGCGGATCAGAATGTTGATTTTCTTGGCATTCTCCTGATCAACGCCCTGCTTGAGCGACAGGCGCTGACGAACCGTCCCCATGGCCGCAGGCTCCACCTTGCCGTAATCTACGTTTTTAAGCGATAGACCACGCTTCACCATCTTCGTCTGCAAAATATCGATCACCGCATTCAGCTTATATTCATCGTCCGACGTAATGACCAGCACATCTTTCTCCAGGCTCAGGCTGCTCTTGCTGCCTTTAAAATCGAACCGGTTGCTGATCTCCCGTTCCGTCTGGGTAACCGCGTTGTTCAATTCCTGCATATCCATCTTGGATACAATATCAAATGAATGTTCCGAAGCCATACCATAACCCTTCCTTTCCTATCATTGTGTTCTTCTATTATAGGTAAAACCAAGGGTCAAGTCTAATTAACCTGTCACCTGACACATAATCTTCGCAAGCTTGACCACAGCCTAAAAAGACCCCGTTTCCAGCTGGCACGCCGAAAACGAGGTCCTGTCACAATTACGTCTGCTCCTTCGGCTCCTGCCGCAGTATTTTGCCGCGGAACATGCTCAGAATGCCAAGCACCACATGAGCCAGCCCGAAACCAAAAATACCATATCCCCATGCGTTCGGGATCAGATAATAGCCAAGAAGACTGACGATAATCCCTAAACTAACCACAATCCAGTTCACTGACATTTACATTCGCCCCACTTTACGGAAATGGATAACAGCACACACGATGCTATTTAATATTTCCCAAGCGGAAGCAAATTATTCGCCGTTCGTGTCCGTTTCCGTCGAAGCATCTGCTGCCTCCAGCACGATCCGTGAGGTTGTTTTTCCGTCCGTAACCTCATGCCCGCCTACCGTGATGGTGGTGGCTGCAGAATAACCCGATTTAATGTACATGCCTTGGCCGTCCAGATCATAGCTTACCGAAGCGCCATTTTCGAGATTGTCAAAATAAAGCCGCTCCCCTTGGGAGTTGGTGCCGCGATATACTTCAACCCAGCTCTTGCCATCGCTCGAAGCAGAGATCTCGACCTTCACGCCGGCTCCCGCTACCTTGAAGAAGGTGCGGTTGCCCTCGGTCCGATCCTGCGTTACCGTAGCTTGACCGACAGGCTCCTCCGGCTCATCCACCGATTCAGTCTCGCCGCCAGCCGCATCCGTTCCCGGTTCTTCCCCGCCTGCGCCGCCGCCTTCCTGATCGCCAGGTGTTTCGCCATCCGGATTGTTCTCGCCTTGGTCTGCCGGTTCTTCCTGCGTCACCGGCGGATTCGTGGCCGGCGGCGGGTCCGTCTTCGGATTGTTCGCCCCTGATGCATACCAGTAAATAACCGCAATAATCAGAATCGGAAAGGTCCACATGAGCAGCGTCGGCAGCCAACTCATGCTCCGGGACGATTCGGATCTGCTGGCCCGCTTCTGAATGACCGGCTCCATCGTCGATTCCGGTTCATTCCGCGGCACATCCTGCTTGTGCCCCTCCAGCAGTTCATCCGGATTTATCCCAACCGCCTCGGCATAGGTTTTAATAAAGGCACGCACGTAAAAACTGCCGGGCAGCACTTTGTAATCTCCCGCCTCGATGGCTTCCAAATATCGCTTTCGTATCTTTGTTATTTCCTGCACGTCATCCAGGCTCATTCCCTTCTGCAGACGCGCCTCTCTTAGTTGCTGTCCCAGTTCGGACATGCCATCACCTCCTATGAAAAATCATGAATATCCCTTAATTACAAATCATCATTATAAGAACCGGTGAACGTATCATAAACGATTTCTTCATCCGGATTGTTTCGCAATTCAATTAAAATATCAAAGTCATCATAAGAATATTCAGACTCACGCACAAAAATATCAGGATGCTCAATAACTTTTGTGCTTTCCATCTGCATCAGATCCTGCAGCAATTGATAATGCTTTTCGTTCGAGCGGATCGTGCTGACAATGCCGTCCACGATAAAAATGTTGTTCGGGCTCATCTCCTCTTCGGACAGCTGGCTGCGAATCGTCTGGCGCAGCAGCGTCGAGGAAACAAACGTCCAGCGCTTCATCGCGCACACGCTGCCCGCAATGATCGACTCCGTTTTGCCGACACGCGGCATTCCGCGCAGTCCGATCACCTGATTGCCTTCCCTCTTGAACAATTCACCCAAAAAGTCAACAAGTAAACCGAGCTCATCACGCGTAAAACGAAACGTTTTACGATCATCCGAGTCCCGGTCGATATATCGTCCATGCCGCACAGCAAGAATGTCCACCAGTTTCGGCGGTCTCAAAGCCGTGACGGTTATATTCTCCACTTTATTTAACATTCTGCCCATGAGCACAATTTTTTCTTCATCATCGGTCTCAATCAGCATGCCTCTCGTTTGCCCTTCGACACCGTTAATGGTCAATATGTTGACCTCCAGCATCCCCAGCACCGAAGCGATGTCACCGAGCAGACCCGGGCGATTCTTATGTATTTTATATTCCATGTACCATTGGTTCGATTTCAACGACAGACACCTTCTTCGGACTTCTATTCCATCATCTTTCGACATAATCAGCTCCTAAACAACCGCTCAGAAAGTCGAAATATAAAATGGGTCACGTTAATGATATATAAAATAAAATTGAAAGGCAAGTACAAAGGGATAACATGAACTTAACGATCTTGTTACTTGACAAAAAACCCCCGAATCGGGGGCTTTTCAATGACTCGTTACGCATTGTTTTTGGCGAGTTTCACCATCAGGCGGGCGATCACGTGACGCTCTTCATCGTTGCCGACATCCCACAATTCCTTCAGCGCACGGTTGGAAGCGTTTTGCGGGTCGACCTTCTCGTCAAGGAAGTCGCCGATCTCATAAGCAAGCTGAGCGATCATATCCTCGCTCATCCCTGATTTTTCAGCCTGAACGACACGCTCGCCAAGAAACTTCTTCCAGGAATCAAAGTTCTTGATTACGGATGACATGGTTTAAATCCTCCTTTTGCATTGTGGCGATAAAGTCACAATACTAATATGTCCCCATGCCAGAGCCGTTATGAGTGGTGAAATGCACCACCCGCTCATTCCCTTCAGGTTACCCAGCCGCCGTTCGGGCTGATGATTTGTCCCGTAATATATCCGGATTCAGGCAGCGCCAGAAAATACACCAGCGACGAAATTTCATCCGGCTGCGCCAGTCTCCCTGCCGGAATCTCCTCCTGCAGCAGCCGGATATCCTCCGGCTCCAGATGGTCCAGCATCGATGTATCCACCGCGCCGGGCGCCACCGCGTTGACGGTCACGCCCGACGGAGCCAGCTCCTTGGCGAGCGCCTTCGTGAAGGCGTTCACCCCGCCCTTGCTCGTTGAATACAGCACTTCACAGGAAGCGCCGGACATGCCCCATACGGACGAGACGTTGATAATTCGGCCAAAGCGCTGGGAAACCATTCGGCCCATAAAAGTCTGGGTACACATAAACAGCCCTTTCAGGTTGATGGACATCAGTGAATCCCATTCTTCCTCCGTCACGTCCGATAACAATCCGTAATGCGATACCCCGGCGTTATTCACCAGAATATCCGGTTCCATGCCGTGGGCCTCCAGCTTCTCCCTCATGCGCACAATCTGCTCCTTGTCACTCAGGTCCGCGGAGACCGTCATCACCTTCGCCCCATGTGCCATGCAGCGCCGAGCGACTTCGTTGGCCGCCTCATGGGAATTGCGGTAATGCAGGACAACATTCATGCGAACCGAGGCAAAGCGCTCGGCAATAGCTGCGCCGATCCCTCTGCTCGCTCCCGTCACCAGGACGGTCATTTCCCCGATCGGTTTCAGATCCTCTCCCATCATTTCACTCATGCGGGGCTCAATACGACAGAGACGGCCATCTGCTCCCAGTCCACATGTTCGGCCAGCCGCTGGTTGACATCCTCAAGCGTAATGGATTCATAGACCGGCAGCACCTTGAACAAGTCAGCGCCTCTGAATTGATAGCGGGTAAATTCATGGGCGATATTTTCCGGGGAATTGAGCATGCGCAAATATCCGCCCATCTTTTTCTTGCGGGCCCGCTCGAAATCCGCCGCCTGGAAGCCGGCAGACTTCAATCTGTCCACTTCCTCACGAATGCGCGAAAGCAGCAGATCCGGGTCCTTCGTATCTCCGCCTACCGCAGAAAAAGCATACTGCGGCGAGCTGTTATATTCATGGCCGAAGCTGTCGGAGATCAGATCCTCATCGTAGAGCTTCTGATACAGCTCGGTGCTGGAGCCAAACAGCAGATCAAGCATGATCTTGGTCGTCAAATCCCGCTTCAACTGCTCCTCGCCCGTCAACCCGACCTGCTTCTCCTTGAAGCCGAACAAGCATTTCGGCAAGGATACGGCAAGGCGGCTCTCCTTGCGTTTCTGGGCAACCTCCTGCGGCTCCGGTTCGAACAGCCGTTCAATGCTTCCCTGCTTCTCATAGGATTTACGTGCCTGGTTGCTGCGAACCCATTCCATCGTTTCCTCCGGATCCACCCCGCCGACAACAAACAGCAGCATGTTGCTCGGATGGTAGAAAGCGTTGTAGCAGGTGTACAGATCCTCCTTTGTGATCGTGCCGATCGACTCCACGGTGCCGGCGATATCGATGCGAACCGGATGTTCCTTATACAAGGCCTCAATCAGGCCGAAGTAGGCCCGCCAGTCCGGATTGTCCTGATACATGTTGATTTCCTGGCCGATGATGCCCTTTTCCTTCTCCACATTTTGATCGGTAAAATACGGGTTCTGGACAAAATCAATCAGCGTCTCCAGGTTGTCTTTAATGTTCTCCGTTGCCGAGAAGAGATACACCGTCTGGTCAAAGCTCGTAAACGCATTGGCCGATGCGCCGCTCGAGGCAAACTTGGCAAAAATGTCGCCCTCCGGCTCCTCAAACATTTTATGCTCCAGAAAATGGGCAATACCGTCAGGCACCCGCACCTCATTCTGGCCTTCTACGCGGAAATGGTTGTCAACCGATCCGTACTTCGTGGCAAAGGTGGCATAGGTTTTCTGGAAGCCAGGCTTCGGCAGCACATATACATGCAGTCCGTTATCCATCGCTTCATAATACAGCGTTTCCTGCAGATTGTCATAATGAATGCTTTGCACCGGCTATTCCTCCTTTTGGCCTTTCAAGAAGTAGATCGTATCCAGCGTAAACGCTTCGGCCGCCTTCTTCACATCATCCACGGATACCTCCGCGACCTGGGCCAGCATATCATCCGGCGAGCGCTCGCGTCCCGACAGCTGACGGTTGAAATCGTAAGCGATAATCTCAAATGCCGAATCCTGCATCTCCTTGATCACATTCCGGATCATCGCCTTCGTCTGCGACAGCTCCAGATCGGTGATCGCACCCGCTGCCATATCATCCAGCTGCTTGCGGATAATATCGACCGCCTGATCAAAGTTTTGCACCTCGATCCCCGATTGGATCGTGGCAATCCCCTTGTGTCCGTCGTAACGGGAGGAAGCGTAATAAGCGAGGCTCGCCTTCTCGCGCACGTTCACGAACAGCTTGGAATGCGGATAACCGCCAAGGATGCCGTTATACATCAGGGCAGAAACGTAGTCATCATCGCCATACGTAATCGACCCGCGAAGACCCATGTTCAGCTTGCCCTGGTTAATGTCGAGCTGCTCGATCACGGTCTCGGCCTCGCCGGCTGCCTGCCGAATGACAGAAGGCGCGTACTCGACCTCAGCGGTCCGATTCAGCTTGAAATGCTGCTCAACAAGCGCCTTGACCTCCTCAAGCGATGTATCGCCCACTACGTACAGATCCAGAGAAGATTGCTGCAGCCAGGCCTGATACGCCTCATACAGTCCCTCCGGCGTAATTCCGTCCAGGTCTTTGCGCTCCCCGAGCGGGTGCAGGCGGTACGGCTCGTTTTTGCACATGACTTCAATACAGCGCTCTGCCGCATACCGGATTTTGTCATTGACGATGGATTCCAGCTTCTTGCGCACCGTATCCCGTTCCGTCATCACATAGGATTTCCGAAATGCGCCGTTCTCCAGCACCGGCTGCGTGAACGCTTCTCCCAGGAAGGAAAAGGACGAAGCCAATAAACTTTCCGGACTTTGTACAAAAGAATCATTGATCGTATCCATCCGGAAATGGACGATCTGGTAATCACCGCGTTTGTACACATCAAATCCGAAGCCCGCGCCATACAGCTGCTCCAGCCGTTCACGGAAAGCCCGCGTCTCCGGATAGGAGACGGTCCCTCTCCGCAATACAAACGGTGTGAGCGCCGTGGAGGTGACGGTATCTTCAGCCAGCGGCGTTCCGGCATACAATGAAATCGCAAATGTTTTAAAACGGCGCGTTGGCAGCACATGAATACGGATGCCTCCGGCGACGCCGTGTTCAAATTCCGCTTTTGTCAAGGTTCATAACTCCCTTAGCTCAAGGATTGGTTTTGCCATCAATTCCCTCATTCGTTAACTTTCATTCTAACCTAAGCCAAAGTGAAGAAGCAACCGAAGACAAGCCTCGGTTGCTCCTGATACGGCTACATACAGAAGATGTGCTGGCCTATCGTTTTAACCTGAGGCCGTGACCAGATCCACTTGGACGTGGCTGTTCTTGGGTTGAAGTAATAGAGGCAGCCACCCGATGGGTCCCAGCCGTCGATCGCCTGCATAACCGCTTTGCGCGCCTGTTCGTTCGGCTCCAGCCAGATCTGTCCGTCCGCCACGGCCGTAAACGCTAGCGGCTGGAAGATCACGCCGTGAATCGTGTTCGGGAATTCCGGGGATCTAACCCGGTTCAGAATGACCGCAGCGACGGCAACCTGTCCTTCAAACGGCTCTCCGCGGGCTTCACCGTATACGGCGTTAGCCATGATCTTCAGGTCATTCTCCGATAGCCCCATCGTATTGGCGGAGCCCAGATTGCTGTTGATGTTGTCAGCGGCCTGCTCGCCGCCGCCTCCTCCGCCACCTCCGCCGCCTTCATGTTGCTTAGGCTCGGTCGGCTTCCAATCCTTCGTGGCATTGTACAGCCGCAGCTTCACCTTCGGACCGACAATCCCGTCAACTTTCATTCCGAACTCGGACTGAAACCATTTCACAGCTCCTTGTGTTTTGGAGCCGAACACGCTGTCGATCTTCCCATGATAGAAGCCCAAATATTTCAGACGCCCCTGCAGCTCGTAAACATCC
This sequence comes from Paenibacillus sp. 7541, assembly GCF_002276395.1. Lineage (NCBI taxonomy): Bacteria > Bacillati > Bacillota > Bacilli > Caryophanales > Paenibacillaceae > Paenibacillus > Paenibacillus sp. 7541. Next base: position 309,378 of record NZ_NQLZ01000011.1, on the reverse strand, counting down.
TCACCGTAAGAACCGAATTGCAAAATGGCATCGCTGAAGCTCGGCAACGCTTCCTGGGCGGGATACTCGCTGTCTGCCATCTTGAACCTGCCCGGAATCACCAAAGTCGCCGACACTAAAATCGCGATGGCCATCAGAAGCCAAATTTTCGAGTTTTTCATGCTGCGCTCTACCTTTCTCTTGTGGTTTAACAGGATTGCTAAGGTTATTATGACAACACTGCCAGTTTCCTATGCACTCCATGCCTTCACCCCGTCGCATTCATGAATGCCAACAATTGACCTCCGATTTTATAGAATAAAAAAAGCCGCTCCACAAGGGAGCGGCAGCGCTTACAACAACCTTTCGCCCGCGGCCGAGAAAAAGTCCGTCCGCCTCTTCACAGGCTCCATGCAGCCATGACTGTCAGCCACATGGACCGCAACGTCGCATCCACCGTATAAACAGATACACCTATAACCAGGCCACTTCTATTCGAACTACCTGGCCTAGCTCTCGCTGCGTCCGATCTCGACACAGGCCATGACAAAGGCGCCGACACCGTGCAAATCATTCTCGCTGCGCGGCCGTTCTACATAGTGCTTATAATCTCCTACGCCTGTTCCTATACAAATCTCCGGCAGGACCAGGAGGCCTTTGTCATTGTTATAGACAGTCCGAAGCAGACCTTCAAAGCCTCGATTGGCCGCTTCCTTGAAGGAAGCATCGAGGCAGGACAGCCGCGCTCCCTTAGCCAGGGCATACACAAACAGGCTGGTGCAGGACGTTTCGAGCCAGTTGTCGGGCCGGTCGCCTTTGTCCAGCACCTGATACCACAGCCCGCTCTCAGGGTCCTGGTAACGCACCAGCGAACCGGCAAGATCGCGCAGCGCCTCCTCCAGCACACCGCGGCCTTCATGGCCAGCTGGAAGCATATCTAGAAACTCCACAAGCGACAGCGCATACCATCCAAGCGCCCTGCCCCAGAATTCCGGCGAGCGGCCGGTATCCGGATCGGCCCACGGCATCTTCTTGCTCTCATCCCAGGCATGATGGTACAGCCCCGTCTTCTCATCCCGGGTATGGGTCCGCATCAGCTTCTCCTGATACAGCACCTGCTCAAACAGCTCCGGTCGGTCATAACGCAGGCCATACTGCATCGTGTACACTCCGCCCATGTAGAGCCCATCCAGCCACATTTGGTACGGATATTTGTCCTTGTGCCAATAGCCTCCCTCGGTCGTCCGGTTCATCGTGGACAACAGATGCAGCAGCTTATCGGCAGCCTTTCGGTATCTGCTGTCCCCGAACGCCTCATCCAGCTCGAGCAGCAGGAGACCGGCCTGCACCGAGTCCAGCTCGCCCCGATCGAGCAGCAAATTGCCGTGCTCGTCCACGAGATGATTCACATAGCCTTTGATATAATCCAGATATTGGTTATCACCCGCAACCTTCCACAGCTGGAACATGCCGACGAGAAATACCCCCTGATGATAATGCCAGCGTCCAGCGGGCGGCAGCTCCTCCGGAGTGTACGTTTCCATAATGGCGCGGCAAGCTTCGGCGGCCGCCGTTAACGGCGATAATTGGACCTCTTTCTGCGCTTGATTGGACATCCCTTATCTCCCCTTTTCCATTGGTTCAGGATTTTCGCTTCTTCGCTTCTTCGTATGATGCAGGACCTTCATTGATGCATGGTGCCCGCTGCTGATGATTCAGTGATAGTACACATAACGAGGGTACACATAACCACAAACCAGTATTTACCTTCCTACATGAACGCTACAGAATGACACCATCCTTGAAGATCGATATTTCCCGGAACTCATGCTTCTCGTTATTCGTTCTGCGGCTTCCCGAGGCCAGGTCAATGATATAATCGAGCAGTTCCTCCTGCACCTGGTCCATCGAGCTCCCCTCCAGCAGCACGCCGGCATTAAAGTCGATCCAATGCGATTTCCGCGCGGCAAGCTGCGAATTGGTGGAGATTTTCACGGTCGGCACCGGACCGCCGAATGGGGTGCCTCTGCCTGTCGTAAACAGCACCAGATGCGCGCCAGCGGCAGACAGCGCGGTTACCGATACGAGGTCGTTCCCCGGCGCTTCGATCAGATTGAGACCGGTTTTCACGGATCTTTCCCCATATTTGAGCACGTCGGTGACGATGGCACGACCGCCTTTTTGTGTGCAGCCGAGCGATTTTTCCTCCAATGTTGTAATGCCGCCATCCTTGTTCCCCGGTGACGGATTCTCATACACTTCCTGCCCATGACGGATAAAATACTCCTTGAACCCGTTAATAAGCTGCGTAATATCCTCGAATACCTGACGGTCAGCCGCCCGCTCCATCAGAATTGTCTCCGCGCCGAACATTTCCGGCACCTCGGTTAACAGGGCGGTCCCGCCTTGCGCGGTGACGGCGTCAGCAATTCGCCCCGCGAGCGGGTTCGCTGTAATGCCTGACAGCCCATCCGAGCCGCCGCATTTAAGCCCGACCCTCAGCTTCGACAGCGGCACCTCAGTCCGTTTGAACTGCTCAGCATAGTCGACCAGTTCTTCAATAAGCTCCAGACCCGCTTCCAGCTCATCCTCGATCTCCTGCGTTCTGAGATACTTCACCCGTCCCGGAGGAACCGGGCCGATCAGCGCCTTCATCTCGTCAATCTGGTTGTTCTCACATCCGAGACCGATGATCAGCACGCCAGCCGCATTGCCATGCTTCGCCAAGGAAGCCAGCAGCTGCTGCGTATGCTGCAGATCATCCCCAAGCTGGGAGCAGCCATACGGATGCGGGAAGTGATACACCCCGTCAATGCCGCGGTCTTTAAACTGCTGATTGGCCATTCGCGCCAGCAGTTCACAGGTTTTGTTGATGCAGCCCACCGTATTTATAATCCAGATTTCGTTGCGGATGCCCGCCTCGCCATCTTCCCGAATATAGCCTTGAAAGGTCCGCCGCTCCCCAGGGGCCGGTTGCACGGTCTGCGAAGAAGAGGGACGGTATTCATAGTCCAGCTTGCCGGACAGGCCCGATTTCAAGTTGTGGGTATGAATCCAGCTGCCGGGTTCAATCGCCGCCGTTGCCACACCGATCGAATAGCCGAATTTGATGACATGGCTGCCCTTCTCGATCGGACGCAGCGCCAGCTTGTGCCCTTTCGGGATGTCTTCCCGCGCCTCAAAGGCATGCTCCTTGCCATCGATGACGCAGCGCGCATGCTCGCCCGCAGCCAGAGGCTTAAGCGCAATACCAACATCATCTTTCGGATGAAGCACGATCATATCGTTCATCGTTCCACCAGCTCCATTTCCTGAAGATAGCCGCACACCGCTTCATGCAGTCCGGTTATGGCGTTCAGATTCTCATCCCACAGCTTCTCCGACCCGAGCAGATCGCTGGCCAGGCCGGACAGCTCCAGCTCTCCGCTGCGATAACGCGCCCAGGTGCCCTCGAACAGGGCCAGTGCTTCCTCATCATCCTTCACAGGCACGCGCTGGCCGTCCAGCCGCTGACCGAACCACTCACCATCCCTCCGGATGACGTCGTACAAGCGGATCAATGCGGCCAGCCCTTCCGCGATGGTCGGCGGGATCACGCCATGCAGCTGAACATAACCCTTCAGGCTGGGAAGCAGACGGACTTTGAACTTGGATATGCTGTTCATGGAAATGTCGGCCAGCTTATGGCGAATGAATGGATTCCGGAACCGTTCCCATACGGACTCGGCGTAGCCGAGCGCTTCCTCTCTTGAAATCGGCACGGAAGGGACTAGCTCCTGCTCCATGGCGGCCTTCAGCTTCGGGCCCCATACCGGATGCTCCGTCACCTGCTTCACCTCGTCCACGCCGTGAATCCGTCCAATCGCGGCCATGAGTGTGTGGGTACCATTGAGCAGACGGACTTTACGCGTCTGAAACGGTGTCAGATCCTCCACCCATTGCACATTCAGGCCAGCCATATGAAAAGGCAGTCTTTCCCCCAGCGCCGGCTCCCCTTCAATCGCCCAGAAATGATAAGGCTCCGTCGCATTCAGCATCCGGTCCTCATATCCCCACCTGTCATAATAAGTTTCGGCCTGCTCCGGAAATCCGGTCACGATCCGATCCACCAAGCTGTTCAAGAACCGGTTGTGATTCCTCACCCAGCTCGAAAACGACGCGGGGAGCTTCCAATCCTCGGCATGCTGAAGAACGATGCGCAGCAGCTCATCGCCATTGCGCTCCAGCAGTTCGCACGGCAGGATCAGCAAGCCCTTGGCGGGATCTCCCTTATAATGCTCATATCGCCGGTACAGCAGCAGCGCCAGCTTGCCCGGAAACGAAGCGATCGGTTCCTCCGGCTTCCAGGCAACCTGTTCATAGCGGATCCCCGCCTCCGTTGTATTGGATACAACGATCTCCAGGTCGGGACTTTCGGCAAGTCCGAGAAACTCCGCCCATGCTGAATAAGGATCGATCATCCGTGAGAAGACGGTGATTAGACGCTCTTCCTCGATGCGCTTCCCGCCAAGCAGGCCTCGGGTCAGCAGCGTATAGATCCCATCCTGGGATGACAGCTGTTCAAGCTTGGCCTTTCCGGAAGGCCTTGGCTGCGTAACGGCAATCCCTCCCCGAAACAGCCCTTTCCGATTGCACTCATCCACCATCCAGTCCACAAATCCCCGCAAAAAATTGCCTTCTCCGATCTGAAGCACCTTCACCGGGTATGTCTTCAGCTCATCATATTGGCGGGCAGCGTCCGTTCCTTCAAGCGCATGACGGCCAAGCTGACTTCTTCCTGCGTCTGTCTTCATCAGGACTCACCAGCCTCATCGGACGCTCCGAACCGGAAGTAGGCTTCTGCATTGTTGTAGCAGATCGCCTGGACCATCTCACCCAGCCACGCCGGATCATGCGGTGCCTCGCCGCGCTCCACCCAGTCGCCGAGCAGATTGCACACGATTCTGCGGAAATATTCATGGCGGGTGTAGGACAAGAAGCTGCGGGAATCGGTCAGCATGCCGACAAAACGGCTGAGCAGCCCCATATTCCCCAGCTTGCTCATCTGGTCGATCATGCCGTCCTTTGTGTCATTGAACCACCAGGCCGAACCGAACTGGATTTTGCCCGGAATGCCGTCACCCTGGAAGCTGCCAATGAGCGCGGCGAGAATGTCGTTGTCTCTTGGATTGAGGGAATACAGAATCGTCCGGGGCAGCGCCTGCTCCTGATCCAGACGGTCCAGCAGCCGAACAAGCGGCGTTGCGAGCGGCGCGTCACCGATGGAATCATATCCTGTATCCGGGCCGAGCGTCTGGAACATGCGGGTATTGTTATTCCGCTGTGCATTGATATGGTACTGCATCGCCCAGCCAAGCCGGGCATAGATTTTGCCTAGATGGAGCAGCGTGAATGTCTTGTACTTCACTTCTTCCTCCCGGCTAACCCCGGAACCTTGAAGCGCTTTCAGAAAAATAGCGCCCGCTTCTTCCTGCGTCGTCTCGGCATAAGGCACATAATCCAGCGCATGGTCGGATACCCGTCCGCCAACGGAGTGGAAAAATTGTGCCCGGCTCTCAAGGGCCTTCAGAAACGAATCATAGTCCGAAATCGTGATGCCGCTAGATTCCGCCAATTTAGCCACCCAAGGCACAAACGTATCCCGGTTGATTTCGAGCCCCTTATCCGGACGGAATGACGGCAGCATCCGAAAGCCCGGCGCATCCTCTTTGGACAACTTGATATGGTACTCCAACGTGTCGGTTGGATCGTCTGTTGTACACACCACCTGCACATTGCTGGACTTGATCAGCCCTCGGGTCGTCATATCGTCTTCGGCCAATCGCGCGTTGGCCTGCTCCCAGATGTGCGGCGCTGTCTTTTCACTGATGATATCGTCAATGCCAAAAATGCGGCGAAGCTCCAGATGCGACCAATGGAACAGCGGATTGCCCAGCGTCATCGGCACCGTCTTGGCCCAGGCGAGAAAGCGGTCATAATCGCTTGCTCCACCGCCGCCCGTAATCAGCTCTTCCCTTACCCCATTGGCCCGCATCGCGCGCCACTTATAATGATCACCGTCGATCCACGCTTCGGTCAGGCTGCGGAACCTGTGGTTCTCGTATATCAACTGCGGGCTTAAATGACAGTGATAGTCTATAATCGGCATCTTCTTAGCATAATCATGGTATAGCGTCTGGGCCGTGCTGCTGTGTAACATAAAATCCTCATCCATAAATGGTTTCATCGGTTCACCACCCCTATAAAGTTACCTCCATCATATAGCATCATCAGTTGTAAAACTTCACTTTTTTTGCTCATATCAGCTGTAATTCAACATATCCTGCTTTCCTATAATTTGGTACACTAGAGTTGTTCAGGCACGTCTTCACGTAAGGAAAGGAGCAGCGCCGATGAAATCAGGAATGATGGGAAAGATGCCTCATATGGAAGCAAACGCAATGACATTTGGCGAAGAAGAAGGCGAGTTTTATTACGATCGCGTACACCGAATCGAACCTTTCGAACGAAACAACCATTATCACGGAACGTATGAAGTGTTTTATTTGGTGTCGGGAGAGCGGCATTATTTTATCAAGGAGAAATTGTATGCCATTCAAGCCGGGGATCTGGTATTCATCAACAAGTTTGATGTGCATAAAACATCGGGGCTCGGGGACCCGGAGCATGAGCGGATCGTCATCAACTTTTCCGACAACTTCGTCAGCGCCAGCCAGCCGCTTCAGCCGCCGGGCCTGCTCAGCCTGTTCAAGCTTGACCGCCCGCTGCTTCGCCTCAGTCCCGACGAGCAGCAGATGATGCGGTCGCTATTTCACAAGATGGAGCAGGAAATTGCAGAACAGGCACCGGCGTATGAGCACATGCTTCGCATTCTGCTGACAGAACTGCTGATCCGAGCAGGCCGCATGCTGGATTCGGCGCCAGCCCCGGCACCGGTTTCCAACAATCCGCTGCACCAGAAAATAACCGACATCGTCAAGCACATCCATACGTTTTATTCGTCCAAAATTACGCTCGACGCCTTGTCATCGACATTCTATATAAGCCCGTACTATTTAAGCCGCATCTTTAAAGAAATTACCGGGTTCACGATCATCAACTACGTCAATCTGACCCGCATCCGGGTAGCCCAGCAGCTGCTGAATGATACGGACATGAAAATTGTGGATATTGCGGAAGCGGTAGGTTTTGAAAGCCTCACGCACTTTGACCGCACCTTCAAGAAAATGATGGGCATGACCGCCAGCAAGTATCGCAAAGGAAGCGGCGCCGGCTAAACTGAAAAGCCCCCGGCTGCCGCATCCCATCGATCCATCCATGGCAGCTCTGCCAAGGGAAACATGCATCGGGTCATACATATGAAAAAACCGCCCCTTGGGGAGGGACACGTCGGTGTCCACTCCCGCAAAGAGCGGTTACTTTCAAGATTCAGATCAACTGATTCGGTTTTGCTGGTATTGCTCCAGTGACATCAGCACCTCGCGCGGCTTGCTGCCTTCATACGGACCGATGATTCCTCGCGCCTCCATGGAATCGATCAGTCTGGCGGCACGGGTGTAACCCACCCGCATCCGCCGCTGAAGCAGCGATACCGAAGCCTGCTTGGCCTCAAGCACAATCGTCACCGCCTGATCATACAGCTCATCCAGCTCTTCATCTTCGGCCGATGCGCTGTCATCAATCTCCGGCACGATCGATTCATCGTACTCCGCCTGTCCTTGATCACGGACGAAGTTGACAATGTTCTCCACCTCATAATCGCTCATGAATGCCCCTTGCACGCGGATCGGCTTGGATGAGCCCATCGGCATGAACAGCATGTCCCCCCGGCCAAGCAGTTTCTCGGCCCCGGCCATATCCAGAATGGTCCGGGAATCGACCTGGGAAGATACGCCGAAGGCAATCCGGGAAGGTATGTTGGCTTTGATCACGCCAGTAATGACGTCAACCGACGGCCGCTGGGTTGCAATGATCAGGTGGATGCCCGCTGCCCGGGCCATTTGGGCCAGGCGGGTAATCGCGTCCTCCACATCGTTGGCCGCCACCATCATCAAATCAGCAAGCTCGTCCACGATCACTACGATGTAAGGCAGAACAGCTGCCGGATTATCCTTCATCAATGCATTATAGCCTTCAATGTTACGCGTCCCGGATTTGGAGAACAGTTCATAACGCTTCTCCATTTCAACGACGATCTTCTTTAGTGCCAATGAAGCCCGCTTCGGATCGGTCACCACCGGAGCCATCAGATGTGGAATCCCGTTATATACGTTGAGCTCGACCATCTTCGGGTCAACCATCAGAAATTTCACTTCGTCCGGCTTGGCCTTGTACAGAATGCTGGTAATAATGCCGTTGATGCACACCGATTTGCCCGAGCCGGTTGCCCCGGCGACAAGCAAGTGTGGCATTCGGGCTAGGTTGCCGACAATCGTCTGCCCCGAGATGTCCCGCCCGAAGGCAATCGACAGCTTCGATTCCGCTTCCTGGAACACCGGCGTCTCCATCACCTCTCGCATGGTTACAATGGACACCTCATGGTTCGGCACCTCAATTCCGATCGCCGATTTGCCCGGGATCGGCGCTTCCATCCGGATATCCTTAGCCGCGAGCGCGAGCGCAATATCATCGGTCAGATTGACGATGCGGCTCACCTTCACCCCGATATCCGGCTGAATTTCATAACGGGTAACGGACGGCCCGCGGACAACCTCCAGCACCTTGGCCCTTACGCCGAAGCTTTCCAGCGTCGCCTCCAGCTTGCGGGCTGTCTGCATATAGTCGCTCTGGTCGCCCGCCTTGCCGCCATTTTTAGGCTTGGATAACAGGCGGAACGGCGGCAGCTTGTATGGCTTCGGCGGCGGCACCGGCGCAGCTGCGGCTGCCTGGCCGCTCTCTTCCCCACTGCCGCCGGCAGCGGCTGCCTCCGCCTGCTGCCCGGCCTCATGATGACCGGCCTCATCATCTGCTGGCAGCTCTTCATAAGCCACCTCATCCACTCCGATGTCTCCCGGTATTTCCGCAGCCGGGCTCTCGGAGGAGAGGGGTGGCAGCTCCATGTCATCGACTTCCTCTTCCTCGCCTTTCCCTTCCTGCTTCACATGCTCGAAGAAGTCGCGAATGATCGGTGAAGAAGGCGAAGCCGTGCCCATATCAGGAGTGGCCGTTTCCGGCTCAGTCTGGCTGAACACAACCGCTTCCGCGGCTCCAGGCGCGCCGACCCCGCCTCCGGTCGTGTAAACCGGCGGCCCGCCCTCCAGCTCGTCCTCCTCGGGAGCATAAGCAGAAGCAGGCCGCTTCTCTTTGCTGAAGATGTGGAAGATCGGGAATGTCCCCTTTCGCTTCGGAAGCTTCAGCTGCTCCAGATCTTCGAGATCATCCGCTTCGTCATCGTCATAATCCTCCGGCAGCTTGATATTCTGTTTCGCAGATGTTTTCGCTGCTGCCTTGCTCCGCGTTTGATGCGCGTTCAGCTGCTTCTGGATTCGCTGTCCCGCCTTCGCCACCCGGACGCGGAACATCCGCATCAGATCGACGTAGGACAGATTTGTAATTAGCATAAAGCTGATAAACAGCATCACAATCATAATCAGTCTTGCCCCTATGCTGCCAAACAGCGTCAGCAGTAACGCAAATTGCAAAGCGCCGACATATCCGCCGCTGATGTCTTTACCCATAACAGGATGAGATCCGTCTGCCGGTTTGCCGCCAATAAGCTCACCCTGCAAATCACTATGTATCTGGCTCAGCACATTGGAACCGGTCAGCTGACCAATCGGAGCCAGCTTGGATTCAAGTCCCGATATGCTGCTCATCAACGTCAGCGACAGAACAAGAATAAGAACACCCGTCTTCCTGCTGTTCCAGCGGCGCGGCCATTTTCGATGAATCATCACCATCAATCCGTAGTAAATGGCAATCAGGGGGATGATGAAATAATACTTGCCGAGCAAGTAAGCCGACATCTTCGAGAGCGAACGCCCGACAGGAGCTTCTCCCGACAGCGCGATCACCGCCAAGGTCATCAGAACGATGCCATATATTTCATATTTCAGTACAGCTGCAAATATCGGCTTCTTTTTTCTCCTACGTTTTGCCAAAAGAGTCACCCCCGAATCCATATTATATCATATATTCGGTGGCGTACCTATGTTCTGTTTTCAGCCTTTCGAATCATTTTCCAATGTCGGAATATACCGAATCATGCGCCCCGGCGCATAATCCGGATTCAAGTAATGGTGAAGCTCGCAATCCAGCAGCCGCACGATTCGCGCCTGCTCCTCACCCAGCAGCTCGACCTCCATCAGCACGCCTCCCAGCCGGATTTCCTTCAGTGGCATCGGCTCGGCTGGAGGCGCAAATTGCCACAGCATCTCCTCAGGTACAATGCTATACCAGATCATTGGGTAATGCCTCCCGCCTGCGCCGATTTGCGTTCCGTAATCATGCTGTTCAGCCGGTTCAGCGCCTGCCCGATGCCGCCTACTTCATCCATCAATCCAAACTTGACCGCATCCGCTCCCGATACAGCCGTCCCGATATCCCGGTTTAATTCGCCGGTTTTGAACATCAAATCCTTGAACTGATCCTCCGTTATTTTCGAATGACTTGTGACAAAACGGACGACGCGCTCCTGCATCTTCTCCATATATTCGAACGTCTGCGGAACACCGATCACTAAGCCGCTCATCCGGATTGGGTGAATCGTCATCGTTGCGCTTTCCGCGATATACGAATAGTCAGCCGCTACCGCAATCGGCACGCCGATGCTATGGCCGCCGCCAATGACTACCGTCACCGTCGGCTTATTAAGAGAAGCGATCATCTCCGCAATGGCCAGGCCAGCCTCTACATCCCCGCCTACCGTATTAAGAATGATCAGCAATCCTTCAATCCGCGAATTTTGCTCGGCGGCCACCAGCTGAGGGATCATATGCTCATACTTGGTCGATTTGTTCTGAGGGGGAAGCACAATATGCCCTTCGATTTGACCGATAATCGTCATGCAAAATATGTTCGAATCCGCGCTGCCAGGCACTGCCGTCTGTCCCAGCTGCTGAATAGCTTCAGCCACGGTTGCCTTCTTCCCTTCCTCTGTTCCCACAGGCGGATTGCTTGGCGCTCCATTCATCCTGATGTTGCGATCTGTTTGCGTCCGCTCTTTGTCCATGTGCTGATCCCTACCTTGTCTTTATATAGTCAGGGCCGTTCATCACGGCTACGTCTTAGTATGGCAAACGGCCATACCGTTTTATGCCTGGGACAACACTGGAACATGAATTCCTCCGCAAAATTCCATCACACAACAAATAAGCCTCCTCTCGCAGGAACCGTCCATATTACCTGCGAGAAGAGGCGACTGTGTGCCTAGTTATACAATTGTGCTCATTAGCTGCAGACGAATAAAGCTTAATGTCAATTAAACTTCCATGATGATCGGCAGGATCATCGGTCTGCGGCGAGTTTGTTCATACAGGAAGCGGCCCAAAGCGTCTTTCACGCTTGTCTTCAGAGACGCCCACTCGTTCACATTCTCGCTCATCAGCTTCTGAAGCGTGCTGGATACGATGCGGTTCGCCTCGTCCAGAAGCCCTTCGGATTCCCGTACGTATACAAAACCGCGGGAAATGATGTCAGGGCCGGATACGATCGCTCCGCTCTGCTTACTTAACGTTACCACGACAACCAGAATGCCGTCCTGGGACAACAGCTTGCGATCGCGAAGCACGATATTGCCCACGTCACCTACACCCAGTCCGTCAATAAGAACGTTACCGGCGGTAACCTTGCCTGCTTTTCTGGCTGATCCGTTCTGAATCTCGACAATTTCACCGATGTCGGTAATGAAGATATTGTCCGGATCCACTCCAACGGATTCTGCCAGCAGTGCGTGACGCCGCTGCATTCTGTATTCACCGTGAATCGGAATAAAGAACTGCGGTTTCATCAGGTTGAGCATCAGCTTCAGCTCTTCCTGGCTGCCGTGTCCGGATACGTGAACGCCGGAATTGGAGCCGCTGTAGATGACATCAGCACCAAGACGGAACAATTCGTCAATCGTCCGGCCCACATATTTCTCATTGCCCGGAACCGGAGTTGCCGCTATGATGACGGTGTCGCCTGGCAGTATATCCACCTTGCGATGCGTCGAGCGGGCCATGCGGGTCAGCGCCGACATCGGCTCGCCCTGACTGCCTGTGCAAAGCACGACCACCCGGTCAGCAGCCATCTTGTTCACTTCTTCCGGCTCGATAAGCATGCCGTCAGGGATGTGCAGATACCCCAGCTCTGCTGCGATCGAGACGACATTCACCATGCTTCGTCCAATGACGGTTACTTTGCGGCCCGACGACTCCGCTGCATTAATGACCTGCTGAATCCGATGAACGTTCGAAGCGAAGGTCGCGATAACGACACGCTGCTCGGCTTTGCGGAAAATGTCTTCCAGAACGATGCCCACACTTCGCTCCGAAGGTGTGAACCCGGGTTTTTCCGCGTTCGTGCTGTCGGACAGGAGTGCTAGCACGCCCTTGCTTCCGATTTCAGCCATACGCTGAAGGTCGGCATATTGATCATTCACCGGGGTATGGTCAAACTTGAAGTCCCCCGTATGAACGACATTGCCTTCCGGTGTTTCGATGCAGATTCCGACGGAATCCGGGATGCTGTGGTTCGTTCTGAAGAACGTAGCCTTCATCGTGCTGCCAAGCTCAACTTCGGAATCGGCATGAATCAGAATCCGCTTCGTCTCTCCCAGCAAATTGGCTTCTCTTAGCTTGTTCTCAACCAAGCCAAGCGTCAGCTTCGTCCCGTACACAGGTACATTCAAATGTTTCAATACGTAAGGCAGTCCGCCGATATGGTCTTCATGACCGTGGGTAAGCAAAATGCCTCTCACTTTGTCACGATTCTCCGTTAAATAGCTGATATCAGGAATAACAATATCAATGCCCAGCATATCCTCCTCAGGAAATTTCAATCCCGCGTCCACGACAACGATGTCGTTGGCATATTGGACAACATACATGTTCTTCCCGATCTCACCGACGCCGCCCAAGGCAAAAATCGATAGTTTATCGCTGCTAATTTTCTTTGACAAAAGTTCTAACCCTCCTAAAGTTTTTGGACGTCGTTCTAATCGTTATATTAAATTTCAAAAAAATACCGCACCCAGTCACTTGAACTCATTATACATGAAGAAAAAGTGAAAACACAAGTCAGCCGATCCCGTGTGCTTTAGGATGCCCTTGTATAGCTCTTTTAAACGAAAAAGCCACCCGTCCAAACAGACGAGCGGCTTCCTATCTCCATATGCAATTACAGATTGGACAACAAGTGGTTAATAAAGGCTGCCTCGCGTTCAGTTGGCGCTACAAGCGGCAGGCGAACGTCTCCGACCTGGTACCCTCTTTGCACAAGCGCGTACTTAACGGCCGCCGGGTTCGGGAGCGGCTCCGGGCATTCGAACAGCCCTTTAAAGAGCGGGAATAGCTGCTGGTGAAGCCGAGCGGCTTCCTTTACCTGGCCATCGACATAAGCTTGAATCATCGCTTTCATCTGTGCGCCGGCCACGTGGCTGGCGACACTGACGATGCCATAAGCACCGACCGCAAGCGCCGGCAGCGCTGCTGAATCATCGCCGGAATAGACGATAAAGCCTTCCGGAGCCCCGGCAACAATCGCCGTTACCTGATCGATCGCGGCACATTCCTTCGTGGCTACCACATTCGGAATCTGGGCCAGACGCAGCGTCGTTGCTGCGCTCAAGCTGATGCCTGTGCGTCCAGGCACATTGTACAGCATCACAGGCAGCGTGGTCGCAGCGGCGACCGCTTCAAAATGTCTGTACAGCCCTTCCTGATTCGGCTTGTTGTAATAAGGCGTTACGAGCAGAATGCCATCCACGCCGCACTGCTCCGCTTTTTTGGTTAGTTCAATGGAATGGGCCGTGTTGTTGCTGCCCGTGCCGGCGATGATTTTGCTTCTTCCGGCAGCGTGTTTGACCGCAAAGCGGAACAGCTCCAGCTTCTCCTCTTCGGTCAGCGTCGGCGATTCGCCTGTCGTACCTGCAATGACCAGCGCATCCGACTTCTGGTCCTCAATCAGATGATCGATAAGCCTTGCCGTCTCGTCCCAATGAATGGAGCCATCCCCGCGAAAAGGCGTGACCATGGCCGTAATTAATCTTCCGAAATCCACCTTGATTCCCCCTTGAAAACGGTTGTTGCCGGTAAATCGATTCCCTACCGGTGAAGTTCAAATTTACTATGCAGTGCACGGAGGGCCTGAGCCATGTCCTCTTTCTTTACGAGTACCCAAATCGTTGTATTGGAATCTGCCGATTGGAGTATCGGAATGTCGTGCTCGCTAAGCGACTCCACGATTTTGGCCATGATGCCGGGAACCCCGTTGATGCCGCCGCCGATGACGGACACCTTGGCGCATCCGGACAGACTTTTTGGCTTCAGATTTTGCTTTTGGAGCACCTCGATCGCTTTTTCAGAATCGCTGTCAAACACGGTATAAAGTACCCCGGTAGGGGTAACATTAATAAAATCAACGCTGATGGAATGTTCAGCCATCGCTTTGAACACCTTCAGCTGGAGTCCTTCCGAAGGATCACCTTCCACCGAAATTTGCGTAATATTGCTTACATAAGCGATCCCAGTCACATACCGGTCCACGATGCCGGTCTGCACGTCCCTGAAGCCTTCGGGCTGGGTCACCAGCGTCCCTTCACTATCTGTGAATGTTGAGCGAACCCGGACCGGAATTTGGGACTGCATCGCAATTTCCACTGCCCGGGGATGGATGACCTTGGCCCCCTGATGGGCCATATTGCATATTTCCGTATAACTGACATAGCTTAATGGTTTGGCATCCTCCACGATTCGAGGATCCGCTGTGAGAATGCCATTGACATCGGTATAAATGTCAACCATCTCGGCCCGCAGGGCGGCTCCGAGTGCCGTAGCGGACGTATCGCTTCCTCCGCGGCCGAGGGTGGTGAAATCCCCCGTTTCGGTCTGCCCCTGAAACCCGGTCACAATCACAACCTGATACCGCTCCAGTTCCTTGATGACTCTCTCGGGCCGCACGTCCACAATACGCGCATTGCCATGCTGACTGTCTGTTGTAAATCCGGCCTGCGCTCCGGTAAGCACCGTCGCCGTAATGCCTTCACTGTATAGCAGGCTGCACAGGGTAGATGCCGATATGATCTCCCCGCAGCATAGCAGCATATCCTTCTCACGCGAAGGAAGCGCGTTGCCGTTCTGCTCGATCCAGTTAAGCAGCGTATCTGTCGCGTAAGGCTCACCGCGGCGTCCCATGGCTGATACAACCACGACCAGCCTGTACGCATTGGCAAGTTCGCGCTGGATATGACCGATGACGCGTGATCTCGCTTGCGGTGTGGACAAGGAAGTGCCGCCGAATTTTTGAACTAAGATACGCATAAATATTCCTCCGTTTATAGGTGCCCAAAAGACGAAAAAAGGCGGGCCGACCGAATTGAAACGGCCGGCTGCTTGAGCCTGACCGTTTCATGTATCTATAATCTATAGTTTGCCGCTCAATGACGAAACCTCACCCTCATGAACGGAACACGCAGTTATCATTTTACCCCATTGTCGAACGATAGGGAATTATGCCGACTGAAATTTCTCAATCAAAAGCGGCTGAAGCTGTTTTCCTTCAAGCGCTGCGTAGCATGTTTCCGGTACAAGCTCCATTTTCGCTACGAGCGAATTCGGCTTTTTCACAGGATCATCCTGGCCGAACGGAACAAAATAAATGTTCTTCGTAACGAGCAGCTTCGCGATGTTCGCCGCATTCAATCCGAGCCCGTCGTTGGTCGAAATGGCCAGCACCAGCGGTCTGCCGTTCCGCATCTGGGCCTTGGCCGCCATCAGCACCGGGCTGTCGGTCATCGCATTGGCCAGCTTGCTGGTCGTGTTGCCCGTGCATGGCGCGATTACCATCACATCCAGCAGCTTGGATGGGCCAAGCGGCTCGGCGTCGACAATTGTAGAAATAATATCATTCCCGGTTATATCTTTCAACTGTTTCTGCCAGCTGAGCGAAGTGCCGAACCTCGTGTCTGTTGTCATGATTGTGCTGGATACGATCGGAACCACATTCGCCCCGCCGTCCTTGAACCGCTGAATCTGCGGCATAACCTCTTCCAGCGTACAGTGCGAACCTGTCAGCGCATAACCTACCGTCTTGCCGTTCCAATCCATTACGCTTCCCCCCGAATCTTGATTTCTTCAGAAATCAGCTCCACCAGCGCGTTTGCCAGAATGATTCCAGCCGTCTTGGGAGCCACGATTCCGGGTAATCCGGGTGCCAGCATTGCTTTGATTCCCCGTTTCTCGGCATAGCGAAAATCGCAGCCGCCGGGTGCGGAGGCAAGGTCAATAATGACAGCCTCCCGAGGCATTTTCGAGATGATTTGTGCTGTGACTATCATAGTTGGAATCGTGTTAAAAAGCAAGTCAACATCGACCACTTCGCTCCCCAAATCCTTGATCATAAAAGGCTTCCAGCCCATCTCCTCGGCTCTGGCAAAGTGCTCTGATTTCCGTACTCCCATCTTGACTGTGGCACCCAGTCCCTGAAGGCTGCGCGCCATCGTAAATCCCGTCCGGCCCATACCGAGAACCATGCTGGTTGAACCATGAATCGTAAAATCCGTATTCTGGATGGCCATCATGAGGGCTCCTTCCGCCGTCGGAATCGAGTTGTAGATGGCAACATCATCACGTTCCAAAATTTCCACCAGCTTAATTCGGTATTTGTTGCACAATGTGCGCAAATAATGTTTGGCCATGCCCGTGTATACCACACCGTTTTTAGGCATAGCTGCAATATGTTCTTCCTGCAGTTTTAAAGGACCTTCCGAAAATAACGCGCTGACACGTCCTTCATCATCACATCCCACGACAGGCAGCACCAGGGCATCCGCTTCTGCCAGCAACTCCGGCGTCAGCGGCTCCCTCGTGACTCCCTGAAATGGCTCCTGCAGTTTCTCAAAACCGGCTATCTTGACGGAGGCATCCATATCCGCACATTTACGTATAACCTCGATCTGCCTGGCGTCTCCTCCTACAAAGACGGTCCGGATTCCAGTCAGCATGGAAGGCGTCGCTCCTTTCTTCAACCATCGTATAAACCATCTTATGCCGAAGCCTAAAAGGTGGTGAGGAAAGATGAGTGTGATATTGGTTGAATTTGGAAGTGTTGGATACCAGCTGCGCCAATATAAAAACGGCGCTCACGGTTGAAGCGACAACCGTGAGCGCCGTAAATTCATTATATAAACTCTAACCCATGAGTGCATTCGACACGCAGGCATACGTTTTATGACCTTATAACGATCCGCCTTATTTGCCGGTATGGCCAAATCCGCCCGCTCCGCGCACGGTATCGGACAGTTCATCCACCTCCACAAACTCGACGGCAGGCACCGTCTTGAACACCATCTGGGCAATCCGTTCGTTGCGCTCGATGGTGAATGGCTCCTGCCCCAGATTGATGAGCAGCACCTTGACTTCCCCGCGATAGTCCGCATCAATCGTTCCCGGCGCGTTCAAGCATGTAATGCCATGCTTGTATGCAAGCCCGCTTCGCGGACGGATCTGCGCCTCCAGCTCCCCCGGCATCGCGATGGCGAACCCGGTCGGGATCAGCTTGCGCTCTCCTGGCGCGAGCACTACCGGTTCCTCGACGGCGGCGTGCAGATCAAAGCCTGCCGCAAGCTCTGACATTTTGACAGGCAGCTTGATATCCTCGTTTCCGGGCAATCGGTTAATTTGAACGTAGTGCAACAAATTCATTCCTCCTAAGTGTGTTTAATGCCTTGTCTGTCGTTCCGACCATGGCCAGCGCATATGGCGTTCCGAACATCCGGTCAAGCACCGCATCAATGTCGTCCATGCTAACCTTTTCGATCCGCTCGATCACTTGATCAAGGCTGTAGTGGCGGCCGAGCATCAGCTCATTTTTGCCCAGACGGTTCATGCGGCTCCCGGTGCTCTCCAGGCTCAGAATCAGGCTGCCCTTCAGCTGTTCCTTGCCTTTGCGCAGCTCCTCCTCCTGCATCCCGTTCGTTGCCAGATCAAACAGCATTTCCTTGGTCAGTTCGAGGACGTCCTTCGTCTGCTTCGGCGCCGTTCCGGCGTAAATGGTAAACATGCCGCTGTCCGCATGGGAACTGTGGTAAGAGTAGACCGAATAGGCCAGTCCGCGCTTCTCCCGAATTTCCTGGAACAGGCGCGAGCTCATGCCACCGCCGATGGCATTGTTGAGCAGCACCATGGCATACTGAAGATCATCTCCGATGGCCAGGCCCGGAAATGACATGCAAATATGATTTTGCTCGGTTTTTTTCTTCCGGAACTCGATTCCGTCCTGAAATACCGGAACTTCCAGCGGCCCGCTCGTCCCGCGGTTGGAGAACTGGCCAAAATGCCGCTCCAGCAGCTCTACTACGCTCTCATCAATATTGCCTGCCAGGGAGATGACGGTGTTGTCAATTGTATAATGGCTTGTCATGTAGGCTTTAAGCGCCTCGGAGTCCATCGCCTCCAGCCGATCCTTCGTGCCGAGAATTGGATAGGCCAGCGGATGGCCGCCGTAGACGGACAGCGACATCAGATCATGTACCAGATCATCCGGTGTATCCTCATACATCGCAATCTCTTCCAGGATGACGTTCTTCTCTTTGGCAAGCTCTTCCGAATCCAGCTTCGAATGAAAGAACATATCGGACAATACATCCACCGCAATCGGCAGATGCTCATCCAGCACTTTGGCGTAATAGCAAGTATATTCCTTGGCCGTAAATGCGTTCACATTCCCGCCAATGGCGTCAAACTGCTCCGCAATGGCACGCGCGTCGAAGCGTTCGGTGCCTTTGAACATCATATGCTCTATAAAATGCGTAATCCCGTTGATCTCGGGGGTTTCATTCCTCGATCCGGTCTTGACCCAGATGCCGAATGAGACCGAGCGGCTTGTCGGGATTTGCTCCATAACAACTCTCAGGCCGTTAGACAGCTGTATTTTTTTCATGATAGGCCCCCCTAATTGTTCCGCCAAGGTTCACTTCCAATGGCTCGATTTACCTAATGCCATCCATACATTTTATCAAACTTGCCTCTGCCGCTCAACCGCTAGGGCATGATCCGCTCCGGGGACAGCGTCTGGCTGACCGTGCCGATGTGAAGCCCTTTGGCGCGGATGCCTTGAATCATGGCTTTAAGTGCTTTAGAGGACGACTCTGTCGGATGCATCAGAATGAGAAATCCCGGCTCGGCCTTGGTTGTGATTTTATGAACGACCGATTCCGGAGACGGCTTTTTCCAATCGACCGTATCCAGCGTCCACAGCACCGTTTTCAGTCCACGGGCGTGGGCAATTTCGACCGTCTGCTGGTTGAAATCGCCGGAAGGCGGAGCGAACCACTTGTTCTCTACACCAAGGCTGTCCTTTAGCAGCTGCTGCGTTTTGGCGATCTCGAGCTCGGCGCGAGCGCGGCTCAAGGAGCTCATATTCGGATGCGAGTAAGCATGATTCTCGACCTCATGACCGCGTTTGACGATTTCCGCTGCCAGCTCCGGGTTCTTTTTGAGCCAGCTGCCGTCCAGGAAAAAGGTCGTCTTTACGTTCTCCTCATCCAGCGTATTGAGCATCGGGACCAAATACTCATTGCCCCAGGCCACATTGATCATCAAGGAAACCATCGGCTTGTTCGGATTGCCGCGGTAGATCGGATGGACGCCCAGATCGTCTAGCTTCACTTTGGCAGGGATCTGGCGATATATGTAGGTAATCGGACTTCCGGGCTTATACTGCTGCACAGCCTGCTCATAGGTCGCCTCCACATCAACTTCAAGGCCGTTATAGCCGGGGATCGCCTTCCATACGCTGTCCACTCTAGCATCCTGCGGCTCTACCCTCACCTTGGCAGCCTCCGCTTCAATCGTATTTAACAGCTCCAGATGGACTTCGCTCTTCCGCTCTGGTTTGGCGGTGATCCCACTGGCTGGATAGGCGCTTATTCCCTGTACATAATCCCAGGCTCCGCTGAACACAGCAAGAGCCGATACCATTGCGGCACCAGACAGGAGCACCGTTATTTTTTTCCGATTCATGGGCTTGATCCCCTCTCTTTGAGAAGCTTTGTCCCATTTTATGAAAAAATCGGTCATTAAATACGTCCTTAAACGCAAAAAAAGAGCCAGAAATCAGTTCTGTCTCTTTTCTACGCTGGTACAAGCTTGATGCGGTTGATCCGAATTCAGCAGGCCTCAGCTTTTGCTCGCTTCGGCTGTCAGCACGGCTTTGCGCGACAGGTTGATGCGGCCTTGCTGATCGATCTCGGTTACTTTTACCGTCACGACATCGCCGATAGACACCACATCCTCCACTTTCGCCACCCGTTCAGTGGACAGCTGGGAAATGTGAATCAGCCCATCTTTATTCGGAAGAATTTCTACGAACGCGCCGAATTTCTCGATCCGTTTTACCGTTCCGGTATAGATTTCACCTACGGCAACTTCGCGGACGATACCTTCGATAATCGACAGCGCCTTCCGGTTCATCTCTTCGTTGGAAGAGGCGATGAATACGCGGCCATCCTGCTCAATGTCGATTTTTACGCCGGTTTCTTCAATAATTTTGTTGATGATTTTACCGCCAGCACCGATAACGTCACGGATTTTATCCGGGTTAATCTGCATGGTGATGATTTTAGGCGCATATTGGGAAAGCGTCTCTCTCGGCTTCTGGATCACTTCCATCATTTTGCCAAGGATGAACATGCGGCCTTCCTTCGCCTGCTCCAGCGCTTCCTCAAGAATCGCGCGGTCGATGCCGTCGATTTTGATATCCATCTGAATCGCCGTAACCCCATCCGGCGTACCTGCCACCTTGAAGTCCATGTCGCCCAGATGATCTTCCATGCCTTGAATGTCTGTCAGAATGGATACATGATCTCCGTCTTTGATGAGACCCATCGCTACCCCGGCAACCGGCGCTTTAATCGGAACGCCTGCGTCCATCATCGCCAGCGTGCTGGCACAGATGCTCGCCTGCGAAGTCGAACCGTTAGACTCCAGCACTTCGGATACGAGACGGATCGTGTAAGGGAAATCCACCTCGGAAGGAATCACCTTGGACAAGGCGCGCTCGCCCAATGCGCCATGACCGATTTCGCGACGTCCCGGTGCACGAAGCGGACGAGCTTCGCCGACACTGAACGGCGGGAAGTTGTAATGGTGCATGAAGCGTTTCGTTTCTTCCAGATCGATGCCATCGAGGATCTGCACGTCGCCAAGCGCGCCAAGCGTACATATGCTGAGCGCCTGAGTTTGACCGCGCGTGAACAGCCCTGAACCGTGCGTACGCGGCAGCAGGCCGGTATCGCATTCGATCGGCCGGATTTCGGACAGACCGCGTCCGTCCGGACGAACTTTGTCATGGGTAATAAGACGGCGAACTTCTTCCTTCACAATATCGTGAAGAACCTCTTTCACGTCTTTCAGCAGCTCTGGTGTTTCGATATATTTCTCTTCAAAATGGGCATACGCCTCTTCGTTGATGGCATCAATCGCTTCCTGACGCGCATGCTTCTCGGCAATGCGGACTGCCTCAACCAGACGAGCGCCCGCAAATTCGCGCACCTCGCGATTCACCGTTTCGTCAACGGCATGAAGCTTGACTTCCATCTTCTCTTTGCCGGCAACAGCCACCAATTCCTCGATTTTCGCCACGATGTTCTTGATCTCGTCATGCCCGAACATAATCGCTTCCAGCATCACTTCTTCAGGAACCTCGTTCGCTTCAGCCTCAACCATCATGATGGCGTCCTTCGTACCCGCAACGACGAGATAAATGTCGCTTGCCTCCTGCTCCGCAATCGTCGGGTTCACAACAAAGTTTCCGTTCACCCGGCCCACGGCCACGCCGCCGATCGGTCCGTTAAACGGCACGTCCGAGATGCTCAGCGCCGCCGAAGTTCCGATCATCGCTGCAATTTCCGGTTCACAATCCTGATCGACACTCATGACCAGGTTCAGCACCTGCACATCGTTCCGGAAGCCTTCCGGGAACAATGGACGAATCGGACGGTCTGTCAGACGGCTGGCAAGAATCGCTTTCTCGCTCGGTCTTCCTTCACGTTTGATGAATCCGCCCGGAATTTTGCCGACAGCGTACAGTCTTTCCTCATAGTTAACAGTCAACGGGAAAAAATCCAGATCTTTGGGCTCGCTGGAAGCCGTCACCGTACACAGTACAGCCGTTTCGCCGTAGCGCACCATGACCGCCGCATTCGCCTGTTTGGCCAGACGTCCGGTTTCAAGAACCAGCGGTCTTCCACCGAGCTGCATTTCAACACGGGTTTCCATATAATCCCTCCTCGTGGGGACAGTATTTTTTGTTCCTTCAAGTGTTAAGTATTGCCTTTATTATGAATGTTCATAAAATAGGATTGTTCGTTGCAGCCGAAACGATAGCGATTCTGGTTCTCATATGTAAAATACAGCACACAAAACGTTTCATCAACCAGCAGATTCAGCCGACATAACAACTCCTATCAACAGGCAAAACCAAAAAATTTAGAAAAGAGCCCGGCTGCGCCGCTGTCGTTCCAGGAAGGACAGTGGACAACCAGGCTGCTTTTACGCACATCGTATGGATGATTAGCGACGCAATCCAAGCTTTTCGATCAAAGCGCTGTAACGGGTAACATCCTTGTTTTTCAAGTATGCAAGCAATTTACGGCGTTGACCGACCATTTTCAGCAATCCGCGGCGGGAGTGATGATCCTTCTTGTGAGTACGCAAGTGGTCAGTCAGGTTCGTAATATTTTCCGTTAGGATAGCGATTTGCACCTCTGGAGATCCTGTATCGGACTCGTGAGTTTTGTGCTCGTCAATCAGTTGTTGTTTACGTTCTTGAGTCAATGCCATCCTGTTCACCTCCTTCATCATAATCCCCATTGGCCGAGTATACCGACGGTGAGATCAAGCATCCAAGCCAAGGTTATAATTGCCGTGTTTTCCGGCAACCTCTACGAGTATAGCATACTTTGCCCAAAAAAGAAAATCAAAACGAAAGAAAAACATGCTTCATCCGCCGCACGAGGAAAACAATTATTCGGACTCGCTTAAAATTGTGCGGGCTTCCGCTGCATCGCGGTTAATCCACTCCACCAGCTCGTCCACCGATTCGAATTTATGCTCCTTGCGAATGTAGGACACCAGATCGACGGTCAGCATTTGGCCGTACAGATCTGCTTCATAATCGAACAGATGCACTTCAAAAACCGGCTTCGTTATCCCTTCGTGGAAAGTTGGCTTGACGCCGACATTCATCACGCCCGGAATGCGGCGGTTCTCGCCGGGAATCTGTGCAAATACGGCATATACGCCGAGCGCAGGCACGACATAGGACTCAGCCAGCTCCAGATTCGCCGTCGGAAAGCCGATCAGCCTGCCCCGCTTCTCCCCGTGAATAACACTGCCGCGGATGCGGTAATGGCGGCCGAGCCACCGGTTGGCATCCGACAGCTGTCCCGTCTTCAGCGCTGTTCGGATGGAGGAGCTCCCCACCTTCTCTCCGCTCATCAAAAACGGCGGAATCGTAATGACTTTCATCGCACCCTTGCCCAGCTCTGCCAGCATGTCGGCGTCACCCTGGCCCTTGTGACCGAAGCGGAAATCAAATCCGACCACGGCCGTTTTCAGTTCAAGCGGAAGCAGCACATCCGTAAAAAATGCTTCCGGACTTACCTTGGACAGCGCTTCGTTGAATTCAACCACATAGAGGATGTCGATGCCCATATCGGCCAGCAGTGCTTCCTTGTCCGGCTGGGGCGTCAGATAGCCCTCATAGCTCCCTTTGCGAATCACATCCTTCGGATGCGGGTAAAAGGTAATGAGCGCGGCCGGAACGCCTTCTTCCCGGGCCAGACGAACCGCTGTGGACAGCACGCTCGCATGTCCCAGATGCAGCCCGTCAAACTGGCCGATCGCCGCAATTTGCGGCTGACCGAGCTGCTGTTTCAATTCCGATGAAATCGGATAGGATAGGGAAACCACTTTCACGAATTTCTCACCACCAGTCCATATACTATATATCTCTAGGAAAACACTTTTACAGGCGCAATCGCCCCGGATTCTTCCTGCTTCTGAAAGATTCCCAAAAACTTGCCGCTGCCATCATACAAGCGAACAGGACGCTCATCCTGGACCGGGGGAGTAACCACTCTGGCGGACAGCCGCTGCCCTCGAAGCGCCGCTTCCGCCTTCTCCTCTCCGACACGATGAGCCGGGAGATGAGAAATCGCCTCATCCACCGGAATCAAATAAGCGTCCAGCGTGCCTTCGGACATCAACCGTTCGATGTCTTCAATCGACAGGCACTGCTCGGCCGTAACGCCAGCGGATCGGGTTCGCTCAAGCTGGACCATAACCGATGGAAGGCCAAGCGCCTTCCCGATATCCACGCAGAGCGTGCGGATATAGGTTCCTTTCGAGCAGAGCACCCGAAACGAGATATCGGTGCCGGCATCCTCAGCTTCAAAGCCGGTCATCTCGATTTCATGGATGAACACATTCCTGCTTTTGCGCTCAACCACTTTCCCTTCCCTTGCAAGCTCGTACAGCCGCTTCCCGTCTACCTTGACGGCCGAATACATCGGAGGCACCTGGGAAATCTCCCCGACAAAAGAACGCAGCGCTTCCTCCGCCTCTTCTCTTGTCACATGAACCTCATCTACCGATTCCAGCACATTTCCGGTAACATCCTCCGTATCCGTAGCATAACCAAGCCGCATGACCGCCTTGTATTCCTTGGGCAGCTCCTGCAAATATTCCAGCACCCGGGTGGCTCGCCCTAGACACAGCGGAAGCACGCCCGTTACCTGGGGGTCAAGGGTGCCGGCATGGCCGATCCGTTTCATCTTCACGATCCGGCGTACCTTGGCTACCACATCATGCGAGGTCCAGCCAGCCGGCTTGTTCACTGCCAGTATTCCTTCCAGCGTACTCATAAGGCGAGTCTCACCCGCTCAACAATCCGGGTTATGACTTCCTCCAGATTCCCTTCCATTCTGCAGCCTGCCGCGCGTACATGTCCGCCGCCGCCGAAGCTTTGAGCCAGTGCAGCCACGTCCACCTTGCCGGCGGAGCGCAGACTGACCTTAACGCCTCCGTTCTCCAGCTGCTTGAACAAAATGCCGACTTCCACCCCTTGAATGTTGCGTGGATAATTGACGATGCCTTCGAGATCTTCATTGATCGCGCCGCACAGCTTCATATGCTCCGGCGTCACATAGACCCAGGCGATCTTGCCATCCTCGCTCAGACTGAGTGTATTCAGCGCCTGCACAAGCACCTGCATCTGCGGCAGCGTCATCTCCTCCAGCAGCGATTCAGCTAGCTCCGGACCGTTCACACCATAAGACAGCAGTTCCGAAGCGATCCCCATCACCTTCGGGGAAGTATTCGAGTACCGGAAGCCCCCGGTATCCGTCAGCAATCCCGTATAGAGTGCAGTTGCAATATCGGCATCCCAGCGGATATCAAACAACTGTAACAGATCATACAAGATTTCCGCCGTAGCTGCTGCATCAGATCTCACAGCGTTGACGGCGCCGTATCGGTTATTGGTCGGATGATGGTCGATGTTGACGATCAGCGCATCCTCCGCAAACCATTCCTTGGTGCGCCCAACTCGGTCAAAATCCGCACAATCGACGCAAATGACAAATTTGAAGTTCCGCCCCGGCTGCTGCTCGGACAGATTGATCAGCTCGTCCGCATGCCACAGCCCGCTCATCCGCTTCGGAATCGGCCCTTCGTTCATCATTGCGAATTTTTTGCCCAGACATGAGAGAAGCCAGCCCACCGCTAGGGTGGAACTGACTGCGTCTCCATCGGGCTGAACATGCGACACTACCAAGTAATCATCATGCTCCAGCAGGAATGACTTCACCTGCTGCAGCTCCTGTTCATAGGTCTGCATTCGCCCTCTCCTTTATACAACAAACTACCTGATTACTTCTCTTCGTTCTCGCCGATCTCATTCAGCAGCTTTTCAATCCGGCTACCGTACGCAATCGAATCATCGAACTTGAAAAGCAGTTCCGGAACATGGCGAAGGCGGATTCGCTTGCCCAGCTCCGAGCGCAGGAAACCGCTGGCTTTCTCCAGCCCTTTCAAGGAAGCGGCTTTCTGCTCGTCATCCCCGAGAACGCTCAAGTACACCTTCGCCTGGGACAGATCATTGGTTACATCCACGCCCGTCACCGTAATGAACCCGATTCTCGGATCCTTGATCTCCGTCTGGATCAGCTGGCTAAGCTCCTTCTTGATCTGTTCTCCTACGCGTCCTGTTCTTATTTTCGCCATTTAGATCACCTCTTTGATTAGCGCTCCACCGTTTCCATGATAAAGGCTTCAATGACGTCGCCTTCTTTGACGTCGCTATAGTTTTCCAAGGTAATCCCACATTCATAACCTTGAGCAACTTCTTTTGCATCATCTTTGAAACGCTTGAGGGAATCGATCTTGCCTTCGTGAACGACAATGCCGTCGCGAATGAGGCGGACTTCAGCATTTCTCGCAATCTTACCGGAAGTGACCATGCAGCCGGCAATCGTTCCGACCTTGCTCACTTTAAAGGTGTTCCGCACCTCGGCGTGGCCGATAACCGTTTCCTTGTACTCCGGATCCAGCATGCCCTTCATCGCCTGCTCGATTTCCTCGATTACCTTATAAATTACCCGGTGGAGACGAATGTCTACCTTTTCTTGCTCTGCGGTCTGTTTCGCCTGAACGTCAGGACGGACGTTAAAGCCGATCACAATCGCATTGGAAGCTGCGGCCAAAATAATATCGGATTCCGTAATGGCACCGACACCGCTGTGAATGATTTTCACGCGCACGCCTTCCACTTCGATTTTGTTCAGCGAGCCTTTGAGCGCCTCGACAGAACCTTGAACGTCCCCTTTGATGATGACATTCAAATCTTTAATCTCGCCATCCTTAATGTGCTTAAACAGATCGTCAAGCGTCACTCTTGTGTTGGTGTTCAGCTCGGATTGACGCTGTGTTACCGCCCGTTTCTCGGCAATGGAGCGCGCTTTGCGCTCATCTTCAAACACCATGAACGGATCGCCGGCGCCCGGCACTTCGGTCAGACCCGTAATCTCTACCGGCGTCGAAGGTCCGGCTTCTTTCAGACGGCGGCCTTTATCGTTCACCATCGCACGAATCCGTCCGAAGCAGTTGCCCGCCACGAAGGCATCGCCGACTTTGAGCGTTCCGTGTTGAACGAGAATCCGCGCTACCGGACCGCGGCCTTTATCCAGCTCGGCCTCGATGACCGTACCGCGGGCGCGCTTATTCGGATTGGCTTTGTACTCGTTCACTTCGGCAACGAGCAGAATCATCTCCAGCAGATCTTCAAGGCCCATGCGCTGTTTCGCCGAAACATTGACAAAGATCGTGTCGCCGCCCCACTCTTCAGGCACAAGCTCATATTCGGTCAGTTCCTGTTTGACTTTATCCGGGTTGGCATCCGGTTTATCGATTTTGTTGACAGCTACGATGATCGGCAGTCCCGCTGCCTTCGCATGGTTGATCGCCTCAACCGTCTGCGGCATCACGCCGTCATCCGCAGCCACAACGATAATCGTAATATCTGTCACCTGCGCACCGCGCGCACGCATCGCCGTAAACGCTTCGTGGCCCGGGGTATCCAGGAAGGTGATCTTCTTGTTGTTGATCTCGACTTGGTAAGCCCCGATATGCTGCGTAATGCCTCCGGCTTCGCCCCCGGTTACATTGGTGGAGCGGATTGCGTCAAGCAGCGTCGTTTTACCATGGTCAACGTGTCCCATAATGGTGACGACTGGCGGACGCTCAAGCAGATCCTCTGGCGCATCGTTCTCCTCAACCGTCTCGAACCGATCTTCTTCCACCGGAATCTTCACTTCTACCTCAACCCCGAACTCTCCTGCAAGCAGCTGGATCGTCTCGATGTCGAGCTCCTGATTGATCGTGGCCATCACGCCGAGGAAAATCAGCTTCTTGATGACTTCGGAAGCGTCCTTATGAAGCAGCTTTGCCGTCTCACCGACGGTCATGTTGCCGCGGACGATAATTTTCTTCGGCGTGTTGTCGATTTTCTCGCGAGGCGGCTGGTTGTTCTGATTCCGCCCGCGGTTGTTTCTGCCGCCGCGGTTGTTGTTCCGGAAACCTCCCTGGCGGTTGTCATCAAAGCGCTTGCCGCCGCCCGAACGGTTCTGGTTGCCGCCGGTTTTGTTGCGGTTCTGATCGCCGCTTCGATTTGGAGTCCCGCTATTGTTTCCGCCGCCCTGTGGACGGGAACCGCTTGGCTGCCCATTGCTCTGCGGACGCGCTGTCGTTTGTACCGCTGCGCCTGGTCTTTGTCCGTTGTTCCGATTGTTGTTCTGCCCCTGTGGGGAGCCTGGCTGACTTTTTCTTCCGTTTTGGGTGCTGGAAGAGTTCTGGTTATTTTGATGATTTCTATTATTCATACCTACCTGCTTTTCCTGTTGTTTTTTTGGCTGCTGTCCTTGTCCTCGGCTCTGGGAGCGCTGGCTGCCATTGCCATCTCCACTGCGCACAGTGGTCGCTCCGCCCTGTCCGCCTCCGGTCGTTGCCTGGCTGCTCGCGACCGATGCCGACTTACGGCTGTCTCCGCGAGAAGCTTCTGCAGTATCGCGTTTGGCGGCTGCACTAGACTTGATGTCCTTAAAGAACTGCTCCACCTTGGATACCGTATCATTTTCCATAACACTCATGTGGTTATTGACCGGAATATCCAGACGCTTGAGAATCGTAATGATCTCTTTACTGCTCATATTCAATGATTTCGCGTATTCGTACACACGAAGTTTATTATCCTTGTTTTCCTGTTTACTCAATATACTCCACCTCCGACATTGTCTCCATACCTTTGGAGATCAGTTCTGCGAATCCTTGATCCGTAATGGCCAGCACAACCCTTTCGGGTTTTCCTACACTTGTGCCGAGACTGTCCCGGTCAAATCCGATTACCAGAGGGATGTTGTAAGAACCGCATTTGTCGCGGAACTTTTTTTTCGTAAGATCTGAGGCGTCACCCGCCAGAATAACCAATTTTGCTTCGGAAGACCGGATTGCTTTCAGCACAACCTCATCTCCGGTAACCACCTTGCCTGCGCGCATGGCCAGGCCCAGACGAGAAAGCGTTCTATTCAACATCGGCACGGTCCTTTGCCGCAAGAAATTCATCCTCAACCTTGATGAAGTCCTGGGCCAGCTGCTCGTAAATTTCCGGCTTAACATTATGCTTCAGGGCGCGGTCAAGCGCCTTGTTTTTATGTGCCAGCTTGAAGCAGGAAACGTTGCCGCACAGATACGCCCCTCGGCCCGATTTTTTGCCGGTCAGATCGATGAGTACCTCCTCCTCGGGGGTTCTTACGATCCGGATCAGCTCTTTCTTCGGTTTCATTTCCTGACAAGCCACGCATTTACGCAGCGGTACTTTTCTTTGTTTCAACACGATAACCCCCCCGTCACGCTATGATTTTAGTCGACGGAGACGGAATCCTGATGCATTTCTCCCGCTTGGGATCTCGGTCTGCCAAATTCCTGTTCCGCCTGGCTTTCGCTTTTAATATCGATTTTCCAGCCTGTCAGCTTCGCCGCAAGACGAGCGTTCTGGCCTTTGATTCCGATCGCAAGCGACAGCTGATAGTCCGGAACGATCACCCGCGCCATCTTCTCGTCCTCAAATACTTGAACCTCAAGCACTTTGGACGGGCTGAGCGCATTGGCTACATATTCCTCGACATTATCCGAATAGCGGACGATATCAATCTTCTCTCCGCGCAGCTCGTTGACAATCGTCTGTACGCGCATCCCCTTAGGTCCGACGCAGGAGCCAACCGGATCGACTTCCTCGTTCCGCGAATAGACCGCAATTTTGGAGCGGAAGCCCGCTTCGCGCGCAACCGAACGAATCTCCACCACGCCGTCGAAAATTTCGGGCACCTCAAGCTCGAACAGACGCTTAAGCAGTCCTGGATGTGTGCGGGACAGCATAATTTGAGGTCCCTTGGTCGTATTTTCAACCTTAGTAATATACGCCTTAATCCGGTCTCCGTGCTTGAACTTCTCGTTTGGCATCAGCTCAGTCAGCGGCAGCGCAGCCTCGATCTTGCCCAGATCGATATAAATGTTGCGCAAATCCTGGCGCTGCAGCGTCCCGGTTACGATATCGTCTTCCTTATCGATAAAGGCGCTGTAGATCAGTCCACGCTCAGCTTCCCGGATGCGCTGGGTTACGACCTGCTTCGCCGTCTGCGCAGCAATGCGCCCGAAGTCGCGCGGCGTAACCTCGATTTCCGCGACATCCTCCAGCTGAAAATGAGGATTGATTTCGCGGGCCGCATGCAGAGAAATTTCCGTGCGCGGATCCAGAACCTCTTCCACGATCAGCTTGCGGGCGAACACCTTGATTACCCCGGTGTTGCGGTTCATGTCAACCCGCACGTTTTGCGCGGTGTTAAAATTCCGCTTGTAGCTCGAGATCAGCGCTGCTTCTATCGCTTCAAACAGCACGTCCTTGCTTATGCCCTTCTCTCTCTCCAACTCGTTCATTGCCTCAATAAAATCCATACTCATTGAAAATCGGTTCCCCCTTTCAAAACTTCCGTTTAAAAAATGATGGCCAATCTGGCGCTGGCTACTTTAGCATATGGAATAGCGTGTTTTTTTCTGGCCGTCTGAACAACAAGCTCCTCATTCTCAAAGGACTCCAGCTTGCCTTCAAATTCCTTCAGCCCATCGATCGGCTCGTACAGCGTGACGAACACGTTCTTGCCGACCGCCTTCACAATGTCCTCCTTCTTCTTGAGCGGACGCTCTGCGCCTGGAGAAGAAACCTCAAGAAAATAAGCTGTCGGGATCGGATCGTTCTCATCCAGCTTCTGGCTCAAATATTCGCTGATCAAGCCGCAATCCTCAATATCGATACCGCCTTCTTTGTCCACAAACACACGCAGAAACCAGCTGCTGCCTTCTTTCACATATTCCACATCTACCAATTCAAAGCCGTGTTCGTCCAAGTATGGCTGCACCATTTCTTCCACAGTCGTTTTAATCTTCGGTGTGCTCAAAGAACATAACCTCCAACTTTCTTTTCCTATATACCAAAGAGTAAAGAGTGGGTCGCCCCACTCTTTACACAACGGTTTTATCTCCATGATTACCAAAAAAATTATAACATAGTCTGGTAATAGTGACAAGTATGACTCCTTGACTGTCAAGCCGCTCCGAAAAGCAGGAAGCGGCGGCTTACGCCTCGTTCATTAAAACAGCGACAGCTGGTTGCTTTCCGGCAATCCGCGGAAGCAGCCCATCTGCGATAAAAGCTCCACGGCGGTTTTACTCGCCTTCGCCTTTTGCTGGAAATCTTCAACGGACAGGAATTCCCCGTACTCGCGAGCGGCAGCGATGTTGCGGGCCGCGTTCTCCCCGATGCCTTGCAGCGCGGAGAATGGCGGGATGAGCGAGTCGCCGTCCACAATGAATTTGACTGCGTCGGACCGATACAGGTCGATGGACTTGAACGAGAAACCGCGTGCCGTCATCTCAAGGGCCATCTCCAGAATCGGCAGCATCCCCTTTTCTTTGGCGCTGGCCGAGAAGCCCATCTGCTCGATCTCCTCGATCCGGCGATATATCGCATCATAACCTTGGCAGCACAGCTCGATATCGAAGTCCTCAGCCCGAACCGAGAAGTAGGTCGCATAGTATTCAATCGGATGGTACAGCTTGAAATAGGCTGTCCGTACCGCCGAAATAACGTAGGCCGCGGCGTGCGCCTTCGGGAACATGTACTGGATCTTGAGACAGGAATCGATATACCACTGCGGAACTTTGCAGCGTTTCATCTCCTCGATCCATTCCGGGGTAAGCCCTTTACCTTTACGCACGCTCTCGGTAATTTTAAACGCCAGGCTTGCGTCCATCCCGGCTTTATAGATCAGGAACAGCATGATGTCGTCGCGGCAACCGATCACGGTCTTGATGTTGCAGGTGCCGTTCTTGATCAGTTCCTGCGCATTGCCAAGCCATACGCCGGTTCCGTGAGACAGACCGGATATTTGCAGCAAATCCGCAAAGCTGGACGGCTGCGATTCCACCAGCATCTGGCGCACGAACTTCGTGCCCATCTCCGGCACGCCGTAGGTGGCGACCGGGGAACGAATCTGCTCCGGCGTGACGCCGAGCGCCTCGGTCGAGTTGAACATGCTCATGACTTTCGGATCATTCATCGGGATCGTAGTCGGATCAACTCCGGTCAGGTCCTGCAGCATCCGCATCATCGTCGGATCATCGTGCCCCAGAATATCCAGCTTGAGCAAGTTCGCATCAAACGCGTGGTAATCAAAATGCGTGGTCTTCCATTCTGCATTCACATCATCGGCCGGATACTGCACAGGGGTAATATCTTCGACCTCGATGTAATCCGGCACGACGACAATACCGCCCGGATGCTGACCGGTGCTCCGCTTGACGCCGGTACAGCCGGCAGCCAGGCGGCTCAGCTCCGCCCCGCGCCAGCGCTTGTGATGATCTTCCTCATACTTTTTGGCAAAGCCGAACGCCGTCTTTTCCGCAACCGTACCGATCGTTCCCGCCCGGAACACGTTTTTCTCCCCGAACATTTCTTTCGTGAAATTGTGCGCGTGCGGCTGATATTCCCCGGAGAAGTTCAGATCGATATCCGGAACCTTGTCCCCCTTGAAGCCAAGGAACGTTTCGAACGGAATATCCTGGCCTTCCCCCTTCATCATCTGTCCGCAGTCCGGACACGACTTGTCGGGAAGGTCAAATCCGCTCGGCACACTGCCGTCAAGGAACCACTCGCTGTGCTTGCACTCCGGATTGAGGCATATGTAGTGCGCAGGCAGCGGGTTGACTTCGGAGATGCCGAGGAACGTTGCGACGACAGAGGAGCCGACAGACCCCCGTGACCCTACCAGATACCCGTCCCGGTTCGATTTTTTAACCAGACGCTCGGAGATCAGATAGTTGGCCGAGAAGCCGTATTTGATAATCGGCTCCAGCTCTTTTTCCAGCCGGGCGACCACCACTTCAGGCAGCGGCTCGCCATAGATGGATTTTGCCGTCTCATAACAGGTGTTGCGGATCTCTTCATCCGCTCCGTCAAGAATCGGCGTGAACAGTTTATCCGGGAACAGCTCCAGCTCCTCGAAGCGGTCGGCCAGTTCGCTCGTGTTCTTCACGACGACCTCGTAGCATTTGTCCTCGCCCAGAAATTCGAACTCGGCCAGCATTTCCTCTGTCGTGCGGAAGTGGGCATCCGGCTTGCGAATATCCTTGAGCGGGCTAAAGCCGGTGATTCCGTGAATCGTAATATCCCGGAACAGCTTGTCCCGCGGCTCCAGATAATGCACATTGCCTGTCGCGATGACCGGCTTGTCCAGCTTCTCGCCGATGCGGACAACTTTGTGAAGGGCCGTTTTGATTTCCTCCGGACTGCCGACTAGGCCTTTGTCTACCAGATGCATGTACATCGTCAGCGGCTGTATTTCAAGCACATCATAGAACTGGGCGACCTCTTCGGCCTCCTCCTCCGTCTTGTTAAGCACCGTTTCGAAGAACTCGCCTTTCTCGCAGCCGGACAGAATGAGCAGCCCCTCGCGCATCTCCTGCAGCCTCGATTTCGGAATGCAAGGCACGCGCCTGAAATATTCCGTATGGGACATGGACACCAGCTTGTACAAGTTCTTCTTGCCCGTCATATTCAAGGCGTAAATGCCGCAATGGAACGGACGTGCATTGGACAGATCTGTACCGACATAGTCGTTCAGCCGGTCCAGCATTTTGATCCCTTTCATCTTCTCGGCATCAGCCAGCAACCCGTTCAGAATGCCGGCCAAGGCAACGGTATCGTCAATCGCCCGGTGATGGCTTTCCAGTGCAACCTTGTATTTGTCTGCCAGCGTGTTCAACCGGTGGTTTTTCATGCCTGGATGCAGGAGGCGAGCCAGCTCCACCGTATCGAGATACGGGTTGTCGAGCGTCTCCATGCCCAGATTTTTCAGCGACGCCTGAATGAAGCCAACGTCGAACCGGGCATTGTGGGCAACAAGCACCGCATCGCCGACGAATGCTACAAACTCCTTCATCACATCTTCCAGCTCCGGTGCATCCTTCACCATCTCATCGTTAATGTTCGTGAGCTGCTGAATATGGTACGGAATTCGTTCATGCGGGTTGACAAAGGTCGCGTACCGGTCGATCTCCTTACCCTCCTGCATTTTGACAGCGGCGATCTCGATAATTTTGTTCGCTGTGATCGACAGACCCGTCGTCTCGATATCAAAAACAACAAACGTCGCGCTGCTCAGTTCCAGCGGCTTGGCATTCTCGACTATGTTGACCGCATCGTTAACCACGTTGGCCTCAAGACCATACATCATCTTGATGCCGTTCTTCTTCGCGTGTTTGGCCGCATCCGGGTAGGACTGCACGCCCCCGTGATCGCTGACGGCGATCGCTTTGTGCCCCCAGCTTGCAGCTGTTTTGATGTACCGGTCAATCGGGGTTACGGCATCCATCGTGCTCATCGTTGTATGGAGATGGAATTCCACCCGTTTCTCAGGGGCGTTGTCTTTGCGGGAAGGCGGAGCCTGAACTTCAACCAGATCGGAAGGGATCATCACCAGCTCAGGCACCTGCATAAAGCGGTCATACTCCACTCGTCCGCGCGCTTTGACCCATTTGCCATTCGCCAGCTGGCCAAGCACCTTCAGATCATCCTTCGTCTTGGCAAACATTTTCATCTGCAGCGAGTCGGTGAAATCCGTCAAGTTAAACATAAACAGTGTGCTTCCGTTCCGGAGTTCCTTCTGATCCAGCCCGAATATCGTGCCTTGAATCGTAATTTTCTTCTCTTCATCCTGAATTTCCTGAATCGGTACAGGCTGCTCCTTGATCTCATAACCGACCTGCAGGCGGACCTCGCCCTCTTCCTGCTCTTCGGCCAAGCTCTCGGCCTCCAGGCTGCTCATGAGCGCCTCAATCACTTCCCGCTCTTCCTGGCGTTTGCGCTGCTCAAACTCTTCCATGGCAGCCACATCACTTACGCCAACCTGCATCTTCACCCTGAGATCCAGCTCGAAGTACTTGCCAAAAAAGCGTGTGATCGCCTGATCGATCTGCTTCTTGCGGGCAAGCTCAAGCGACATGCCATCCGACATCGTCAGCGTCAACAGCCCTTCATGGACCTCATATCGCGCTCTGGCCATCCAGCCGTTGACCGATGGGATCTCGCGGTGAACCCATTCAAGAAACAATCCCCAATATTCTTGAACGATGTCGGCCTCATGAACTTGGCCTCCATATTTGAACACAAAGCTGATCTTGGCAATGTGGTTCATTTTCTCCTGTATTCTCAGACAGAAGGTCCGGTAGACTTCACCCGGAACCAGCTTTTCCTTATGAATCGTGATCTTCCAATCCTTGCTGGCGCGGCTGATTTCCACCTTCTCAATCCAGCCGTCCAGGAAATAGGGTTCCACCAGACTGGCCGGGACTTCTCCCTGCTTCATCAGCAGTTCAAATCGCTTCCTTTTCTCTTCCTGTGTGCCCATGGCTTCCTCCCCCCGCATAACCTAAAACTTCAAACGAAAGATATGAATGAAAAAGGCTTCCGTCGGCAGCCGCCTATTACTCCTGTTGCCACAGAGCGTAAAGTCATACTGCCATCCGGAAGCCAGCTCCGAATGCTAGTCTTCTTAAAGATTCAATGATTGAACCCGTGTGATCGGGACGAACAAGATCAATGAATCCATACACTGATCCTTAGTACGCTCTTGCAAACAATACGGTATGCTTCGCTGCATCGCCGCACACGAGACATGTTGTTTTCTTCTCGCCTGGTTCAAACGGAATGTTTCGGCTCGTCGCACCGGTCTCCTGCTTGACCGTGTCCTCGCAAGCCTCGGAGCCGCACCAGCCAGCCAGCGTAAATCCGCGCTGCTCTTCCATGCTTGCCTTCATCTCATCCAGCGTATTTACGGAATAGAAGTGATCTTCCATGAACTGCTTCGCACGGTCGTACATCTCCTGATGCACCTGCTCAAGCATCGCCTGAACCTCTTCCACCAGGTTCGCCTGCTGAACGATCTTCTTCTCTCCGGTGATCCGGGATACCAGAACGCATACGCCGTTCTCCATATCGCGCGGACCAATCTCCAGACGAACCGGCACGCCCCGCATTTCATATTCATTGAACTTCCAGCCCGGACGAACGTCCGGATTGTCGTCAACACGCACCCGGATTCCGGCCGATTTCAGCTCACGGAACAGCTCGTCCGTACGCCCGACAACGGCATCACGCGTCTTCGGCGGGCCGATCGGAATCATGATCACCTGCGTTGGAGCGACCTTCGGCGGCAATACGAGCCCGCGATCATCCCCGTGAACCATAATCAGGGAGCCGATGAGGCGTGTGCTGACCCCCCATGAAGTGGTGTGTGCAAATTCGAGCGTGTTATCACGGCTTAAATACTGGATTTCAAAAGCCTCGGCGAAATTCGTGCCCATATAATGGGACGTTCCTGCCTGAACGGCTCGTCCATCCTTCATCATCGCTTCGATGGAATAGGTATCCACCGCACCCGCAAACTTCTCGGAAGGCGTCTTCTGCCCTTTAATGATCGGAATCGCCAGATAGTTCTCTACAAAGTCAGCGTAGATGTCCAGCATTTGCATCGTTTCCGCTCTCGCTTCTGTTTCGGTCTCGTGAGCGGTATGCCCTTCCTGCCATAGAAACTCGCTTGTGCGCAGGAATGGCAGCGTACGCTTCTCCCAGCGCACCACATTTGCCCACTGGTTAATGAGAACCGGGAGATCACGATAGGATTGGATCCATTTCGAATACATATGACCAATCATCGTTTCCGAGGTTGGGCGGATCGCCAGGCGCTCCTCCAGCTTCTCCCCTGCTGCCTCGGTTACCCACGGAAGCTCAGGATTAAAGCCCTCGACATGCTCTTTCTCTTTCTGGAAGAAGCTTTCCGGAATGAACAGCGGGAAATACGCGTTGCGATGACCGGTTTCCTTGAAACGGCGGTCAAGCTCCTGCTGGATATGCTCCCATATTTCGTAACCGTCCGGCTTGAATACCATGCAGCCCCGAACCGGAGAGTAGTCCATCAGATCGGCTTTCTTAATAACGTCGATATACCAGCGGGAGAAATCCTCCCCTTGCGGCGTTATCTCAGTCACAAATTGTTTGTTGTTGGCATCCTTCGACATATCAATCGTGTTCCTCCCATAAATAAAACGTCGATGCCCCGCAGCGCTCCCGCGACCATCGCGTTATCGGCATAAGTAAAATACAGCTGCAGGTAAAATGTACAGCAAAAGGCACGGCTCGTAAAGCGGCTGGCGCCTCCAAGCCGTACCGGTGTGTCCTTCTTACCCGTTAATCAGACGCAATATATCATTGTAGGTGACGGCTATCATTAACAGGAACAGCATCGCAAAACCTATGAAGTGGACCATCCCTTCACGGTTGGGATCAATCGGCTTGCCGCGCACGGCTTCCACGCCAAGAAATACAAGGCGGCTTCCGTCCAGAGCCGGAATTGGCAGCAGATTGAAAATGCCTAAGTACAAACTCAATATCGCAGCCCAATAGGTGAGCTGTTCAATCCCTTGTCTTGCAATTTGACCGGTAACCTCAAACGTCCGCACAGGACCGCCAAGATCATCCATGGAGAAGCGCTCGATCAACTGCCTGAATCCCTGGAAGATGATCCCGGTTGTATCCACCATCGCGGTACCGGCCCCCGTCACGGTCTCGATCGGACCCGCTTGCCGGGTCGGCAGCTCCGGTACAATGCCCACCTTGCCGCCTTCCTGTCCTTCCATCGCCCGAGGCGTCAAGGACAAGTCAAAGGTTTCCTCACCGCGCTGTATCGTCCAATCCATCGGCTTGTCCGTCGACGCCGAGATCAGCTCGATCATCTTCCGGTAATCAGCACCGATCGCTGTTCCATTAATGCTGACAATAATATCGCCAACCTGCAAGTTCGCTTCATCCGCCGGCGCGCCTTTCGTAATTTCGCCGATTTTGACATAAGTCGGATTGTCGACAGGAAGCCCTGCCATCTGAATATGAAGCGCGAACAGTATAAAGGCCAAAATAAAGTTCATCAATGGCCCGGCAAAAATAGCAAGTGCCCGCTGTCCGACCGTCTTGCTGTTAAACTGGCGGTCTCTCGGGGCGATCTGCGTTTCGATTCCCTTCGCAACCGTCATCGCCTGCGGGTGAATCTCGTACTGTTGAAATTCGCCATCCACATCCAGGCGAACGGACAGTCGATCCACCATATCAATAAACTGAACTTCCCCGCGGATCACATTCTTCCGGTTATCCAGCTGATCCAGGTAAATCTTCTTCACCTGATTCTCTTGATTGAGGCGGACCGCGATCGTCTGTCCGGCATGAATCTCTACCAGTTCCGGGTCTTCTCCAGCCATGCGGGCATAACCGCCAAACGGCAGCAGCCTTAGTGTAAACTGGGTTTCATTTCGCTTATATGAGAACAGCTTAGGGCCAAACCCGATCGCGAACTCCCGAACCAGAATCCCGGCACGCCGGGCAAAATAGTAGTGCCCCCATTCATGTACGGTCACAATGACAAAAAACATGAGCACTGTCAGAAAGACGATCCGCACCATTTCCAATTGATTACATCCCCCTTTTCCCGCTGAGAACGCAGTATGTCCTTATAGATTATCATTATTCTCCTATCGTCCACAAGAGAATCACAAGCTGACAGCTTTTTTCAAGGGAGATTGCAGGCCAGCTGAATTTCACAGCCTTGATGCCAGTTCACGGGCGGACTGATCAGCCTCTTCAATCGTCTCGAGCGCCGGGTTCGCAATCGTCTCATGACGATCCGTCACCTCTTGAATGATCTCTTCAATCTGAAGGAACGAAATTTCTTTCCGCAAAAAACGGGCAACCGCAACTTCGTTTGCCGCATTAAACACGGTTGGAGCCGTCCCCCCCATTTTACCACATTCATAAGCCAGTCTTAAACACGGAAACCGCTCCATGTCCATTTCACGGAAATTCAGCTTGCCTGCCTCCGCCAATGACAGCCGCGTCGCCGGAGATTCCCAGCGTTCCGGATAGGTCAGGGCGTACTGGATCGGCACGCGCATATCCGGGTTGCCCAGCTGTGCAATAATGCTCGAATCTCTGAATTCAACGAAGGAATGAATGATACTCTCAGGATGCAGAAGCACCGATATCCGGTCATACGGAATCCGGTACAGCCAATGCGCCTCCATCACCTCAAGCCCTTTGTTAACCATCGTCGCCGAGTCGATTGTAATCTTCGCGCCCATCGACCAGTTCGGGTGCTTCAGCGCATCCTCCACCGTCACATTCACCAGCTGTTCACGGGTATAGTCACGAAAGGAGCCGCCCGAGGCCGTCAATGTAATCCGTTCGATGTCCTCATGCCGCTCCCCGTTCAGGCACTGAAAGATCGCCGAATGCTCGCTGTCGATCGGCAGCAGCTTCACACCCTTCTCTTCAGCCAACGCTGTGACCAGATGACCTGCTGTCACTAACGTTTCCTTGTTGGCCAAGCCAATCGTTTTGCCTTCGCGAATAGCCGCCAGTGTTGACGGAAGCCCCATGCTCCCCATCACGGCTGTCACGACAAGCTCTGCCTCCGTACCCGCGGCAATCTCGACAAGCCCCTCCGAACCGTAATACAGCTGCGTACCAGACGGAAGCTCATGCTTGATGCGCTCGGCCAGATCCCTGGAAGCAACGGAGACTTTACTTGGCGCAAATTCGTGAACCTGCGCAAGCAAAAGCTCCGTATTGCCTCCCGCCGCCAACCCTTCAATTTGAAACCGTTCCCGGTGCTTCCTGACCACATCCAGCGTTTGCGTTCCAATGGAGCCGGTCGAACCGAGCACACTGATTTTTTTCATGCTTCTCTTTCCTTTCATCAGTAAGGCAGAAGATTAATGATATGTACAAACGGAAAAACGATGATCCAGCTGTCACAGCGATCCAGAATCCCGCCATGCCCGGGCAGAAGCTGGCCGGAATCCTTAACGTCGTACACTCGTTTGTAGGCGGACTGAACGAGATCCCCCAACTGGCCGATTACGGCACAAGAGAGGCCAATCAGCGCTGCTTGTCCCGCAGGAAGAAGCCCGCTGGAGAGAAAAGCGAATACCAGCGATGTAAATACCGCGATTATGACACCGCCAACAGCGCCTTCGATCGTTTTGTTCGGGCTGATCGCCGGCCACAGTTTATGCTTTCCGATCCATTTGCCAACGAAATATGCGCCTGCATCACTTGCCCAAATCGACACCAGAAGCAGAAACGTCCAGAACAAACCGTTGCCGTCCGGTGCGCTGCGGGATTCAGCGATATAAGAGAAGCCGATCCCGATATATACCGCACCGAGAAGAAGCAGCGATACCCGGCGAATATCAACACTGTTCTTAGTCGTTACCGTTACGAGCAGCAGCAAAAACAGCAGCAGCCAGATGACCTGCTCCCATGGAAGGGTAAAGGCGATACCGAAACCTTCCCATGGGAACACAAGTGCAGCCACCCCTGCATAACCCAGTGCAGCCGCTCCTCCAAATGGTGCCGTACCTGTCATTCGGGCAAACTCATAGAAGCCGACCAAAGCCATGGCCACAATGAGAAAGTGATACCATAACCCGCCTATGAAACATAATCCCAAAAAGACCGCTCCCGCAATGAATCCGGTAATCAATCGCTGTTTCAATATGCTCCATCCTCCATATTCTACGACAATCCGCCGTAACGACGTGTTCTGTGCTGATACTCCGCAACGGCCTCGATCAAGTGTTCCTTGGTAAATTCCGGCCAGTAGATATCCGTAAACCATAATTCACTGTAAGCCAGCTGCCAGAGCATAAAATTGCTGAGGCGGAGCTCACCGCTGGTACGGATGAGTAAATCCGGATCAGGTAGATCGCCTGAGAGAAGCCGTTCACCTACCATTTCCTCGGTAATATCCTCAGGCAGTAGGGTTCCCTCGCGGATGTCTTTTCCAAGCGCCCTGATGCTTTCCGTTATTTCCTTGCGGCTGCCATAATTAAGCGCAAAATTTAGGACAAGTCCGGTATTGCTTGCTGTTCGGGCAACCGCTTCTTCCATCGCATCCCGCGTATGCTGCGGCAGATCCTCAGGATGTCCCATCATCCTCACCTGGACATTCTTCTGAATCAGCTCTTCCAGCTCAATCGCCAGAAATTCCTGCGGAAGCTTCATCAGGAAATCAACCTCATCTTTGGGGCGTTTCCAGTTCTCCGTCGAAAAAGCGTACATCGTCAAAATTTTGATGCCTAAATCATCGGCTGCGATAGCCGCTCTTTTCACGGCCTTCATTCCGTTCTGATGTCCAACGATCCGCGGCATACCGCGCCGTTTCGCCCAGCGACCGTTGCCATCCATAATGATGGCGACATGGTGAGGGATATTGTCCGGAGAGATCCGGTGCGCCTGCTGACTGTCCTCCTGATTCAACCACGATCGAACCCGTTTGATCATTCCATTTCCTCCAGGCATCTTTCTGCAAAAAAAGAGACAAACCCCACCATAACCGGAGGGGCCGCAAGTCTCTTATACTTCCATAATCTCTTTTTCTTTAGCAACGAGGACTTTGTCGACTTCCGCGATAAACTTATCCGTCGTCTTCTGGATATCTTCCTGATGTCTCCGGGACTCGTCCTCGGAAATATCCGTTTTCTCCATTTTTTTGATGTCATCATTGGCATCGCGGCGAATGTTGCGGATGGCCACTTTCGCTTCCTCGCCGAATTTCTTTGTCATTTTGACAAGCTCGGTTCTGCGTTCCTCCGTCAGTGGCGGAATCGACAGACGAATCTGATTGCCGTCATTGGCCGGCGTCAGACCGATATCTGACTTCATGATCGCTTTCTCGATATCAGCCAAAGAGGATTTATCCCACGGCTGAATCATGAGTGTACGGCTGTCCGGAATGCTGATATTGGCAAGCTGATTAACCGGAGTCGGAGCCCCGTAGTAATCCACCTGGATTCGGTCGAGCAGCGCCGTGTTCGCTCGTCCGGCACGCAGGGTAGCCAGATCACGTTTTAAAGCTTGGATTGCTTTTTCCATACGTTCCTCAGCATTTTTCTTGACCGATTGAGGCATTAGTCTACACTCCCTTTAACAATCGTTCCTATTTTCTCACCCAGAACGACGCGTTTGATATTGCCTTGCTCCGTAATGGCGAATACGATCAGCGGAATGTTGTTGTCCATACATAACGATGAAGCTGTTGAGTCCATAACACCCAGGTTCTTGTTCAACACATCGAGGTAAGTAAGCTGCTCGTATTTCTCGGCAGTTTCATCCTTAAATGGATCCGCGGAGTACACTCCATCCACCTTGTTCTTCGCCATGAGAATAACTTCTGCTTCGATTTCCGCTGCGCGAAGTGCTGCGGTCGTATCGGTGGAGAAGTACGGGTTGCCCGTTCCTGCGGCAAAAATGACGACACGGCCCTTTTCCAGATGACGAATGGCTCTGCGGCGAATATACGGCTCGGCGATTTGCTGCATGGAAATGGAGGTCTGCACACGCGTAGGAACTCCGATCTGCTCCAGGGCATCCTGCAAAGCAAGGGAGTTCATCACTGTGGCAAGCATTCCCATGTAATCGGCGGTTGCCCGATCGATTCCGTTGGCACTGCCGGCGATGCCGCGCCAGATGTTTCCGCCGCCGCACACAATCGCAACCTCGACACCAAGCTCGACAACATCCCGAACTTGCTGCGCAATCGATCCGATTGTGTCAGCATCAATTCCGTAACCATTCTGTCCTGCCAGGGATTCCCCGCTGACCTTCAATATCACACGTTTAAATACAGGCTGTTCCAAATGATAACCCTCCACTTTAAGAGGCGCCGGTTTATTACAGCGCCCGTTTGAAAAACGACATGCAGACGCATTCGTGCTGCTAAAGGCATGTTTACTTATGTTCATTTTTAAAAAAGAAGGAACACCGGTGTGTTCCACTCTTTTTCAATAACGTATTAGCCAATCAGGCTTATTTATTCACTTGAGCCATAACTTCTTCTACGAAGTTGTCTTGTTTTTTCTCCAGGCCTTCACCCAGTTCATAGCGAACAAAGCGACGGATAGAGATGTTTTCTCCGATCGTGCTGATTTTTTCGTTCAGCAGTGTGTTGATCGTTTTGTCTGGATCTTTAACGAATGCTTGCTCAAGCAGGCAATGCTCTTCGTAGTACTTGTTGATGCGGCCTTCGACCATTTTTTCTACGATTTTTTCCGGTTTGCCTTCGTTTAGAGCTTGATTGCGCAAAATTTCCTTTTCTTTCTCAAGCTCTTCAGTAGGAACTTCTTCACGACGAACAAATTTAGGGTTCGCTGCAGCGATATGCATCGCGATATCACGTGCAAACTCTTTGAATTGATCCGTCTTGCCTACGAAGTCTGTTTCACAGTTGATTTCAACGAGAACGCCGATGCGTCCGCCGCCGTGAATATAGGATTCTACAACGCCCTCAGTTGCCACACGTCCCGCTTTGTTTGCAGCTGCAGCCAATCCTTTTTCACGAAGAAGCGCGATCGCTTTATCGATATCACCGTTTGTTTCGTCGAGCGCTTTTTTGCAATCCAGCATGCCCGCGCCTGTTCTTTCGCGGAGTTCTTTTACCGCACTAGCCGTTACTGCCATTAGAATTCCCTCCAAATAGTTAGATTAGAAAAGGTCTTGCTTTGCAGCCTTAAAAAAAGGGCGGCGAGAGGTTATCCACCTACCAACCACCCTTTTCATTTAATTCAAAGTTTATACATTTCACTTTGAGGATTAAGCTGTAGTTTCTTCACCTTGGTGAGCTTCCACAACGGCATCCGCCATTTTACCAGTCAACAATTTAACTGCGCGAATCGCATCATCGTTACCTGGAATTACATAGTCGATTTCGTCCGGATCACAGTTCGTGTCCACGATACCAACGATTGGGATACCCAGTTTGCGAGCTTCCGCTACAGCGATGCGCTCTTTACGAGGATCGATAACAAACAGGGCGCTTGGAAGACCCTTCATGTTCTTGATACCGCCCAGGAATTTCTCAAGACGATCTTTCTCCTTGCGAAGAAGGATAACTTCTTTCTTAGGCAGCACTTGGAACGTACCGTCTTCTTCCCATCTTTCCAGTTCTTTCAGACGGTTGATCCGCTTCTGGATCGTTTCGAAGTTGGTCAGCGTTCCGCCGAGCCAGCGCTGGTTGATGTAGAACATACCGCAACGCTCTGCTTCTTCCTTAACGGAATCTTGAGCTTGTTTTTTAGTACCGACAAACAGAATTGTTCCGTTCTCGGCAGCGATGCTCTTAACGAAGTTAAAAGCCTCTTCTACTTTTTTGACCGTTTTTTGCAGGTCAATGATGTAAATACCGTTTCTTTCAGTGAAGATATATTTATCCATTTTCGGGTTCCAGCGACGAGTCTGGTGACCGAAGTGAACGCCAGCTTCAAGAAGCTGTTTCATGGAAATAACTGCCATCTTCACACACCTCCTAAATTTGGTTTTTGTGTGTCCCTCCGCCAAGGTCATTTTTCGTCAAGACTCCCCATGAAGGAAGCACCCTTAACGAAATCACTCCAGCGTGTGTTTTAACACCGTCAATTACTATATCATACTCGGAGACAGCTTGCAATGTCTTTTGTAGCGAGGCCGCACATCGAAATAGGGACAATCAGCCGAATGCAACAGGAAAAACCATCCACGCCGGCTTACAGCCTAGTTGGACGGTTTTGTCAGTTCACTAATGATGGTGTCGAAATCTTCTCCTGCCTTGAAGGAGTAGGTTCCTGTCTGCAC
Source organism: Paenibacillus sp. 7541 (assembly GCF_002276395.1). Taxonomy (NCBI): domain Bacteria; kingdom Bacillati; phylum Bacillota; class Bacilli; order Caryophanales; family Paenibacillaceae; genus Paenibacillus; species Paenibacillus sp. 7541. Next base: position 264,381 of record NZ_NQLZ01000011.1, on the reverse strand, counting down.
CCTCCTGTTGATGTTACGCGAGGAAGCTCTTGCAATAAACGCTTGCTTATCCTCAATAATTCCCGCCTGGAGCAAATCCTCTGCCACATCCGCAAGCATGCTGCCTCGAACCACCACCAGTTTGATCGGCTCTTCAGCAGGCGGCTTCGGCTCAGATGGCGGCGATACCTCACCGCCAGCCTGGGTCGAGGCGCTCTGCGCTTCATCTGGCTGTTCCGGATGCTGTGGTGCCTCCGGCTCTTCCGGAGCAGGCGGATTGACAGGAGCTTCAGCTTCGGCCTCTCCCTGACCCTCTTCCTCCGACGTGCCGAATGCAGCGTCCGCTTCTTCCCCGGCTCCTTCTTCGTCCTCGGAGCGCTCCACGACCTGCAAATTCATCGCTTCGGCAGCAGCGATCAGCTGTTCTCTCGTCAAATTGGCAGCCGCATCTTCCTGCGTCTGCTTTCCTTCCCCGATGATCATCAGCTGCAGCAGTATGGCGCCAAGAACAAGTCCGATGCCCAGACCCATCATAAATGTACGGTTTCTGATCATGCGGACTCCTCCTGTTTCGCCAGCTGGATAATCACTTGAACCTCTCCGCGCTGAAGTCCCAAGGATTTTGCAATGCTGTCAATCGACTTGCCCTGATCATATAAATCAAACAATTCCGCATACCTTTGTTTAATGGAAGGAACGGGAGGCGGGCTTGTCTCTTCTGCCAACACTTCGGGACCTTCGACTGCCTCCCGCTCTTCTTCTAAAGCCCTGTAGTTTGCTGCCGCAGCAGAAACCGCTGCTTCTGCGGTCTGGAGGCGCGCCTCCGACTCGGATAAACGCCTCTCCATATCGATCATGCTCGCCCGAAGCTCCTTGATCTGTTCCTGTTGACTCAGCAGTTTGACCTTATGATCTTCCTTCATCTGGCCGACCAGTTCGACAAGCTGCTCATTCTCATTCTGAATCTCCAGCATATACGTCTCGAGCGTGCTCTCCACTTCCTTCACGATGCCCTGCTCCGCTCCGGAGCCATCCTGCCGCTTGGGAAGTAACCAGGCATAGAGCAGCGCTGCGACACCAAGAAGCACAATATATATCCAAGGGTACAAAACAATTAACTCCTTTATGCCGATAAATTAGTTTATAGCGTGACGTCAAAATTTCTCCCTTTATAAGGATGCTCCGCCGGCTTCTCCTGCTGCTCGCTGGAATCAGAAGCGTGCCGCTCCTGCTGCTCGCTGGACTGCCGGTTTCCGTCATCTCTTATCGCCGCTTCAGCGGATTCTGACACTTCTGTACTGCGCTGAGACTGGATGCGACTGTTTTTGATCTGCTCTCCGGCAAGCAGGCTCTGGTCGTTGTAGGGACGCTGCTGCAATTCATTGTGCATTTTACCCGCTTCATGGGTACGCGGTACTGCAATTTGCATTTCAACTGATTTCAAGCTCACAGGGAATCACCTCGTATCCTTGGAATAAGTTGCATCAGCATATGCCTGAACACATGGCACGATTGCTTAACAGCATTATATCAAAGGTACCATTGTAATATCACCTTCATTATAATAAAACGAAACACGTTGCGTCGGATCCTTAATAAATCGGGTATAACGTCCGATAACAATTTTAGAGCCGCTGTAGATCGTCTTGATCACATTCACTCTGGCCTTGCTCGTATCCTCAAGCATCTTTTCAATCTCAAGCATCCGATCCTTGATGCTCTCCTGCTCGGTGAGCGCGCTTTTGCGAGTCGCATTCAGCTTGATGCGCATCGCAAGCTTGTCCGGCGGAAGCTGCCCGGTCGAGGCCATCTGATTCAATAAATAAAGCGCTTTATCCGTTTTGTCCATGTTTTCCGTGATCTGCTTAAGCTGGCTTCTCAGCTCGGTAAGCTCATTTCGAAGATCAGGCAGTACCCCAACCTCGATGACGGTAGCCGTAGACATGCTGTTCCCGATCGTGCGCGCAATGACTTTCTCGCCGGCCTGCAGGACACCGCCCACAACCAGCCCTTTCGTCCCGACACATTCGATGTTCTCGGCTGCGCGAATATTCGAGTGCATAATGCTCTGGGATACCAATACATTAGCGCCCGCGATCACGTTCCCATCCTGAATGAAAGAGCTCTTCACATCCCGCCCCGCTTTAACGAAGCCTTTATTGTAGCCGATGATTCCGCCCGAAATGTCGATGGAACCGTCCGCTTCAAGCTCAGCGCCCTCCACAAAACCCGTGACGCGTATATCGCCTGCTGCCTTGATCCGAAAACCGGTTAATACGTTCCCGCGAATGACGACCGTACCAACAAAGTCAATATTTCCGATGCTGTAATCTACGTCACCGTTAATTTCATACACAGGAAACACATTGATTTTGCCGTTGCTCGTTTTGGTCACCAACCCGTCCAGCCCTGCGTACATCGCGCTGTTCTCCCCGTTGACAACCACGTTCTTGCCCACTCGGAAATGCGCCTCTTTGCCAGGCTTGCACGGAATCTCCTCGCCGGTGACGGCCGTGCCGGGTGTTCCGCTGGTCGGCGGAATTCGGGTTGCCAGAAGCTGTCCTTTCTTGACGTTGTTCAAGCGGATCACATCTTTATAGTCCACCTTGCCGTCTTCGCTTTCGCGCGGTTTGAGATGTTCTCCCTCTCCCAGATCCACCCTGTAATCGATCCTGCCATGCTCGCCGTTCTCCGGCTCCTTCCCAATGGCTACAGCTACTTTGGTGTACTGAAATTGCTCCCCATCGGTGGCGATCAAGCGCAGCGCCTCAGGCTGAAGCCCATACCGAATCTGATGACTGGCCAAAAATTGCTCCAATGCCTGTACAGAGCAGGTGAAGCTCTCTTCCCAATTTTTGAACTGCACATAAGCAGTCAGCTTGTCATCAGAGACCGTAACGCTTAAATAATGATCCAAATCATGCCCTGCAGACATCCAGGAACCCCCTTCATCAATGACGCGTTCAATCGGCTTGCATGAGCAAATCCCGATCCTTCTCAAGCGCGCCACGAAGTCTTAAAATCGCCTTGGAATGCAGCTGTGAAATTCGTGATGGAGATAAAGACATCACTTCAGCAATTTCACTGAGTGATAGATCTTCATAATATAACAAAGAAACGACAGTCCGCTCTTTCGGCGTCAGCTTGCCGATTCCTTTGATGAGCGCTTCACGCAAATAAAACTCATGTACTTTATGGTCCGGATTCTTGGCCTTCTCATCGACCAGAAGCGACATGCGCGTCTCCGACTCTTCCTCTCTGATCGGATCTTCAAGGGAAGTCAGCGTCATGACAGCCACCTCCTGCAGCATATGGCGGAACTCCTTCTCCGACACTTCCAAGTACTCGCTCATCTCCGAATCGCTGACACTGCGCAAATACTTCTGCTCCAGCTGCTGGTATGCCGTCTCTATTTTTTTTGCTTTTTCGCGTACAGAACGCGGGACCCAGTCCCCTTGGCGAAGCGAATCCAGAATCGCGCCCCGCACTCGCCAGGAGGCATAGGTTTCAAATTGCAATCCCCGTTTATAATCGAACTTTTCGATGGCATCAATCAAACCCATAACGCCATTGCTGGCCAAATCCCCCTTGGAGACATTTTTCGGAAGGCTGACGGCCAAACGGCTGGAAACATAGTCGACAATGTGCAGATGATATTCGATTAGTTTCTTTTTCGCTTCCTGATCCCCATTTTCCTTCCATGCAGCCCATAAATCTGCATGACTCAGATTCGAAGCTTTACGTTCGTCCAATTGCCTTCACCCTCCTTATTTTTCCGTCAGGGAACGAACAGCCTTTGCCAACTCCTCCGGATCTTTGGTGGAAACCAACTTCGGAGGGTCCAGCGGCTTAAATCCTTCTTGCCCCTTTCCGGATTCGGGTTTGAGAAGATCCATCAGCTCTTTGTCCTCCTCCGGTGTAGAAACATCGTACAAGTTCCCCCGGGCCTCATTCGTATCCGTCCCAGGCGCCGCGCTGCGCTGGTGTGCACCGCCAGGGTCGGGGTTCATAATAAATGAGAATACCCATCTTAGAACAAATGCCGCCAGAAACCATATTACAAATGCAAGCAACGCGCGATTCAAACTAGTGATCCACAGATTGTTCCGAGCAGAAAACATAAATGTCAACATAAAGCCGGCAATGCCTAGCCATAGGTTCAATCGAAGTTTTTGCATCATGTCACAGTTCCTTTATTCCCATTTGTACACTCCGTATCATAAACTTCCCTGTTGTACAATCCAGTTCAACCGTTCTTCCGTAATTCCCCCCCGTATCCTCCGCTACGATTGGAATACCCAGCATGGCGAGTCCTTCACGGCATGATTCTACATTCCGAGGACCGATCCGCATGCTGTCTCCCGCGCCGGCAAACGCAAACATCTGCGCGCCTCCGGCCATCTTGGCGATCATTCGCTGGGGTGATGCCCCCAGCTCTCTCATCTTGTTCAGCAGTATCGGAAGCGCCGTATCTGCATACTTGGCCAGGTTCAACTGCCCCTCTTTGGCGATGGCCGAGCTGGGCAGCATTACATGTGCCAATCCCCCGATTTTGGTCACCGGGTCATACAAAGTCAGCCCGACGCATGAGCCGAGTCCCATTGTTCTTAGAACACCATCCGGACCTGCGACGTTCAGATCCGCCATCCCCACATGTACAATGGTTTTCTGATCACTCATTCTCCAAAGGCACTCCCAGAGCTTCAAAGATTTTCGTAAATGAATCTGGATCAGGGATCAGAAAGAATTGCCCTTCTACCTCGTTATGTCCTTCAAGAAACGTCGTATTGATTAAGAGGGCATCGTCTCCCATTTCACCAAACTGAATCAATCCGTAGCTCAGAATCGCCCCTGCCATATCCATGGCCAGTCCGGGCACCGTCGGGGTCATCACAAGATTGGTGAAGTCTGCAAGGGACGACAGGTATGACCCAGCCAAAATATTGCCGATTTCACACAGTGCAGACTGCTCCATCTCGGAGAACATCCCGCCTTCTTCAACTTCAATGCCTGCAAGACGCTGCAGCAGGTTTTTTCCCGCCTCTGGGCTCATAATAAAAAACAGATTGCCCGGTGCCTCTCCCTCCACTCTTAAAAAAACTGCCAGCACCAGTTGTTCGGCCCCGCCGACACATTCGGCAATTCTCTCGAACGGGAGAAGCTGAACCATCGGCACAGCCATATCGATCGGCTTGTTAAGGAGATGAGACAGAGCCGTCGCTGCGTGACCTGCGCCGATGTTTCCTACTTCCTTCAGGACGTCCATCTTGACGTCCTTTCCATGTTTAAAGAGCTCCACCGCTATTCTTCCAAGCCTTCAAGCTGAATGATTTCGCTCTTGTTCAGAACCTCGGAGAGGTTCAACATGACCAGAAGGCGCTCCTCTCCTACCTTCGCCACACCTTGAAGGTATTTCGCTTTAATGCCGCCGACCACCTCTGGCGGGGAATCGATCTGGTCGGAGTTAATATCGATAACGTCGCTGGCCGAATCAACGATAAAGCCTACCTGCATCTCATTTACAGCAACAATGATAATTCGGGTCTGATCGGTTTCTTCAATCTCAGGCAGTCCAAAACGACCGCGCAGGTCGATAACCGGAATGACAACACCCCGAAGATTGATTACACCTTTTACAAATGAATAGGTTTTCGGAACCCGTGTAATAGGCATCATCCGCTCGATCGTCTGAACCTTGTCCACCTCGATGCCATATTCCTCGCTGCCAAGTCTAAAGACAATTACCTTGATTTCTTCTCCCATGATTGAAAACCTCCCCTAAAAATGTTTGCCTGTTGGTCCGCCGCTAGCTGCCGGCAGCCGTATGTTTCGGGACTTTACAACGTCCTCATTTTATAAACGCGTTCGCGTCTATAATCAGAGCCACTTGTCCGTCGCCAAGGATGGTCGCGCCGGATACGCCTTGAATGGCCGGCAAGTATTTGCCGAGGTTTTTGATCACGATCTCGCTTTGGCCGATGAAATCGTCCACGGTCAGGGCGGCAAGGCGATCTCCCTTGCGAATGATCAGAATTTCCGTTTCTTCTTCTTGCTCCTCGTCGAAATCAGGAACTTCGAACACCTGGCTTAGTGAAATAATCGGTATGAGCGACTCGCGGAAGTGAATCATCCGGCTTCCGTGTACATTCTTGATCTGATTGCGCTTGATCGCGGAGGTTTCCACGATGGAAGACAGCGGGATTGCATATTTCTCCGAGCCCATCTTGATCAGCATGGCACCGATGATCGACAGCGTAAGCGGCAGCTGAACCGAGAAGTTCGTGCCTTTACCCGGCGTGGAGTAGATGGTGACATTGCCTCCGAGAGAGACGATCTTCGATTTAACAACATCCAGTCCTACGCCGCGGCCGGATACGTCCGATATTTTCTCTGCAGTACTGAAGCCTGGCGCGAACAGGAGCTGATGCACCTCTTCATCCGACATCGCATCGGCTTCGGCCTGAGTGACAATGCCTTTCTTAAGTGCATTGCCCAGTACCTTTTCCCGGATGATGCCTCTTCCGTCATCTTCGATTTCAATGAACACGTTATTGCCGCTGTGGAAGGCACGAAGCTGAACGGTTCCCGTTTCCGGCTTGCCAGCAGCGATCCGATCTGCCACCGGCTCAACCCCATGATCGGCAGAGTTCCGGAGCAGATGGACGAGCGGATCTCCAATCTCATCGATCACCGTGCGATCAAGCTCCGTATCAGCGCCCGTGATGACAAGATCGATCTTCTTGTCGAGCGTCTTGGCCAAATCACGCACCATTCTCGGGAAGCGGTTGAACACGGTGTCCACCGGCACCATCCGCAGCTTCAGTACGATGTTCTGCAGATCACTGCTGACCCGGCTCATATGTTCGACCGTATCGGTCAAGGCTTGATTGTTGGTCTCGCTGGCAAGCTGCTCGAGCCGGACGCGGTCGATCAGCAGCTCGCTGAACAGATTCATCAGCACATCCAGCCGTTCGATATCCACCCGGATCGTCCGGGACGGATTAGCAGCGGCGCCTCCGCTTCGGGCCGGCGCTTTGGCTGCAGATGCTGCCGTATCGCCGCTCTTGCCGGATGACGGGGCTGCGGCCGGTGCGCTTGGCGTACTGCTTGGGGCCGGTGCAGCAGTCGGCGCAGCTGTGGCAGCCGTTTCCGCAACAGAAGCGCTTGCCTGTGCCATCTGCTGCAACGATTCATGATCCAGCGCGGTTACCGTCACGCTCTCGATTTCGGACACACCCTGGATTTGTCCTTCGATATCCTGCGCGTCTTTTTGTGTTATGTAATATAAGGAGAAAATACGTTCAAAATCGCCTTGCTCGATCTCCTGAACCGCCGGATGGGACTTCACAACCTCGCCGGACCGCTCCAACAGCTCGAACACCATGTAGGCGCGAACGGCTTTCAGCTGACAGTCCTCTCGAAGCGTTACCTGTATGTAGAGGACCTTGTGTCCCTCCGAGATCGACTGATCCAGAACCGAGTATTGAAACTCATCCAGTTCAATGCCGGCATGAACGGCCGATCCGCCCGAAGCCCCTGCGGCAACTTCAGCTTGTGCAGAAGCCGCTGCCGGCCCTTCCCCGCGCACGATTGCCTGCAGGGAAGCGACGATGGAACTGACATCCGCCTTGCCTTCTCCTCCCTGCATAATATCCTGCACCATGGATTCAAGTGCGTCCAAGCTTTTGAAGAGTGTGTCGAAGATAAAATCCTGCATTTTCAATTTCTCGTTGCGAACCAAATCCAGCACGTTTTCCATCTGGTGGGTCAGCGAGGCCAGGTCTTCAAAGCCCATCGTTGCTGCCATCCCTTTTAACGTGTGCGCCGACCGGAAAATAATTTGCACAATGCCCAGGTCGTCCGGATTGCTTTCCAATTGAAGCATGTTTTCATTTAATGATTGCAGATGATCATTTGACTCATCAATAAACATCGTCAAGTATTGATTCATGTCCATTGAGAGACACCTCCTCCGTAAGTTCACTTTCCGTTATTTACTGCTTGAACCAGCCTTGGTGCAATTTCATGCAGCGGAAGAATGTGAGTCACACATCCCAGCTCAACGGCCGAGCGCGGCATTCCGTATACGACACAGGTCTCCTCGCTCTCCGCAAAGGTTGAAGTAACCCCAGCGTCATACAGTTTTTTCATCATCTTCGCCCCGTCGCTCCCCATGCCGGTCATCAGGACCAGATGTCGCTTCAGGGAAGTTAACGGCATCAGCGATTCGAACATGACATCGACCGACGGACGGTGTCCGCTTCGCGGCGCATCATCCGTTGTCTTGATTCCCAGCTGACCGCTTGGCAGCTGTTCCACCAGGATGTGGCTTCCGCCCGGGGCGATATAGGCATGTCCTGCCTGAAGCGGCATGCCATGCTCTGCCTCCACCACCTGCACGCTGCTGAATGAATTCAGGCGCTGGGCAAGCGATCTGGTGAATTTGGGCGGCATATGTTGAACGATGACAATCGGTGCAGGAAAGTCACCGGGAATTTTCTCCAGGAACGTCTTCAAGGCCCGAGGACCTCCTGTCGAGCAGCCGATGGCAACCAGGCTGGAGAAATCCGAAGCCGCTGCCGCAGCAGAAGCCGGCTTCTGCATGTCCGGGCGTCCGGCATCCGGAATGCCGCGCTGCTCTTGAACTGCAGGCTTGCTGCTCTCAAGAGTCCTTCTGACTTCAATCGGCTGGGATGCCGGAAGTTTTTGCACCCGCTTTTTGAACTCTTTCGGCTCCGGCAGCTTTTTCTCAGCCCTTTCAGGCTTCCCAGACCTTTCAGGCTTTGCCGCGCTGCTCGCTTTCGGCTTCGCCTGCTTCATACCGGATTGGCCTCCTGATGACAGATCAGAAGGCTTGGTCAATGGGAATGTCGTCTTAGCAGCAGGCGGTGCATGTTTAGCTTCCTTCGCGTCCGCACGGCCAGCCTCGGCCCGCAAACGCTCCTCTTCCTCCCACTGCGCTCTCCTTGCCTTCGCCTGCATGGCAACATGCAGCTGTTTCATCAGTTCCTGGCGAACCTGTTCAATATCCATCGCATTGGTGATCGAAGGCTTGCGTATAAAATCAAAAGCTCCGGATTCCAGAGCAAGAATCGTTTCCTTCATCCCCTGCTCGTTAATGCCGGATAACATAATGACCGGGCGCGGCCCTTCCTGCATCATGATCTTCAGCGCGTCCAGACCGTTCATCACCGGCATCTCGACGTCCAGCGTAATCACGTCGGGGTCCAATTCTTTCATTTGTTCAATAGCGTCTCGACCGTTAGTCGCTGTTCCGACCACCGTAAAGAGCTCATCCCGCTCGATAAGATCGGAAATAATCTTCCGCATAAATGCTGAATCATCTACAACAAGCACGCGAAAAGGGGTCATAAAGTCCTCCAGCTCCTGTCCTTCCAAATAAGAATCATTTTGAGCGCCTTAACCAACGGTGCATGAAACCTTTGATTCCCTTCGGAATCGCTGCCTCCTGTGGAGCGGGTGCGGCAATGTAGCGAAGAGCGATTCGCTGAATGTCGCGGGAAGCCTCACAACGGGGATGAGCGACGATAAATGGAACCTGTCGTTTGACCGATTGGACAACATGGGGATCATCCGTAACCTTGCCCAGCAGCTTAATATCCAGCTCCAGAAAGCGCTGTGCGGTTAGAATGATTTTATCAGAGGCTTCCTTCGCCTCGCCGTCATCTCCCGCACGATTAATGATCAGGCTGAACGGTACCGATGGTTCCGTCACATGCACAACCTTGATCAAGGCATAGGCATCGGTGATCGAGGTCGGCTCGGGCGTCGTCACTACGATGCATTGATCCGCAGAGGTGATAAATTTCATCGTCTCCTTGGACAGCCCTGCCCCGGTGTCAAAAATAATGTAGTCCATCCCGTCAGACACCGTCTCGATCTGAGTCATGAAATAGTGCAGCTCTTCCTCCGACAGCGAGAACATATTCGACATCCCCGATCCGCCGGCAATGAACGGCAGCTGCTGCGGTCCATATTGAATAATTTCCTCCATCCGCTTCTCCCTTTGGAGCAGATGATGAAGGTTGTAGGGAGAGGACACTCCCATCAGAACATCGATATTTGCCATGCCGATATCAGCGTCAAACACAAGAACTTTTTTTCCCAGAGCTTGAAGCGCAAGTGCAAAATTCAATGTGAAATTCGATTTGCCAACCCCGCCCTTGCCGCTGGTGACGGTAATGATCTTGGCCGTTCTTGCCGATGGATCCTGCAGCTCTTCTGTCCGCTGGGCGGAAACCAGCTGTCTCAGCGACTGAGCCTGATCCGTCATGACGCCATCTCTCCCAGCAGCAGCCTGCACAACAGTTCGCCATCCGGGATGATCAGATCGTCAGGCACGTTTTGACCATTGGTCATATAGGATAGGCTGAGATCGTACGAATCCAGCACGTTAAACAAAGATCCGTAGCTTCCGGTTTCATCCATTTTCGTGAAAATGACTTTGTCCAGCGCATACTTGGCGAAATGATCCGTGATCTCGATCATGTCCGAGCTTTTGGAGGTGAGACTGAGCACCAGATAGGTTTCGCTTTGAGCGGAGTGGGACAACAGGCTCTGGAGCTCGGACACCAGCAGCTCGTTGCGATAATTCCGGCCAGCGGTGTCCATCAGTATCAGATCGCAATCCTCCAGCCGCTGCATCGCCCGCTGCATTTCCCCCGGTGACTGCACAACCTCCATCGGCACATTCAGGATCGACGCGTAAGTACGCAGCTGTTCCACTGCGGATATCCGATACGTATCCGAGGTGATGAATCCTACCTTGCGATGAAACTTGAACAGCTGCTCGGCCGCAATTTTGGCAATCGTTGTCGTTTTCCCGACACCGGTAGGTCCCGCAATGTACACGATGCGCGTATCCTTCCGCACACCTCCCCCGAACCGGTCAGCGAGGAACGATGCCGCCTGCTGGCGTATAATGTCTTGCAGCTGCTGGTCGTCCAGATTTTTGCCGCTGGCATTCCAGGCATCGATCGCTGCATCCATCCATCTTTCCGCCAGCTTGGCGGATACCTCCTGCTTCAGCAGCTGATCGCGGATTCGCTGCATTGGCTCGGGCAGCTGTTGTGCCTCCAGGTTCTGCCGCGACAACTTGGCCATCCATTCTTTCATCTCACGCAGTTCCGCCAGCAAATTTTGTTCAGTGATGCTCAACTCGGAAGCTGCGCTCGGGCGCTTGTCATCCCTTGCTTCGGGAACCTTTCTCTCCTTGCCAATCCTAGAAGGCCCCGCTTCTTCAGCTACCCGCTGCCTCTCCTCCACAGAGGACGGATCCGGCTCCAGCTGGGCTGCCGCCGCTTGGTGGAGAGCCGACGCGAACCGTTCATACTCTTCATCACGCTTCGGAAGGCTCTCTTCCGGCGGCGCGGTGGCGATGGCTGCGCCTCCCTGCTGCTGTCCGGCATTTAAGCTGGCTGCCTTCTTATAAGCCTGGGGAACAGCCCCTCCAGCGACTGCGGACGCCGCCGGCCTCGGCTTGGAGGAGGAAACGGTTTTCTTCTTCTCCTCTTGTTCAGCCGCCGCAATGACCTCAATCTTTCGCCGGCTAAACATGCCGAGAAAACCGCCGACTTTGATATCCTTGGTGCTGAGAATTACCGCATCCGCCCCCAGATCGGTGCGGATATGCTGCATCGCTTCAGGCATCGTGTCCACGATATACCTTTTCACTCTCATAAGTTCACCACCCCGACGCTTTGAATTTCGACATTAGGCTCCAGTTCACTGTAGGACAAGACCGGGATATCCTGCATACCGCGCTCAATCACCTGCCGCAAATACATTCGGATCGCAGGAGATGCCAGGAGAATCGGCTGCTGTCCCATCTGTACAATTTTGTTCACCTGCTCGCCGAGCTTCTGGAAGATCGTCTGTGTCGATGACGGGTCCATGGCCAGATACGTTCCTTGATCGCTCTGCTGTACGCTCTCGGCAATCTTCTTCTCAAGCGCAGGCCCAACGGTAATGACCCGCATAACCTCGCCGTCCTGAGCATATTGCTGGGTGATCTGCCTTGACAAGGCCTGACGCACGTACTCGGTCAACACCTCCGGGTCTTTCGAATAGTGCCCGTAATCGGCCAGTGTCTCCAGAATCGTCACCATATCCCGGATCGATATTTTCTCGCGAAGCAGTTTAGCCAGCACCTTCTGAACATCGCCAATCGTCAGCACCGACGGGATCAGTTCGTCCACAAGCACCGGGTAGCTCTCCCTGATATTGTCGATAAGCGTCTTCGTTTCCTGCCGCCCGAGCAGCTCATGCGCATGCCGCTTGATCAGCTCGGTGAGATGGGTGGCAACGACAGACGGCGGATCTACAACCGTATAACCGGCCAAATCAGCCCGTTCCTTCATCGCTTCGTCAATCCATAGCGCCGGAAGGCCAAAGGCCGGCTCAGTCGTGTCGATGCCGGTCACGGAGTCATCATCATAACCGGGGCTCATCGCCAGATAATGATTCAGCAGCAGCTCGCCGCCGCCGACCGCATTGCCTTTGATTTTGATGACATATTCATTCGGCTTCAATTGGATGTTGTCGCGAATGCGTATGACCGGAACGACCAGGCCGAGTTCAAGTGCGCACTGCCTGCGGATCATGATGATCCGATCAAGCAAATCTCCACCCTGCTGGGCATCTGCCAGAGGAATGAGCCCGTAACCGAATTCGAACTCGATCGGGTCAACCTGCAGCAAATTGATGACACTTTCCGGACTGCGAACCTCCTCGATCTGCTGCTCTTCCTCCAACTGCTCCACCTCGACCTGCTTGCGTTCCAGTGAGTTCTGCATCGTTCGTGCCGCAATGAATAGAACGATGGCAATCGGCACTGTCGTCAACGGGCCAATCGGCGTGAACAGTCCCAGCAGCAGCACCGTGCCCCCAACGATGTAGAGCAGCTTAGGGTAAGATAAGAGCTGGCTGCTGAGATCCTCCGCCAGATTCCCGTCCGATGCCGCTCTTGTCACGATCAGACCCGCAGCAGTCGAGATCAGAAGGGCCGGAATCTGGCTGACCAGACCGTCCCCGATCGTCAGGATGGAATAGGTGCTCATCGCTTCAGCAAAGCTCATGCCGTGGATGGACATCCCGATAATAAAACCGCCGATCAGGTTGATCAGGAGGATGACAATCGAGGCGATCGCATCCCCTTTAACGAATTTGCTCGCACCGTCCATCGCCCCGTAGAAGTCGGCCTCGCGCTCGATTTTGCGCCGGCGCTCCCTCGCCTGCTGCTCGTTGATCAAACCTGCATTCAGGTCAGCGTCGATACTCATCTGTTTCCCTGGCATCGCATCGAGCGTAAATCTCGCTGCAACTTCAGCCACGCGCTCGGAGCCCTTCGTGATAACGATAAACTGCACGACAACCAGAATGAGGAAGACCACGAAACCGACGGCTATTTCTCCGTTGGCTATCCAGCTGCCGAAGGTAGCTACAACCTCGCCCGCTTTAGCCTCAGATAAAATCAGCTTGGTGGTCGAGATGTTAAGTGCCAGCCGGAACAGGGTTGTAATGAGCAGGAGCGATGGAAATATCGAGAAGTCCAGCGCTTCTTTTGTATTCATGGCTACCAGCAAAATGATCAGCGCCAGTGAGATGTTGATGATGAGCAGCACGTCCAGCAGCCATATCGGGATCGGGAGAATCATCATCATCACGATGCCAATGATACCCGCAAGGACAGATATATCTTTAATTTTCACTGCACTCGGCCTCCGGTCCCCTAGTTATTTCGCTTTACCTTTAAGTTTATATACATAGGCCAGCACTTCCGCTACGGCCTGGAACAGATCTCCGGGAATGGCTTCCCCAATTTCCGACCGCCCGTACAACGCTCGTGCCAGCGGCTTGTTTTCGATCGTCATGATGCCATGTTCCTTGGCAATTTCCTTAATTCGCAGAGCCATGTAGTCCTGGCCCTTGGCAATAATTTCTGGAGCTTCCATCGTGGCCCCATCGTATTTCAGAGCGACGGCAAAATGCGTCGGGTTCGTAATGACCACATCCGCATTCGGAACCTCTTGCATCATCCGCTGCAGAGCCATCCTCCGCTGGCGCTCCCTGATTTTGCTTTTAATTAACGGATCGCCTTCCATCTTCTTGTATTCATCTTTAATGTCTTGCTTGGACATTCGTATGTTTTTTTCGTAGTCATATCTCTGATACATATAATCCAGGAAAGCGAGCACGATCAGACCGACCGCAATTTTCAATCCCAGGTTTGTAGTTACACTAGCGGTAAAATGAAAAATTGTATCGGGGCTCATATTCGACAGCGCGGAGAGCTCCCCGCGAGCCGCCCATATCGTGCTGTACACCATGAAACCGATAATCGCGAGTTTGGTGATAGACTTCAGAAACTCCACCAGAGAACGCATGGAAAATATATTTTTAAAACCTTTGATCGGGTCCAGCTTGCTGAACTTCATTTTCAGCGGTTCGCCCGTCACGAGAACCCCGACCTGCAAATAGTTGACGAGCAGCGCAATAACAAAAACAGCTACAAAAATAGGAGCAAGAAGCAGCAAAATCTGAATCCCGTACTCCCCGAACATCGACATCACATTTTCAGGCGTTACGTTCATGGACAGCCGATTGATAAAAATGTCTGTAAAGAGCCGGACGGTCCGATCCTTCATGTATCCGCCAAAAACGAGCAAACAGAACATTCCGGCTAGCAGGACCGATGATCCGGACAGCTCCATACTTTTGGCTACCTGTCCTTTTTTCCGGGTATCCTGACGTTTTTTCGGCGTTGCTTTTTCGGTTTTCTCCCCGGCGAACAGCTGTAAATCCACCTGATATCTGTACTGGCTGGCCATCCGTTACACCTCCAACGTTAAGCCGTTTATGTCCGATCACCTAAGGTGTCAAGCAGATGCCTTAGCGACTCGAACAATTTACCGAAGAGAAAATCAAACAGGGCGGTTAATCCAGGCATCAGCAGCATAAGCAGAATTAATCCTACGATAATTTTCAACGCGATGCCGATCACAAACACGTTAAACTGCGGTGCCGTTTTGGCCAGAAAGCCAAGCCCGACGTCCGTCAGAAACAGCGCGGCCACCAGCGGTGCAGCCATCTGCAGCGCCAGGACGAAGGAGTATGCAAACGTGCGTATCAAAAATTCGGCCACACTGCCATCATGGATTTTGCTGAAAATCTCTCCTGTTACAGGGATCCAGTCATAGCTGTACATGATGGCGTCCAGCAGATAGTGATGACCGTTCATGCTCAAGAAGACCAACAGCGCCAGCATGTACTTGAAATGGCCAATCAGCGGCGTAGACGCTCCTGTAAAAGGGTCGATCACATTCGCCATGCTGAAGCCGATCTGGATATCGATCAGCGCACCTGCGGTCTGAACTGCAGCCATCATCAGGTAAGCCGTAAATCCAAGCAGCAGCCCCACCAGCACTTCCTGCATAATGAGGATGACATATCCCATATCCTGCGGCACAACCGCGCCGATGCCAAAACTCAAATATACAATCAGCGAGATAATAGAGGACAAGCCGATCTTGTAGGAGGCCGGCACGCTAAGCGTAGAAAACACGGGCACAACTACAAAAAATGCAGTAATTCGACAAAAAATAAGCATAAATACAGGTACTACCTGCTGCAACCATTCCATGGACACTCAGCCTATCCGATATATTTGTGGAGATTGTCCAAAATGCCGTACGTAAAATCGACCATCGTAGTTAGGATCCAAGGACCGAACAGCAGCAGCGCCACAAGCACGACGATGATTTTCGGCACGAAGGCCAGCGTCTGTTCCTGAATCTGTGTTGTCGCTTGGAAAATACTGATCAACAGACCTGCTAACAGTGCCAGAACCAGCATCGGCGCACTTACTTGAAGAACGATATAAACAGCCTGACCTGCCAGACCGATAATAAATTCAGCACTCACGGCGAGTCCTCCTGTTCTGAAATACTTGCCGCTTGAATCTTTACGGGTTAAAACTCATCAGCATCGATTTGACGACAAGATACCATCCATCCACCAGTACAAAAAGCAAAATTTTAAACGGCAGTGATATCATGATCGGCGGCAGCATCATCATCCCCATCGCCATCAGAACGCTCGCTACGACGATGTCGATCACGAGGAACGGGATGAAGATCATAAAGCCCATCTGAAAGCCTGTCTTGAGCTCGCTGATTGCAAATGCCGGAATCAGCACATGCAGCGGCAGATCCTCGTACGTCTCCGGCTTCTCCGCCCCGGTATAGTTTATAAAGAGCAGCAGATCCTTCTCCCTCGTATGGGAGAACATGAATCTTTTGATCGGGTCCTGCGCCCTTTCCAATGCCTCGGTTTGCGTAATTTCCCCGCGCACATAGGGTTGAAGCGCCACTTCGTTCATCGAGGACAGCGTTGGCGCCATGACGAACAAGGTCAGAAACAGCGCCAGACCGATCAGCACCTGGTTAGGCGGCGTTTGCTGCGTTCCCAGTGAAGTCCGGACGAATCCAAGCACAATGACAATCCGGGTGAAGCTTGTCATCAATACAAGGATGGCCGGGGCAATGCTGAGTATCGTGATTAAGAGAATCAAGGATAACGCGCTTGTCCCCGGACTTTCCCCTTCATTGCCGATCTGAATGTCGATATTCGGAATCGGACTAGCCGAAGCCGCCTGAGTAAAGAGCAGGCTGATCAGCATAAAAACCGAGATAAGGTAAATGATCTTTTTATTCATGAATCCTTATGATCCTCCCGCAGCAATTCTTCGACCTTTTGCTTCCGGTTCGGGACGCTGCGCAGCTTGGACTCAAACACCTCATGAAATGAGGATGTCTGCTCCACATCATGATGCTCCTGCGGTTGCTCCTTGCGGAGCCTCGCCGCCAGTTTAGTAACAAATGGCGGCAGCACCCCTGCATGCAATCCGGAATCCTGCTCGAAGGCCGCCCGGATCCGCTCCACTTCATCGGGATCGGAGATCTTGTCCAGCAAGCTTACATCTTCTCCGACACCGACCAGATAGATGGTGCCGCTGATCTCAATCAGCTGGAGGGATTTGCCCGGGCCGAGTCCAACTGCACCGAGGGTACGAATGGAGCGGCCCTGCATCCAGCTCTGATTCTTCCGGTTCAGAAAGCGAATCAATAATACGATCAAAACGATGATGACGGCGAGCACAATAAAGACGTAAAACAACTGTAAATAATATCCGGCAGTGCTGCCTGTTCCTATTTCCTTCGAAGCTGCCATCATCTTAGCTACCCTTATACGCCAAGCGTTTTGTTGATAGCTTCAATGACGCGGTCCGATTGGAACGGTTTGACGATAAAGTCTTTAGCGCCCGCCTGGATTGCGTCGATAACCATCGCCTGCTGTCCCATCGCAGAACACATGATGACTTTTGCGTTCGGATCCGTCTTTTTAATTTCCTTCAATGCAGCGATACCGTCCATCTCAGGCATCGTTATATCCATCGTGATCAGATCGGGACGAAGCTCCTTGAATTTCTCGACAGCTTGCGCACCATCCTGAGCCTCACCTACTACTTCAAAGCCGTTTTTAACCAGAATGTCGCGAATCATCATTCGCATAAATGCAGCATCGTCCACAATCAGAATTCGGTTAGCCATTGATAATAATCCTCCCTAATATATAGTGCTATTGTAATTTTTGAATCCGGTCCCATTGGCTTACGATATCCGTGACCCGAACCCCAAAGTTTTCGTCAATGACCACGACTTCTCCCTTGGCGATCAACTTGTTGTTGACGAGTATGTCTACAGGCTCACCTGCAAGCTTGTCCAACTCAATGATAGAGCCTTGCGTCATTTCCAAGATATCCTTAATTTGCTTCTGGGTCCTTCCTAATTCTACGGTGACTTTAAGAGGAATGTCC
The DNA here is from genome assembly GCF_002276395.1 of Paenibacillus sp. 7541. Lineage (NCBI taxonomy): Bacteria > Bacillati > Bacillota > Bacilli > Caryophanales > Paenibacillaceae > Paenibacillus > Paenibacillus sp. 7541. Next base: position 246,506 of record NZ_NQLZ01000011.1, on the reverse strand, counting down.
ATCAGTAAGTTAAGATTGTTTTCATCTACTTGCGCGTACGGTGGAGCTTGCAGATTAGAGAACTGCACCGGTTGCACATTTACATTCCGGTTAGGCATTCCGCCATATTGCTGGGGCTGATGGGGCATCCCATATGGCATGGAAGGCGGTACCTGTCCTCCTTGCATCGGCTGACTGTAATCTGGGCCTGGAGTCTGCATTGGCGCAGCTCCCGCTGGAGGCTGTTGGGTATTTGGTACTGCAAGATGATCGACCGCAGGTTGGCTCTCAACAACCGGAGGCGCCTCTGTCGTCACAGCTGCTTCAACAGCAGACTCCTCTGCTCCGCCAATCAGCGTGCGAACCATGTCTTTTGCAAATTCCACCGGCAGCAGCTGCATGATGGTTGAGTCAATCAAATCACCGATAATCAATCGGAAAGAGATTTTGATCAGCGTTTCATCCGGAGGGAGATTGCTTACCCCCGTTCCGCTCTCTACATTCAAAATATCAATCCCGGGTGGCGAAATGTTGACAAAACGGTTGAAGATGGTGGACATGCTCGTTGCCGAGGAACCCATCATCTGGTTCATCGCTTCCTGCACAGCGCTGATATGTATTTCATTCAGCTCTTCATCCGCCGGATTGCCTTCTCCGCCCAGCATCAGATCCGCAATGACCTGGGCATCTCTCGATTTAATGACAAGGGAGTTGATGCCTTCAAAGCCGTCCACATAGGTTACGTGAACCGCAACGTGAGGCTTCGGGAACTCCGCTTCAAACTGGCTTCTGGTAATGATCGAAACTCTTGGCGTTGTAATATCAACCTTTTTGCCCAGCAGTGTCGATAGAGCCGTTGCCGCACTGCCAAAAGTGATATTCCCAATCTCGCCAAGCGCATCTTGCTCGAGAGGCGTTAGCACGTCGTCTACGGTTGCCGCCGAAGAAGGGGCCGGAGCCATTTCCGACTGCTTTAACAAGGCGTCGATTTCTTCCTGGGATAAATAATCTTTACTCGTCAAGTTCTTCAGCTCCTTCGATGACAATTTCATCGATTTGTACAGCAACCCGATCCTTCACCGTGCCGGGACTGCCAATAAACTTCAATCTGTCGCCGACCTTAATGGCTAGCCCATCGTGGACCGGCTTATTCAGGCTGATGACATCCCCGACCCCCAAGCCGAGGAATTCTGCAACCGTCAGCTGTGAAACACCCAGTTCTGCTACAACCGGCAGCTTCGCTTTGCTGACCCGCTGCTTCAGGGCGTCCACCTCTTCCGGAACCCGCGATTTCTTCTCGGAAACGAACCACTGGTGTGCCGAAAGCTTGGACATGATCGGTTCCAGAACAACGTGCGGGATACAGAGGTTAATCATCCCTGTCGTATCACCGATTTTTGTGCTGAGCGATATCAGTGCAATCGTTTCGTTGGGGGAGACGATTTGCATAAACTGCGGATTCGTCTCGAGTGCCTCCAGGCGCGGCGAAATATCAATCACCGTTTTCCAAGCTTCCTGGAGACTTTCAAATGCACGGCTGAAGATTTTTTCCATGATGATCGTTTCGATTTCGGTCATGGCGCCGATCGTGCTTGGCGCTGTCCCGGTGCCGCCCAGCATTCGGTCAAGCATCGCATAGGCGATGTTGGGATGGACCTCCATTACCATACGGCCTTTCAGCGGTTCTGCCTCAAAGATGTTAAGCACCGTCATTTTAGGTATGGAACGGATAAACTCATCATAAGGAAGCTGTTCAACCTGAACGACACTGATATGCACAAACGTGCGCAGCTGGGCTGAAAAATAAGTGGTCAGGTATCTTGCAAAGTTCTCGTGAATCCGGGTTAAGCTTCGAATATGATCCTTCGAGAAACGAACCGCTCTTTTAAAGTCATAGGAACGGATCTTCTTTTGCGTTTCTTCTTTCTTCAATTCCTCAGCGTCCATTTCTCCGGAAGAGAGCGCGGCCAGCAGGGCATCGATCTCATTCTGCGATAAAACATCAACCATCTACTCACCCCCTTACAGGTCACCCGACGAACAGGCCTATATTCCAGCTACGAGAACGTCAGCAATATCAATTTGGACGACTTTCCCTGTTGTAATGGATTCGTTCACCAGGTCCATCAGCTTGCTTGTAAACTGCTCACGGCCTTTGGAACCGTTGAGTGTATCCGGGTTCGTATCAGCCAGCGTTTTGATGATGATCGGTTTAATCTTAATGTCCTTGATTTTATCGAACTCTTCCTTCGCTTTTTTATCGCTAAGCTGGATGGAAAATGCGACGGAAATGATGTAATCAGGATCAGCCAGATTCGTTTTGATACCGGTGATTTCCGATGTTACTTCAACAATTTCGTCAGCTGACAAGTGCGGTTTGACTTTTACAGTCGCCGCCGTTTGGGCATCGTTCTTGCCGTTTGAGTTGGACAACACGAACACGGCAAGCACAATTAGCGTGATCGATAGCATAATTGTGATGATCCACGGAAACATCTTTTTCATGAAGGTTCCTCCATTTGCTGCACTTTAATAGTTGCTTGATGCACACCGACTTCGCGATGATACGCCTTGACCGCCTCGATGACTTCATCTGCGCTCTCGAGCACAATCATGCGCTTGCCGTTGATTAAAGTGATGTAAGTGTCAGGAGTCTCTTCAACCATTTCAATCAAGAGAGCATTAAGCCACATGGGCGAACCGTTAATCCTCGTTACCGATATCATGGACAGACCTCCTTTATTATGAGGGAGGGAATTCCCCCCTCCCCTCATTCACCTTAACGCTTCAGATTAACAACTTCCTGCAGAACCTCATCGGAGGTTGTAATAATCCGGGAGTTGGACTGGAAGCCGCGCTGGGCCACAATCATTTCGGTAAATTCGCCTGTCAGGTCCACGTTGGACATTTCAAGCTGACCGGTGATGATGGCTCCGGTGCCGAGCTCTGGGTCATTGCCGGTTGAGATGTAATCCTCAAGTTCACCATCAGGCACAGCATTCAGCGTCACGCGATACAAATTGCCGCCGATTTTTTCCAAGCCTTCAGGATTGGGAACTACGGCAATGCCGATGGTCGCGCCTTCCTCAGTCGTTCCATCCTCCATTCTCTGAATGATGGTTCCATTCTGAGAAATGGTGAAAGCTGTGACTCCTTCTTCAAGAGCGATAGGCTCACCCTCTGCATCAAGCACCAAAAATCCATCGGAGGTTACAAGGTTGCGAGCCACATCAATATGGAAATCACCCGCACGGGTCAAGAACGGCACCTCTTGTTCTTCGCCCAGGGAAACCATGAAGAAGCCGTCCCCGTCAATACGCATATCCGTTGGATAGTTGGTCAGCATCGCACTTCCCGGCGTGTGCAGCGTATCAATCGAACCCAGCGACACGCCAAGTCCAACCTGCTTGGCATTAATCCCGCCGGTTGGGTCCTCCGTTCCTGGGGTAACCCCGGACAAGGTCTGGCTCATAATATCCTTGAACATGACCCTGCTGGCCTTGAATCCTACCGTGTTCACATTGGCAATATTGTTGCCGATCACGTCAAGCTTCGTCTGAAATCCTCTCATGCCGGATACACCGGAGTACATGGATCTTAGCATCGTTTATCCCCTTTCTTAATGGACCGCATCTGTCGATCAGCGGCCGCCTGGCTTCCTAGTCGGGCCAGCCAGTTTATGAAATGATAATTGCACTATCGATCTGGGTGAATACATTGTCAACCATTGCTTTGCCATTCATGGCGGTTACAACCGTGCGATTCGGCACGTTCACAATGAGCGCCATATCCTTCATCAGTATCAGGGATTCTTTACTTCCTTTTGCAGCCGCCTTCTCAATCGCGCTGTGAATTTGGACCAGCTGATCCGCTTCCAGCTCGATGCCGCGCTGCTCAAGCCGCTTGGCGGCATGATTGCTGATCTTCAGCAAATTTTCATTCAGGAGCTTACGGAACTCACCGGACCCTGGTGTACTATGGGATGGTGAATGTGCCTGTGAGCGATCCCGATGAATCGCTGCCGGGTGAAGCGTGCCGGAATACAGCTGACCAATCGTCATTCGTTCACTCATGGTCCTGTTCCTCCGGCCGGTTCATCGCCGCTGCTCTCCCCGGCCCCATCTGCGCCTGTATCCGGCTCGCTAGCTCCGCTATCTGGTGCAGGTGGCGTCTGCGGCATCTCAGGCGTCTCTGGCACAGCCGCATTTTCAATCTTCACAATCTCGTTAAGCGGTACTTCGTTCACCCCGACTTTGGCATATGTGAGGCCGTCCCGGACGATAATGGACTCCACCAGACCGCTCTCCATCTGATATTGCGTACCGCCCTCCGGGAGAACCATCCAGCTGATCTGTTTGCCGATCAAGCTTGATGCCGCGCCAAGCGACTGGCTCAACTGGTTCAGCTGGGAGTTGATATTCATCAATTGCTCCAGTGAAGTAAATTGAGCCATCTGCGATATAAATTCCCGGTCCTGCATCGGCTGGAGCGGATCCTGATAACGAAGCTGAGCCACGAGAATTTTCAAAAACTCGTCCTTGCCGAGCTCGCCGCCAGGCACCGTCTTGTCCTTCGAATTCGAACGGGTATGGCCAGGCTCTACATTGCTAAAGCCAACATTACTGACATTTTCCGCCATGATTACTCACCTCCCCGCGATTAGGCTTCTGCTGTAAATGTGCCTCCATGCTCTTCCTCTTCAGCTTGAACGGATGCGAGCCAGTCGTTCCATTCCTCTGTCAGATCCGCAGCAATAACGGCATCATCATTCGGTCTGTCCTTCTCTTGGGATCGGTGCTGCTGCGACTGCTGCTGTCCGGAGCCGGACTGACGGCCATCCTGGTACAGATATGCGGTCGAAGAGGAGCTGCTTTGCGTCACCTCGATCTTCTCCACCTGCAGGCCCTGTGCCGCGAGCGCCGCTCTTAACTGAGCCATCTGCTGATCAATCAGCTCCCGCGCTTCGGCCGTTCGCGTCATGAATTGAGCGATCAACTGACCATTTTGCATCGTCAGCTTGATGTCAACCTGCCCCAAATGCTCCGGGTTCAAGGAAATTCTCGCTTCCGTTGCCCCGTGCATCTTGACGATCTCCAGCTTGTTGATAATGAAGTTGGTCATCTCATTGGCGAAATTCTCCACCGGCACTGGTGGTGCTGCTGGCTTAATCGCTACCTGCGTTCCAGAGCGAAGCGCCAGCTGTCCGGCCGTAACCGTTCCCTGTTCCAGCAAAGATTCGCCTTCCGGGAAGAGCGACTCAAACTTCAGAGCCTCGCCTTCCACACGAATGGTCGGCGCTGGGTTCGGATTCGATCCGGTTGCTGTGCCAGAATTCCCATTGGACATTCCAGCCTGCTCACTAACCTTTGCATGAGCCGTGTTCGTTGGTGCAGCTTGTCCGGCCTGATCGTTCAGCATGCGGCCAAACGCGGTGGACGTCTGATCTGTGTGCCGTATTTCACCCATCAAACCTTGGAATGCCTGAACGAGCTGTTTCATCGGTGCCTCAAGATGCTGTGCCTGTGAGCCGAGCAATTTCACCTTCTCGATCAGCTGGGCCACCGTATCCTGTACCGCAAATCGGACGGTGTCGCTATGCATCGCCAAAGGAGGCAACAAAGCCTCTCCATCGCCAGCCTCTGCCGTCTTCCCCGCTGCCGTCTGCTTGTCTCCTTGAATCAAAAGATTCGCTTGAGCCAGCCAAGCCTGCAGCTGCTGTAACAGCGACGGATCTTCTGCCAATGCTTCATCCAGCAGATCCAGATCATCCAGCAGTTGCGTGAGCAATTCTACTAGCCCGTCCACCGCCTCATCCGATTCGGCAGGCAGAACCGGCAGCGCCACTGCCGCTGCAGTTTCGCTTTCCGATGCCCCCTGGCCTGACAATTGGGATACCAGCACGGCTTCAAATGCAGTGCCTCCTGCTGTGCCCGCCTTGCTTGTGCTCCCGACCGTCGATGCAGAAGAGATCGAAGGAACTGCGCCTTGAATTAATGTCATCTTTCTCACCTCCTTTCCAAGCGATTACGCTTTTAGTTGGAGCCCATGAGTCGATTCAACACCCTTGCCGCAACTTCGGCATCCTTCTGGGACATCGCGTCAAGAATTCGGGAACGCGTAGCGTCATTGACAGAATTCAAAATCGTGATGGCCTTGCCAGGACTAATCTTGTAAATCTGCATCAGAAGATCTGCTGCATTCGCCGGCGTCATTCCTGCAAATGTCTGATTCAGCTGGCTCTGATCGAGGTTGGCTGATGTACTCTGCGTCGACTGCGACTCATTCCGGTCCAGCCGCGACTGAAGCGCTGCTATTGCCAAGTCTTCGGACGGCTTCGCGTCCTTCAGCATCATCGTGGCATCAGCGGCCACCTTCGGATCCATACGCTGCAGTATCGCCGAGCGGTCGGCGCTCTTCATTTCACTGAGCATGAGCACCATTTCTTCCAGTGTCAGATTTTGCATAATCGGCGCTGCCTTGCTCGGGCTCATCCCCGCATACAGCTTGGCCAACTCGCGAATCTGCTTCGTATATTCATCGTCTTCTTCAACCGGCTCGACTGCAGCTGCCTGATTCTCCATTGTTTCGATCCGAGACTCTAGCTGCTGAACTTTGCTGGCTTCTGCTTCCTTTTCCTCAGCCAACTGAGCGATTTCCTCTTCCCGTTCTGCAAGCTGCTTCTTGAGCTCCGCGATGGTCGCCTCGGCGCTTTCCTCTTGCTCCTTGGCCTCCTTAAGCTTCTGCTCCTCCGGCGACAGCACCGGATCGGGAACCCAGTCTTTCACAATCGGAATTTTGTTTGCAAAATCAAGTACACCGTCCCGGACATCAGACCTGAAAAAAACAGCCAGCGCGCCTAACAGAACGATGGTGAAGATAGCCGGAATGAGGATTAACAGAATTCGCTCGAATCCTCCGCTTGACTCTTCTTTGTCTATTGGCATATCGTCGTTTCTAGCCACTCTTATCCCTCCTTCGCCTTAACCCGGCGGTATGGCGATGACCGTTAACGAGCCTTAATCGCAAAACGCACCGTTGCCATTTCATCCAGCTCGTTTTGTTCCCGAAGGAGACTTGCATGCCGGAACCTTTCCTTGGATTTTTCCCTGGCTTTGAGCCATACCTTTTCATCCATCATCTTCTCGGTTAGAAACTTCTGATTCTTCTCAACATTGACATGAGCCCGGCGAATGTCGTCACGCTTGCGATGAATGCACTGTTCCAAATACTCAGCGTACTGCTGGATATTCCTCACTTCAGCCACTGGCGCTCTTTTCGCTACGGCTTCTTCCTGGGCACGGTACATCTCGTCTCTAAGCTCATACAGCTCATGCAGGCTTTTCTCTTCCGCCTGAAGTTTCCCGATGGCACTGGAGAGCATCCATTCTGCCTGGTGTTTTTCATTCGTTTTCAGATCCACGATTTTCTGGAATGCGTAATGAAATTTCATTCGTCACAGTCATCTCCTTGAGAACTCGGAAATCAGTCGTTCCTGAACCTCACTCAATGTCGTCTTTTCATTTACCTTCTGTCTCGTGAAATCCCATATCCGTTGAATATGCTCGATGGATTCGTCGATGTCTGCGTTTGAACCTTGCTGATAGGCTCCGATATTGATCAGATCCTCGGAGTCCCGATAAACGGCGAGCAGTCTTTTCACATTGTCCGCTGCATCGATCTGCTCTTCCGGCGCGATGTCTTTCATGACACGGCTGATGCTGGACAGTACGTCAATGGCCGGAAAATGTCCTTTATTGGCAATTCCCCGGTTTAGCACAATGTGTCCATCAAGAATTCCCCGGACCGTATCCGCAATCGGTTCGTTCATATCATCGCCATCCACCAGAACCGTATAAAATGCGGTGATCGAGCCTGTCGGCCCGGTGCCCGCTCTCTCCAGCAGCTTGGGCAGACTGGCGAAAACGGAAGGGGTGTAACCCCGCATCGCCGGTGGTTCGCCAACTGCCAATCCAACCTCACGCTGAGCCATGGCGTAACGGGTGACCGAATCCATCATCAGCATGACGTTGAGTCCTCGATCGCGGAAGTACTCTGCTATCGTCGTCGCGATGAGCGCCCCCTTAATCCGAATCAGCGCCGGCTGGTCCGAGGTCGCCACAATGACGACCGAGCGCTTCAGGCCTTCCGGGCCCAAGTCGCGCTCAATGAAATCCAGCACCTCACGACCGCGCTCACCAATCAGGGCAATAACATTGACATCCGCTGACGTGTTTCTTGCAATCATGCCCATCAGCGTGCTTTTCCCGACACCGGAACCGGCGAAGATGCCGACACGCTGCCCCTTGCCGATCGTCAACAATCCATCAATCGCCCGAACGCCAATGCTGATCGGCTCTTGGACGCGAGGCCGATTAAGCGGATTCTGCGGCGTGTTGTTGGTGTTATAGTGCGGCATCCGCGCCGGAATGATCGAGCCGTCAAGCGGCTGCCCCAAACCGTCAAGCACCTTGCCCAGCAGTTCAGACCCAACCTGTACGCTAAGCGGTTTCCCCGTACCGACCACATCGCATCCCGGTCCGATGGAATGAAGCTCGCCAAGCGGCATCAGCAGCACCTTGTTGTCCCTGAACCCGACAACCTCGGCCTTCAAGGGCTTGGACTGCTTGGTCGGATAGATATAACACACATCCCCGATGCTCGCGTCAGGCCCTTCGGACTCTACCATCAACCCGATCACCTGCGTCACTTTTCCGTTAATTCGAACCGGATCCAAATGCCGAAGCTGGTCAATATAACGCATGCTGTCAAGCGTCCTCATCCTGATTTCTTCGCTCCTCATCCTCAAGAGCTATTCGAACCAGCTCTTTCTTGATCTCTTCCAGCTGAGTATCAATTCGCGCATCCACACTTCCGAAGGAGGAACGGATGACGCATCCTCGATCCTGAACCGTCGCGTCAGGCAGTATTTGCAGCTCTGCCTGTGAATCGATCACCAGCCCCAATTCTTCGCGGGCCGCGTATATAAATTCAAAATGCTCGGGTGCGACGCAAAGCGAGATCACGCCTTTTTCTCGTTTGCGGGACAAGTTCTTGCGTATTAGCTCCACCATCAATTCAGGCTCGACGGTCAATTGCCGTTCGATGACCTTCTCGGCAATCGCACAGCTCAGTTCCACAAGAAAGGGCTCCGCTTCCTGTATCAGTTCTTCCTTGGCCCGGTAAGCCTGCTGGAGCAGCTCCTGCGCTTCATGAGTAGCCTTATCCAGCAGCTCCCTCATTTCCTGCTCGGCTTTTGCCGCGCCTTCTTCATAGCCTTGCCGGTAACCTTCCGACTTCAAGGCTTCGGATAAATCGTTGTCCTGGAGTCTTCGTTCCTCCCACCAAGCGTCAATCTGCTCTTTCGCTTCAGCCAGCATCCGCTCCGCTTCCTCCGAAGCTTCCCTCAGCTGTCTTTCCGCGAATTCCTGGGAATCCTTGAGCATCTCATCCTTCATTCGTTCAGCCTCGGCCAGCGTTACCGCTACCGCGGGATCAACACCTTTCGGAACCTCTTCTTCAGACTGCTCCTCAACCGGCACATGATAATGCCGGGCAAGATCCAGTGCAGCCGGTTCGTTCATGGGCTTATAATGGGACGATTTGATCAAATTAGACAATGATGTCATCCCCTCCACCACGAGCAATAATGACTTCGCCCGCTTCTTCGAGTCTGCGGATCGTGCTTACAATCCGGCTCTGTGCTTCCTCAACATCACGCAGCCGAACCGGTCCCATGTATTCCATCTCTTCCCGGAAGGACTCGGCCATTCGTTTAGACATATTGCGGAATATAACATCCCGCACCTCTTCGCTTGCCACCTTGAGCGCAAGCTGCAAGTCGGCATTCTCGACATCGCGGATAATTCGCTGTATGGAACGGTTGTCCACATTGACGATATCTTCAAATACAAACATCCGTTTCTTGATCTCTTCGGCAAGTTCCGGATCTTGGATCTCAAGCGAGTCGAGTATCGTGCGCTCGGTTCCGCGGTCTACACCGTTCAGAATCTGAACGATGGATTCGATTCCTCCCGCGCTTGTGTAATCCTGGGTGACTGTCGCGGACAGCTTCTGCTCAAGCACTCGCTCCACTTGGGCGATGACTTCCGGCGAAGTGCTGTCCATCACAGCGACCCGGCGTGCAACCTCAGCCTGTTTCTCCTGCGGCAGAGAGGAAAGAATGACAGATGCCTGCTCGAACTGAAGATAAGACAATACGAGCGCAATGGTCTGTGCATTTTCATTCTGAATAAAGTTCAGAATTTGTGCCGGATCCGCCTTGCGTGCAAAGTCAAACGGCCGAACTTGAAGCGTAGCGGTCAGTCTGTTAATAACTTCACGAGCCTTTTCTTGACCGAGCGCCTTCTCCAAAATTTCCTTCGCGTAATTAATGCCGCCCTGTGATATGTATTCCTGAGCCAGGCATATCTGGTGAAACTCCTGCAGGATGGTGTCTTTCTCATCGCTTTCCACTTTTCTCACATTCGCGATTTCAAGTGTCAGCTGTTCAATCTCTTCTTCTCTTAAATGTTTAAATATTTGGGCGGACACTTCAGGTCCGAGCGTAATTAACAATATTGCGGCTTTCTGACGACCGCTCAATTCCGTGCTGTTTCCCTTGGCCAACGCTACCACCTCTATTCCTCAGCAAGCCATGTGCGAAGTAAATTGACAAACTCATCCGGCTTCTTCTTGGCCAGTGTCTCAAGCTGCTTGCGAACCTGACTCTCGTTCGTGACACTTTCCAGATTGACCGATGGAAACTCCGTAGCAGGAGGAAGCGGAACATCGTCTTCCAGCATTTCTTCCTGCTGTCTGCGTCTGCGAATGAAGAAGTATGCGCCTCCGGCAATGAGAGCCAGTGCAGCGATACCAATCCCCCACAGCAGCGGCTGGGACAGAAGAGTTTGCGGCGTATCCGGATTAGTATTAATTACCTGCGAAACAACCGAAACTTTTTGTGCCAATTGTGCGTCTGTATAGTTAGAGCCGGAATCTGAAAGTGAAGCTCTAACAATGTTGACCAGAATGTTCTCAATCGCCATTCTTGTCGTGTCATCCAAAATTTCTTGTCCCGAAGGTGGTTCAACCGAGACATTTATGGTTAAATCTTTAACAACATATGGACTGGCAATGATATCTCTCGTAATCCGGTTAACCTCGTAGTTCACAATTCTTGATTCTTCTTCTGAGGTTGTTTGTCCACTGGACGCATCGCCTGGATAGCCTGCGATTTCTTCTTCACCGACTCCAGCTACACCACCCGTTGGACTACCTGTTCCGGAATAGTTCTTCTGAATTTCCTGGACGCTGAGCTCGATGCCCCTCATCTCTTCTTCATCCACAGGGGTCACCAGGTTTTCTTTGCTCTGCACCTGATCGAAATTCAGTTTGGATGCAACCAGAACATTGACTTTGTTGGAGCCCATATACTTGGACAGAAATTGCTGTACGTTCTGCCTAACATCGTTCTCGAATTTCTTCTGAAGAGCGAAGTTCTCTTCAACTTTGCCCATGAGACCGCCTTGACCGCCTTTGGCAGTGGCAAGCAGCTCCACCTCATCGTTGGTGATGGTGATATTCTCAATCGGCAGATTCGGAATCGCTGTTTTGACAAGGTTGTAATACCCGTCAATCGCTTCCTGATGCGGACGGAAGCCCGGTTTGAACTGAAGCACTACCGAAGCACTGGCCTTATCTTCATTGCCGGTGGATGCAAACACGCTTTCCTTTGGCAGATTGAGAAGCACGGTAGCGTCTTGGATGCCCTGCATTTTTTCAAGCAGTCGCTCCACTTCGCCGTTCAGCGCGTTTACATATTTCACTTCAAATTCATTTTCAGTCATGCCGATTGCCGAGGAATTCTGTTCAAACGTTTCAAAGCCGATCGTCCCGTTCTGGACTAGGCCTTGAGACCCAACATCAACCATTACCCGGGCAGCCTGGGTGCTCGGCACTGAAATGCTTTGCCCATCGGGGCTCAATTGGTAGCCAATCCCCTGGGATTCGAGATAGCTGATAATGCCAGCGGCATCGCTTGAATTCAGGTCTCGGAACGCTACCTCATACTTGGTCTTGGAAAATTGGACCGTTAGAACTATCAGCGCGATGAGCAGAATCGCAATCGTTGCAATCAGCATTATTTTTTGTTTTTGGCTAAACTGGCTCCAATATTGGGTCGCTTTATCCCGATATTGGGAAATTCTCTCGTTCACATCGTCACCCCATCCGAAACTTTGCTAGAAACTTTTAGATTTGCGTACGCATGATCTCCTGATAGGCTTCTACCACCTTGTTTCGGACCTGTGTGGTAAGCTGTATGCTTAACAATGCTTGCTGGCCTGCTATCATCACCTGATCCACGTTAACTTCGCCGAGCATCAATTTGTCACTCATGACGTGGGCCGTTTTTTCCTGGGAAGCTACCGCATTCAGCGCTTCGCCCAAGTATGAGCTGAACTCTCGGATGGTCTCAGTCGGCGCCGCTTTCGCCGCAACGCTGTTCTGCAATTGAAGAGGCTGTACCTGCGCGGTACTGAACATTGTATTTTGAATCATGAAATTCTTCCCTCCAGCAATGGTTATGTATTTAGAGCAATTATTTATCTACCGATTTCCAGAGCCTTCATAATCATAGCTTTGGAGGCATTGATCGCTGTAACGTTCGCTTCATAGGAGCGAGAGGCTGAAATCATGTCCACCATCTCTTTGGTGATGTCCACATTAGGCATATAAACATAACCTTCGGCGTTAGCATCCGGATGGTTCGGATTATAGACCAGCTTCAGAGGAGATTGGTCCTCTTGAACCTTGCCTACCTTTACCCCTTGAAACGCCTGTCCGCCCGACATCTCCGCCCTTAGCATCTGCTCAAACGAAGCCTGCCCAGGCTCAAGAACAACCGTTTTCCGCCTATACGGAACCGCTTCTCCATTGACGATGCGGGCTCTTGTTGTCTCCGCATTCGCAATATTGGAAGAGATGACGTCCATCCGTAGACGCTGTGCCGTAAGCGCCGATGCGCTGATTGCGAAGCTGTTGCTGATGTTCATGTCATGTTATCTCCCTTCGATCGCTGTCCGCATGATTCGAATTTGCTCGTTAACAACCTGTACGTAGGAATTGTAGCGGAGCTGGTTTTCCGCGAGCAGTGACATTTCTCGATCCACATCGACATTGTTCTGATTGTTGTTCATGGAGCTTGTTTCGTCCGTTAGAACTACAGCATCAGGAATCCGATTGGAACGTCCGATTTCAAAATGTCTGGGATCTGTCCTTCTGCCGGAGAGGGATAATTGGGTCCCTCCCATTTCTTTCTTCAAAAGACTTTCGAATGTAACCGCAGATCTCTTGAAATGGGGAGTGTCCACATTCGCGATATTGTTCGACAGAACCGTGTTTCTGAGGTTCGCTGCGTCCAATCCGCTTTGAAGCCGTTGAAAGCTACTGTTATTCAATAGATTCACTAGCTCATTCCTCCTATTTGGATTGCTGAAAGGCACTGCGCACTTCCTAACTTAATCCTTTTTTCGACAATTAATCTAATCCGTACGCACTAACCTAGGTCTTAAGTAGAAAAAGACAACATGATGTCATATAAACTAAGTTTCTTAAAGATTGGGACTTTTTACAATAAGAAAAAAGCCCTATCTTTCGACGAAAAGAAGGGCTTTTTAATCATTTTTTATTGTTTTTTTCCTAAAAAATTGAAAAACGACACCTGATTCTGTAAATTTTTCTCGTATTTTCACACCACTGGGTCCTGTTTTTCTCCCTATCATTTCCAGAAAAACCACGAAAACCGTCCTGCCAGCTTCCAACTTGCGAAAGTCATTCGACAATATCCCGAGTTTGGGATCGACAGCCTTGTCGCATCCCGCTGTAGAATTGACGGGGTTATAAGATATACTGGCTCAGATCCCGATCCTGGGCAATGCCCGCCAGTTTCTCGCGCACATACTGCGGCGTGATCACAAGCCGATCCAGGGTCAGCTCAGGCGCTTCAAACGACAGATCCTCCAGCAGCTTTTCCAATATCGTATGGAGCCTCCGCGCCCCGATGTTCTCGGTATTCTGGTTGACCGAAGCAGCAATTTGCGCAATTTCCCTGATCGCATCAGGTGAGAACTCAACCTCCAAATTCTCGGTTCGAAGCAAATGAATGTACTGTTTGGTCAAAGCATTTTTCGGCTCGGTCAGAATGGATACAAAATCATCCAGGGACAAACTGTCCAGCTCTACGCGAATCGGAAAACGTCCCTGCAGCTCAGGAATCAGGTCCGACGGTTTTGCAATGTGGAAAGCACCCGCTGCGATAAACAAAATAAAGTCTGTTTTCACCGGCCCATACTTTGTCATCACCGTGGAGCCCTCTACGATAGGCAAAATATCGCGCTGGACCCCTTCCCGGGATACATCAGGTCCCGACTGCCGGCCTTGGCTCGCCACTTTGTCTATCTCATCTATGAAGATGATGCCGGACTGCTCCGCACGGCGAATCGACTCCTGGATGACATCGTCCATGTCGATCAGCTTGGCCGCTTCCTCCTGGGTCAGCACCTTTCTCGCTTCTTTAATGCTGAGCTTGCGTTTCTTGGTGCGCTTGGGCATCAGACTGCCGAGCATCTCCTGCATGTTCATCCCCATCTGATCATTGCCCTGACCGGCAAACATGTCAAACATGTTCGGAGAGGTGTCCTCCACGTCAATCTCGATGATGTCATCCTCCAGCTTCCCTGACAACAAATTAAACCTGACCTGTCTCCGCTGCTCCTTCAGGCTCACATCCTTGTCTTCAGGCTCCTCCTGCTCCGTCTGACCGGCATTTCCCCCGCCGAACAGCATCTCAAACGGGTTGCGCTGATTTTTCTGACTCGATCTCGATGGAACCAAGATTTGCACGATACGCTCATTAGCCATCTCTTCCGCCTTGTCGCGAACCTTCTCGGTACGCTCCAGCTTCACCATCCGAATCGCCGTTTCCACCAGGTCCCGAACCATCGATTCCACATCACGTCCGACATATCCGACCTCGGTAAATTTGGTGGCTTCTACTTTGACGAATGGAGCGTTCACCAGCTTGGCAAGCCTGCGGGCAATCTCTGTCTTGCCGACACCGGTCGGACCGATCATCAGAATATTTTTGGGCACGATTTCATCCCGCTCGCTGTCGCTCAGCAGGCTGCGCCGATATCGGTTGCGGAGCGCAACCGCCACCGATTTCTTGGCTTCCTTCTGTCCAACGATATACTTATCCAGTTCGGCAACAATTTGCCTAGGGGTCATCGCTTCATTCTTCATCGCTCTACCTCCGCCCTGTATAAACTTCGATCACAGCTCTTCCACAATGATATTACCATTGGTGTACACACACACTTCAGAGGCAATCTGGAGCGCCTCGCGGGCGATGTCCTTCGCCTCCAAATGCTGGGCATGGCGCTTCAATGCACGGCCGGCGGAGAGCGCAAAATTGCCGCCAGAGCCGATCGCCAGCACATCATCATCCGGCTCGATAATCTCCCCGTTCCCGGAAATGAGCAGCATCCCCGTTTTGTCCATCACGATCATGAGCGCTTCAAGCTTCCGCAAAATCCGGTCCTGTCTCCAGTCTTTGGCCAGCTCCACAGCCGCGCGCTGCAGATTGCCATGATGCTCCTCCAGCTTGGCTTCAAACTTCTCAAACAGCGTGATTGCATCCGCCACAGAACCGGCAAAACCGGCGACAACTTGTCCCCGGTAAAGACGGCGTACCTTTTTGGCGGTCTGCTTCATGATGACGTTCTGCCCGAAGGTTACCTGGCCGTCGCCGGCAATGGCTGCAGTGCCGTTATGCCGCACGGCGCAGATCGTAGTCGCATGAAAAGTCATATCCATGATGGCCGACCTCCCTAATGGTTATAAAATCTTATTCAGTCCATGGTCATTAATAAAGTAACGGATCTGGTCCAGCGCCCGGTTGGCCAAAGCTTCATTCTTCTCCTTCTTGTTGCGAATGCGCTTCTCAAGCTGAGGCAGCAGTCCGAAATTGGCATTCATCGGCTGGAAGTTGTCCGGATCGGCATGGGTAATATAATATGCCATACTGCCGATCGTTGATTCTTGCGGGAATACAATTCCTTCCTTGCCCTGCGCTGCCAGCGCTGCATTGATGCCTGCAATCAAGCCGGAAGCAGCCGATTCCACATATCCTTCCACACCGGTCATTTGCCCGGCGAGATATAGGTTCGGACGGTTTTTCACCTGATAGGTCTGTTCAAGCAGCTTCGGCGAATTGACAAACGTATTGCGGTGCATGACACCGTAGCGTACAATTTCCGCGTTCTCTAGGCCTGGGATCATCGAGATGATCCGCTTCTGCTCTCCCCATTTCAAATGGGTCTGGAATCCTACAAGGTTGTACAGCGTGCCCGCCGCATTGTCCTGACGAAGCTGGACAACGGCATAAGGCAGCTCTCCCGTATGCGGATTGACGAGGCCCACCGGCTTCATCGGACCAAACAGCGCCGTCTGTTTTCCCCGCTTCATCATCACTTCGATCGGCATGCAGCCTTCAAAATAGATCTCCTTCTCGAACTCCTTGAGCTCGGCCACCTCTGCGTTCACGACCGCCTCGTAGAAGGCGTTGAACTCCTCTTCGGTCATCGGGCAGTTCAAGTAGGCGGCTTCTCCCTTATCGTATCGGGAGGCCAGGTAAACCTTGCTCATATCAATCGAGTCTTTCTCGATAATCGGCGCAGCCGCATCGTAGAAGTAGAAATAATCCTGGCCCATCAGCTCGCGAATTTCGGCCGACAGTGCCGGCGATGTCAGCGGACCTGTAGCAATGACGACGATGCCTTCTTCAGGTATATGCTGGATTTCCTCGTTTACGACTTCAATTAACGGGTGATTATGCAGCGTGTGCGTAATCTCTCCGGAAAAGCCGTCCCGGTCTACCGCCAGCGCACCGCCGGCGGGTACCGAGTTGCGGTCTGCCGAGCCGATAACGAGTGAATTCAACATCCGCATCTCTTCCTTCAGAACGCCCACGGCATTCGTCAAACCGTTCGCGCGAAGGGAGTTGCTGCAGACAAGCTCAGCGAACTTGTCCGTATGATGCGCCGGCGTCTTGACCACCGGACGCATCTCATATAAGGTGACGGGGACCCCCCGGCTGGCAATTTGCCAAGCGGCCTCGCTCCCTGCAAGACCGGCTCCGATGACAGTCACCCTTTGTGCTTCAGTCAACTTCATTACCTCCTGTATGCCTTACAATTCTGCTGCTTCGTCCTGTTCTTCCATCATTTCAGAATAGTCACAGGCTGTACATTGAAGCTTGATGCCCTGCTTGCTCTTCTTCTCGATCATCTGTCCGCTGCAGTTCGGACAAGGCTTCGGAGACGGTTTATCCCAGGATACATAATCGCATTCCGGATAACGGTCGCATCCGTAGAAAATGCGCCCCTTTTTACTGCGGCGTTCCACCACATGCCCCTCCTTGCACTTCGGACAAGCAACGCCAATATTCTTGATGATCGGCTTCGTGTTGCGACAATCCGGGAAGCCCGAGCATGCCAGGAATTTTCCGAATCGTCCCAGCTTGTATACGAGCGGCTTGCCGCATTTCTCACATATTTCATCGGAAACCTCATCTTCGATTTCGATTTCCTTCATCTCTTCTTCCGCAACCTCAAGCCGCTTTTCGAAGGATTCATAGAATTCGGACAAAATTTTGACCCAATCCTCCGTTCCATCCTCCACATGGTCAAGGTCTTCTTCCATGTTCGCCGTAAATTCCACGTTCAGAATTTCCGGGAAAAACTGCTCCATCTGCTCGATCACAAGCTCGCCAAGTTCTGTCGGAACGAATTTCTTTTCTTCGATCGCGACATAACCCCGCTTCTGGATCGTCTCCAGCGTCGGCGCATACGTACTCGGACGTCCTATGCCAAGTTCCTCCAGCGTCCGGACAAGACGCGCTTCCGTATAGCGTGGAGGCGGCTGGGTAAAGTGCTGCTTCGGTTCAATGTTCTGTTTCTCCAGTTGATCGCCCTTGTGAAGCGCTGGCAAATATTTGTCTTCCTCGGTGGTGCCATCATCATTGCCCTCAACATACACCTTCATGAATCCAGGGAAACGAACCTTGGAGCCCGTTGCCCGGAAGACCGTGCGTCCGGCGGCGATGTCTACGGAAAGCGTATCCAGTACAGCCGATGACATCTGGCTGGCGACAAAGCGCTCCCAGATCAGTTTATACAGCCGAAGCTGATCACGGCTCATGTAAGGCTTGACGGATTCCGGATCACGCAGGACCGATGTCGGACGAATCGCTTCGTGCGCATCCTGGGCGTTTGCGCCTTTCTTCGAATATTGCCTTGGGCTTTCCGGCACGAAAGGATCTCCGTACTTGTTTTGAATGTAATCCTTGGCCTCGCCTTGCGCCGTTTCCGAGATCCGTGTGGAGTCCGTACGCATGTAGGTAATCAGACCGACGGTTCCCTCTTTGCCGAGTTCCACACCTTCATACAGCTGCTGGGCAACCGACATCGTTTTCGCAGCTCTGAAGCCGAGCTTACGCGCTGCCTCCTGCTGCAAGGAGCTTGTCGTAAATGGTGGGGATGGATGACGCTGACGCTCGCGTTCCTTCACGTCGGTTACCTCGAAGGAGGCATCCTGAATCGCGGCCAGAATTTCGTTTACATCCTGCTCGCTCCCGAGTTCCTTCTTCGCGCCGTCGAGTTGAACAAACTTCGCTTCGAAAGAAGCGCCCTTCACCGCCAGCTTCGCGGTAATCGTCCAGTATTCCTCGGGAACAAACGCATTGATTTCATTCTCCCGATCCAGAATGATCTTGACGGCTACGGATTGCACGCGGCCGGCCGACAGCCCCTTCTTCACCTTCTTCCACAGCAGCGGGCTGATCTTGTAACCTACCAGACGGTCAAGAATTCGTCTCGCCTGCTGCGCGTTCACCAGGTCCATGTTGATTTTGCGCGGTGTTTTGAAAGCGTCCTTGACGGCTGTTTTCGTAATTTCGTTAAAGACGACACGAAGGCTCTGGGATTCATCCAGCTCCAGCGCATGCGCCAGATGCCACGCGATCGCCTCACCTTCACGATCGGGGTCAGCCGCGAGATACACTTTTTTCACTTTTTTGCTTGCATCCTTAAGTTCCTTTAAGACAGAACCTTTTCCGCGGATCGTAATGTATTTCGGGTTGAAGCCATTTTCTACCTCAACGCCGATTTGGCTTTTCGGCAGATCGCGAACATGCCCCATTGAAGCTTTCACGATGTACTTGCTGCCGAGATATTTGCCAATGGTTTTCGCCTTGGCAGGCGACTCTACGATGACGAGAGAATCCGCCACAGGTTCATCCTCCTCTCCAACATCAAACTTCCCATTTAAATGATCTTATATATAGCACCGGGTAATTGGGTTATCTGCTTTTTTATGATTAAAGATAACAGAACTGAATGCAAATGTCCAAAATCCCATCGGGTTTGCTCCAGCAAATCGTCGAGCGAGCCCGGCCCTTGTTCGAGCCTATGGTATATTTCCAGTTCATCATTTGTCAACCCGGCGTTTTCTCCAGCAGCAAAATGATCCTCCTGCCGCTCCTTATTGTATGAATCCTTTATGCCTTTTGGCAACCAAATTTCATATTCTTCTATAATATCCGCACCGCATGTCACCATCTTGGCTCCCTGCTTGATCAAATCCAGCGTCCCCCTGCTCTTCGGAGATGTCACTTGTCCAGGAACCGAGAAAACATCCCTTCCCGCCTCCAGCGCCATATCCGCCGTAATGAGCGAGCCGCTGCGGGCATCGGCCTCGACCACCACCGTCCCGAGCGCAAGCGCTGCAATAATCCGGTTTCGACGCGGAAAGAAGCCCGGGCGCACCTTGGTTCCCGGCGGATATTCAGAGAGGATCAGCCCCTTGTCTGCAATATCCTCATAGAGCGAGCGATTCTCCGGCGGGTAAACGACATCGATCCCTCCTCCGAGCACAGCGATCGTCCGGCCGTCACGGGCCAGAACCGCGTCGTGCACCACGCTGTCGATGCCTCTTGCCATGCCGCTGACGACGGCAAATCCCGCCTCTGCCAGCTCCTCCGCCAGCACGGCCGCTACCTTCTTGCCATATGCCGTGGGCAGGCGGGTGCCTACCATGGCAATGCTTGGCATCTCCATAAGCTGGAGATCGCCAATTGCGTACAACACCCACGGTGGCTGGGAGGACGAATGCAGGCGCTGTGGATACAACGTATCGAGGGCTGTAATAATACGTATTTTTTGATCATTTGTCAAATTTGATGCGGAGCTGCATTGTTGTCGAGGCTCGTTCGTGTCATCGTCCGACATCCGGTTCGTCACCGATTCGACAGTAAGCATGAAGTTATGTTCGAGATGATGCGCCGTTTCGACACCCACGCCGCAAGCCTCCCAATCCTTTGCTCTATAATGAAGCATTTCGCTGCGTATGCCACCGTGATGCATGATGCGCTCGATTGTTTTCCAGCCGATCCCTTCACTTTCATGCAGTGCCGCCAATACGATATTGCTTATATCCATATAACGCTGCTCCCTTCGGTTCAGTTAATGACGATAGAATTATCCTTAAAAACACGAAAAGCAACCCTTTATCTCCCATCGGGAAATAAAAGGTTGCTTACCTTGAATCAAACTACTATGAAACTATGAATTTCAGTAGCGCCCCGTTAATTAGTGCGTTGTGCACTTCGCCAGAATGCCTTGTTCTTCCAGAACACTAACGAGTGTCGAGCCCATCTCGGAAGGGGTTGGCGCAACTTTGACACCACAAGCTTCAAGTACCGAAATCTTCTCCTTGGCTGTACCTTTACCGCCGGAAATAATGGCGCCGGCATGACCCATCCGCTTCCCTGGAGGCGCTGTAGCTCCACCGATAAAGCCGACAACAGGCTTAGTCATGTTGGCTTTGATCCACTCGGCAGCCTCTTCTTCGGCCGTACCGCCAATTTCACCAATCATAATAACCGCATAGGTGTCCGGGTCTTCATTGAACAGCTTCAGCACATCAATGAATTCGGTTCCCTTCACCGGGTCGCCGCCGATGCCAACCGCGGTGGATTGTCCGATGCCGCGAGCCGTCAGCTGGTGAACCGCCTCATACGTCAGCGTACCGCTGCGGGATACAACGCCGACATGGCCCGGAGTATGGATGTAGCCTGGCATAATGCCGATTTTGCACTGACCTGGCGTAATGACACCCGGACAGTTCGGACCGATCAGGCGTGTCTTCTTGCCTTCCATGTAACGCGCTACCTTCACCATATCAAGGACCGGAATCCCCTCGGTAATACAGATAACCAGCTCCATTTCAGCATCGACAGCTTCCATGATGGAATCTGCGGCAAATGCAGGCGGAACATAGATAACACTGGCCGTAGCACCGGTCTTCGCTTTGGCTTCTTCAACCGTATTAAACACCGGGAGGCTGACGTTTGTTCCATTCTCCAGCGTAATTTCGACTTGGGTTCCACCTTTGCCTGGAGATGTACCGCCCACCATTTGCGTGCCGTAATCCAGAGCGCCCTTGGCATGGAACAGAGCCGTTTTCCCTGTAATCCCTTGCGTTATTACTTTTGTATGTTTATCGATCAAAATACTCACGATTGATTCACATCCCCTATTGTAATTTCAGGACTTTGCAAAATTCCTCATTTGAATAATGAAAGCAACCGCACGGCAGGAGCGGAATTCTCCTTCATGTGCCATGCCTGTTCAGGAATGAATAATTACTGAACGAGGGAGACGATCTTCTGCGCTCCGTCGGCCATGGAATCGGCAGGTACGATGTTCAGTCCGGATTCCGCCAGAATCTGCTTGCCAAGCTCTACGTTTGTCCCTTCCAGACGCACGACAAGCGGACGGCTAAGCCCGATTTGCTTCGCGGCTTCCACCACACCGTTGGCGATGACATCACAGCGCATAATGCCGCCAAAGATGTTCACGAAGATGCCTTTAACCTGCGGGTCGGACAGAATGATCTTGAAGGCTTCCGTAACCTTCTCCGTCGTTGCACCGCCCCCTACATCAAGGAAGTTGGCCGGCTCGCCGCCGTAGTATTTGATGATGTCCATCGTTGCCATCGCAAGACCGGCACCATTCACCATACAGCCAATGTTGCCGTCAAGCGCTATGTAGCTCAGGTCAAATTTGGATGCCTCGATCTCCTTCTCGTCCTCTTCATCCAAATCACGCAGCTCCTGGATGTCCTTATGACGGAACATCGCATTGGAGTCAAAGTTGAGCTTCGCATCCAGTGCCATCACATTGCCGTCACCTGTAACGACAAGCGGGTTAATCTCGGCAATCGAGCAGTCCTTCTCCACAAAGGCTTTATACAAAGCCATCATGAATTGGGCTGCCTTGCCTACCAGTTCGTTCGGAATATTAATGGAATATGCCAGTTTGCGAGCCTGGAACATTTGCAGTCCAACCGCTGGATCAACGACCTCTTTAAAAATCTTCTCCGGCGTAGCTGCTGCAACCTCTTCAATCTCCGTTCCGCCTTCTTCGGAGGCCATCATAACGACGCGTCCGGTTCCACGGTCCACCACAACGCCGACATAATATTCTTTGCGAATGTCGCAGCCTTCCTCAATAAGCAAGCGCTTAACTTCTTTGCCTTCCGGTCCGGTCTGGTGAGTGACCAGCACCTTGCCCAAAATCTCTTCGGCATAGGCACGAACCTCATCGAGGTTCTTCGCAACTTTCACGCCGCCGGCCTTACCGCGGCCACCTGCATGAATTTGCGCCTTCACAACCGTCACCGGGCTGCCCAAAGATTTGGCCGCTTCGACAGCTTCTTCAACCGTAAACGCAACCTTGCCGTTCGGAACGGCTACTCCGTATTGCTTCAGTACTTGTTTTCCTTGATATTCATGGATATTCATTCTGGAATCCTCCTATCAACATGACTGGAACAAGGCGGGTCGGCTGGGAAAGCTATCTATGTTAGCGGTTCCCATGACAACCTTTTATATAATGAACCCAAGTTATTGTAACATGTTTTTAAAACGCTTACCTTAAAAAAATGGCCTCTGATCCACTCTATTTTGATATGGAATTGATCCCGTCAAGAGAATATTTGGAATATAATGGAATTCCGAAGATAGGTTTCTCTAACTATAATCGTAAAAAAATAGAGCGTCTGCCACCCATCAACATGGGTCAACAGCCGCTCAGAAATATAAGGAAGTCCTGTCAGGTGCCCTCCTAATCATCGCTGCCAACGCAGCGCTGCCCGCTCATTCTCGCCGTCTATTCGATGACTCCGCCAGCCACGATTCGGTACGTCCCCGAGCCAAGCTCGAGCACCGCGCAAGCTTCGTACTCTCGGGCGGAAAGCACGCCCTCAGCCTGCTCTGCACGCTTGTTGTTGACCAAGACACCCGCCAGTTGCCCGTGCGGAATGCGAGCCTCTGCCGTCGTATTCGGAGGCAGTTCAAACTCATAGATGACGGAGCCGCTCTCGTCTATGCGCCATCCACTCCGAATCACTCCATACCCCGACTCATACGAGGCTCTGGCATAGACCATACCAGAGTCCGGCCGTGGCCGGAACAGAATGCGTTTATATCCCGGCTGCGACTCGTCGAGGTCAAGCCCGGCCACGGCCCGGTACAGCCAGTCGCCGATGGAGCCGTAAGCATAATGGTTAAAGGAGTTCATGTCCTTGCTCCAGAACGTCCCATCCGGCTTGATCCCGTCCCAATGCTCCCATATAGTTGTCGCCCCCTGGCGGATCGAGTACAGCCAGGATGGATAGTCCTCCTGCTGCACAAGCTTTACGGCCAATTCATGATACCCGTTCTCGGACAGCACATGGCACAGGTACGGGGTTCCTACAAAGCCGGTTGTCAGATGACCGTTCTGCTCCTGCACGTCATCCGCCAGCGTCCGTGCCAGTCGCTCGCGCACCGGGCCATCGACGAGCCCGAACATCAGCGGCAGCACATGTGCCGTCTGGGTATGGGCAGCAAGCCTGCCGCTTCCCGTCACAAACTCCCGGTTGAATGCCGCCACAATGCTTTCATACAATTCGCCATACTTTCGAGCGTCCTCCTTATAGCCGAGCACCTGCGCCGTTCTCACAAACAGCCCGGTCGAATAGGCATAGAAGCAGGTGGCGATCAAATCCTTCGGCGTAGCTCCTACATAACTGCCTTCCTTAGCATCAAGGCCGAGCCAGTCGCCAAAGTGAAATCCGGTATTCCATAAAAACTCGTTATCCCCTTGGGAGCGGATATACTCAATCCACGCTTTCATGCTGTCATATTGCTCTGCCAGCACACGCTTGTCGCCGTAACAGACATACAGCGTCCATGGGCATATAACCGCTGCATCGCCCCAGGCCGAAGAGGAGTGTGACTTCTCATCCAGCACATCCGGAATGACAAACGGCACGCCGCCATCTTCACGTTGATCAGCCTTCAAATCGCGCAGCCACTTCGTAAAAAACGACGCGACTCCGTAGTTGAAAGCCGCGGTCCGAATGAACACCTGGGCATCCCCGGTCCAGCCAAGCCGCTCATCCCGCTGCGGGCAATCGGTAGGAACATCCACAAAATTGCCTCGCTGCCCCCATCGGATATTACGCTGGAGTTGGTTCAGCAACGGATGAGCGCATTCAAAGTCACCGGTTCTCTCCATATCGGTATGAATGACATGCCCGGTGATCCGCTCCAGTTCCAGCGGAGCCTCTGCCGGCCAGCCCTCCACCTTGACATAACGGAAGCCCTGAAATGTGAATCGCGGCTCATACGTCTCCCCGCCGCCCTTGCAGGTGTACCGCACCGTTTGTCTGGCAGACCGGAGATTCGCGGTGTAAAAATGGCCGTCTTGATCAAGCACCTCCCCGTGCTGGAGCGTAATCGAAGTGCCTGACGGCAGATCCAGCCGGAGATGAAGGCGGCCGACCATATTCTGGCCCATATCAATGACCGTTTCACCCGACGGGGTCCGCAGCAAGGCCACGGGCTTGATCCGCTCTGTCACGCGTGCAGGCTCATTCTCCTGCATCACAAGCACATCTCTCGAATCGGCCAACTCCCTGACCTCTGCCCATTCGGAATCATCATAGGCCGCAGTAGACCATCCGGTTTTCTCCAGGCGAGCATCATAGGTTTCGCCATGATAAAGCTCAGACATGAGAATCGCCCCTGTGGAAGCCCGCCAAGACCTGTCGCTGACCAATACATCTGTCGTCCCATCCTCGTAGTCCATATGCAGCTGCAGCAAAAGTGCCCGCGTATCGCCATATTTACCAGATTGACTGTCCCAGCCCAGAACCCCTTTGTACCATCCATTGGCCAGGAAAGCGCCGATGGCGTTGCGCTCGCCCTCCTGAATCTGATCGGTGACATCATAAGCCTGTACCTGCAGCCTGCTGTCATAACTGGTCCAGCCCGGGGCATACTGCTCGTCCCCGACACGCCGGCCGTTCAGCTCCAGCTCATACATCCCTCGCGAGGTGACGTATACGGTAGCCCGGCTAACCCCCTTCCGGACAGTGAAGGTAGTTCTCAGCTGGAACACTTCCTCTGCCAGCGGATCAATCGCCTTGTCATCCGGCGTGATCCAGCGTGCAGACCAGTCCGAAGGGTGCAATAACCCCATCTCAAAACAGGCCGACGGGCTCCAGTCCGACTCGCCTCCGCGTTGATCCCATACTTTGACTCGATAGTAGTACCGTTGCCGGGACTGTAACGCCTCTCCGCCGTATTCGACGAGCAAGGAATTGTCCGATGTTTGTTTTCCCGTATCCCATACCAGCCGCTGCTCATCAAACCCCTGCCCGCCGCTGGACACCTGAATCCGGTAAGCATGCTGCATCACATGCATGCGATCCGACGCCAGCTGCCAGCTGAATCTGGGCAGCTTTACTCCCAGTCCAATCGGATTGTGGCGATATTCGCAGCTCAGACGGGTCACTTCCAGTGCTTGCATACGTGTTCCTCCTTTTCATCGAGCATTTGCCGCCATGCGAGCAGCATCTCACCTCTATTGTAGGGGGCGCTGCTCTCTTGTTCAGGGGAGGCATGCGACATTTTTATAGGTCGATCTGGACATTTTACAACCGGTTTCGTAAGATGAAGCCAAACAAGGCAGTCTGAATAAGGGGCGGTAGACGTGAGCATGACACGGAGTACTTTTGTAATGCCAGGGGAGCATTTTTTTGAACCGGGAATTCCGATCTATGTAAACCGGGCTTGCGAAACGTTTGAGATGGCCGAGCATTCCCATGAATTTATTGAAATCACTTATGTGAGCGAAGGCTCCGGGGTCCATTACATTGCTGGTGATGCCGTTCCGGTGGAGCACGGGACACTGTTCTTCATTCCGATCGGGCGCAGCCATGTGTTTCGTCCGAGAACGATGCGCAAGGACCGGCCGCTGATCGTATACAACTGTCTGTTTCCAGCCCGGTATTTAGTGGAGCTGCGGGACGCCTTTCCCCATGCTTCAGAGTTATGCGAACCGTTTATCGAGCAGCGGGTGCACTGGTTCTCGATGCGGGATGATGCCGGAGAATACCATGCCCTATTCCGCGAGATGCATCGCGAGTTTTCCGCCAGACCGCCAGGATATTTGGGGGTGCTCGCTGCGCTGGTCGTTCGAATATTAGCCGGCTTGTACAGACATCAGCTTCAGCTCGGATCGCCTGAGCGGGACAGACCGCAGTGGTTGTCCATCGATGAAGCTGTCGCCTATATTGACCGCCATTATGCCAGCAGCCTCAGACTCGGTGATTTTGCCGCCAAGGCCAATCTCAGTGAACGGCAGTTCAGTCGCCTGTTCCGGAAGCAGACCGGAATGAGCTTCACCGAATATGTGCAGGGCATCCGAATGGATGCCGCCTGCCGCCAGCTTGCGGCCAGCCATCAAAGCGTGGCAGAAATAGCATCCGAGGTGGGATACAGCGACCTGAAATTTTTCCATCAACTGTTCAAGAAAAAAATCGGGGTGACCCCAAGGCAATATCGCCAGCAGGCAAGATCGACCTCATAGGGCGATCACAACGATAAACCTCCCTTTAGTCATGTTTAAGGGAGGTTTATAACACGTGTTATGCTGTTGTGTTACCCGTTGGGTTGCAGTACTACTCGCTATTATTGCAATCATTACTCGTTTATTGTGGTTTGGTGACGGTCGCGGTTTTCGTCTGATTGTCCCACGCCACACGATCTCCGCTTGCTTCTGCCAATGCTCTTAAAGGAACATACACCGTATTGTTAATGATGAGGCCATTCTGAATTTCCTTACCGTAGGCGATAACGTTAGCCTTGTCCATTTGAGGAGTCCCCCCTTTTCGTGTCAGGCCCAAGTGTCTGGCAATCCCGTTCACATGACCGTTTACCAGTGCGTTAATGACGTCGGGGTTCTTCAGCTTGTTCGCATCCGACGCTACATCAATAAACAGATTTTCCGTTAAAACGGCCGGCATTCTGCTCTCCCGCAGCATGTGCAGGTTCTGGGATTTCACACCTCGATCTATAACGTTAAATGGCGCCAGTGCTTTCATAATCTCAGCATGCAGCGCATCGTGCAGGTTCACGGTAGTGGATGATACCGAGGTGTAACGAAACGACTCAAACCCTCCATTGCCTCCACCGGCATTACAGTGAATGGATACAAGGATATCGGCACCGGACCGATTCGCTGCGTTCGTGCGCTCCGAGAGTTCCAGGAACACGTCCCTGTCCCGGGACATCAGCACCTGAACCCCGTCATACTCGGCCTCCAGCTTTCGCTTGATCGCTACCGAGAGCGCCAGCACCACATCTTTCTCCAGCAATCCGTTGCCGGTTGCGCCCGAATCCCTTCCACCATGTCCAGGATCTATCCACACTATCGGCATGCTCTTACCTCCTTGATCTCCTGATCTAACACCCATTGCGATTGTCTTAGCATGTACTTTATTCTATGGTTCCGTCTGCAAATGGTAACGGCGGGCTGTCCCCCAACTAGATGGGATGCAGGTTGGCAGCAATAATCGATTCGCATACGCTATGGGGGAGTCGTGAATATAGGCATGGACGAGGCTTGGTTAGAGAGTTTTACTAATGGAGTTAGTTATCCAATTAATGTAATTTAAAATATTATAATACATTTTTCAAAGGTAGTCAGGAGGGATTTTCTCTACTTTAGTCGTCCTGCTAGCTTCAAGCAGCCATGCATTATAGATTCACTCTCGATTTTCGCCAGCTTTGTACGCTTATTCCTTTTAGTCAGGTAGAACATTGAACCCGACTTTGAACCGTAAGCTTGTTTATTTCCTATACGTATCCCTCTTGACGTGAGCCGTTGTTGCATCCAGTCTAGCATCTACTCCTGCATCCACACTTTTGTTCCACTCCACGATTCATGAACCTTTCCCACCGCTCTTCGATTCCTGAACGAAAGGGATAATCATGCAAAGGCAGAGGAAAGGGATACCCAAGACTCGTTATTGACAGTAACTGATGAATAATTTTACAATTACTTATATATGAACGAAAATGAGGAAGCACCCTTTTTCGGATTGTCGGCCGGACTCAACATAGTAGAGCCACCAGAGCCGAATATCGAAAGAGAGGTGCTTTTTAATATGTACGGTAAGCTATACAGCGCTTGCCTTCACGGAATCGACGGCGTCACGATTCAGGTTGAAGTTGATCTGTCGAATGGTCTGCCTCAAACCTCCATCATCGGACTACCGGATTCCTCGATCCGGGAATCGGTCGAGCGGGTGCGGGCCGCGGTCAAAAATTGCGGATTCACCTATCCGATGAAAAGGGTCACCATTAATCTGGCGCCAGCCGACCTGCGCAAGGAAGGATCGTCCTTTGATCTTGCCATTGCGTTAGGCATTTTGGTAACGAGCGAGCAAATTGATTTTTCACCTGAATCGCTGCTCATTCTCGGTGAATTGGCGCTGGACGGATCACTCCGTCCCATTAACGGGGTGCTGCCTATGGTGGAGAAGGCCAAACGGGACGGGTTAAAGGGCGTGCTGCTCCCCTACGAGAACGCCCCGGAGGCTGCGCTAATCGGCGGGATGAACGTATACGGGCTGCGTCATATTAAGGAGCTCACGGGCAGCCAGGCGGACGGGTTAATTGAACCGGACAGGCCTCAAAGTGAAACGCACTCGCCGGGGAGATCCGCGCCTTTCACAGTCCATCTGTCCAAACTGCTTTATACCAAGTCCGATATTGAAAACCATGGATGCGTGAACACCCCGGATGATGTCGTTGAGGATTATAGCGACGTCATCGGACAACCGCATGTCAAGCGCGCGCTGACGATTGCCGCAGCAGGCATGCACAATATCATGCTCATCGGCCCTCCCGGTACCGGAAAAACGATGCTGATGAAGCGGCTTCCTACCATTCTGCCTCCGTTAAGTGAACAAGAGTCGTTAACGACAACGAAAATATACAGCGCAGCCGGAAAGCTTAAGCATACCGGAAGTTTGATGACCAGACGTCCTTTCAGATCCCCTCATCATACCATTTCATCCGGCGGGCTGATCGGGGGCGGCACCATTCCAAGGCCCGGCGAGGTCAGCCTCGCACACAAGGGCATACTTTTTCTCGATGAGCTTCCGGAGTTCTCCCGGCATGTGCTTGAGGTGCTGCGCCAGCCGCTGGAGGATCGTGAGGTTACGATCAGCAGGGCGAGAGCTGTTCTCACCTTCCCTGCACATTTCATGCTCGCTGCATCGATGAATCCTTGTCCGTGCGGATTCTGGGGAAACGATCATCCGCAGCAGCGATGCACCTGCAGCCCGCGACGGATCGGACAATATCGTGCTAAAATATCCGGCCCTCTGCTTGATCGCATCGATCTGCAGGTTGAGGTTCCGCGTCCGAAAGACCGTTATGACACCGCGCATCAGCTCTCATCCCGGGAAATGCGGGAGCAGGTTATGGCAGCACAGCTCCTTCAATCCACGCGATACCGACATCTGCCATTCAGCTGGAACAGCGAATTGTTTGGCAGTCATTTGCGTCGTTATGCTGCGCTCGACAGCGCCTCGGCCAGCCTGCTCCAGACCACGATCGATACGCTTGGGCTCAGCATGCGCGCCTATGATAAAATATTAAAGCTTGCCAGAACGATCGCGGATCTGGACCAAGCAGAGTGCATCGGCAGCCACCACGTCGCCGAGGCGATCCAATATCGGCAGCTGGACCAGCTGCCGGTGTATGTCTGAAGAAATCATCACAAGGAGCATGTCTATGAATATTCGACTTATGGAAGAACGTGAGCAGGATTCAATGATTGAACTATGGCTGAGAGGGTCGGAACAGGCCCACCATTTTATTCCGATGGAATACTGGTCATCAAAGCAGAGCGAGATGAAAAATGTGTATTTGCCGATGTCGGAATCCTATGTCCTGGAGATAGACGGACATATTCGAGGGTTCATTTCGATTGTCGGTTCGTATTTGGCCGCGCTGTTCATCGACCCTGAGTATCAGTCTCGCGGATATGGTCGGAAGCTGCTCGATCATATCAAAAGCCGACAGGAGCGGTTGGAGCTCAAGGTATACAAGGCAAATGAACAGGCCGTTCAGTTTTATTCCCGACACGGGTTTAAGGTGCAACAAGAAATGCTGGACCCGGACACCCGGCAGCCGGAGTATTTGATGGAGTGGACCAAAAGTAAGTAACGCATGAAACACAATAGAGCAGAGAAATGCTGATGCCTATTAATCATAGAAAAACGCATGCCGAGGAATAGAAATCCGTCTGTTGCGGCATGCGTTTTTTGATGTATGATCTATAATCCGTGAGCAGTGTAGTGTTCCCCGCTCATCCGTGTTGTTAAAAAGCGTTGACGATATGATCCATGGAGGCGGCTGTCATGTCATCCTGAAGAATGATCGAAATGACGTCAAACCGAACAGGCTTGTCGTAATAGCGTTTATAGTGAATGTACTGCTCCGCCGTGTTTCTGACCTGCATCATTTTTCTTGCATTGACGGATTCAGACGGCGTACCGTAGCTTGCGGTGGCGGTTCGGCTCCGCACTTCGATAAATACCAGCACGCCTTCCGTCTCTGCGATAATGTCCAGCTCGCCATAACGGCTGCGCCAGTTGCGCTCCAGAATGCGGTATCCTTTCCGGCGCAGCATCTCAGCTGCCGCCATCTCGGCCGCGTCTCCCTTCTGCTTGCGGTTATCCGCTTTGCCTGTTGAGGACATTATTTCATCATGCCCCCTCTTTCTGCCTGACGGTCAGCCTGATACACATAAGTTAGCACTTCGGCCACCAGCTGATAAAGCTCGGGAGGGATTTGCTGGTCTAGATCCAGCTTGGAGAGCACCTCCACCAAAGCCGCATCCTCCTGTACCGGCACGCCATGCTCCATCGCTTTCTGCAGGATCGTCTCCGCCAGTTCTCCCGAACCCTTTGCTACGACGACAGGAGCTTCATGGTCGCCAGGAGCGTACTTGAGGGCGACTGCTTTTTTGACCGCAGCATTGGCTTCAGTATCTGGCTGCTTCATATCCTCATATCCACCCCTTTGTATGATTGAGGCGTATACTCCGAGGCCGTGCCTCTTGAAGGAAGCTCGGACGCCATGTCTTGTGCCTCAGGCAGCGGTTCAACCTTCAGGCTGAGCAGCTGATAGCCGACAGACTCCACCCCTGTGGCAAGGTCTTCCCTCCGCTGTTCAAACAGCTCTGAAGCCCACACCTGATCATTTCGGATGTTCACACTGACAATCCGGTCGACAATCTGCACATCAATCAGCGTCAGACCGAGCGCTTTCATATCGAGGTCAAACAGCAGTCGGCAGTTCGTGCTGTCGAGTTCGCCTTTAGGTCCTCTTCGCGACTGAATGTGGATCGAAGCGGTCTGCTGACCGTCCGCACCATGAAGAGGAATAAACATCGTCACCTGGGCAAAAGGTGCGGTCCGGTCGGTATTAAGAAGCAGCTGCTGGCCTGTCAGATGCTGTACAAGCTGCTGGGCTGCCTCCTTAAGCGCAGGCGGCGTATCATTCCCCGACACCAGTTGAAGCAGCAGCCCTTTGATGGTGTCCTGCTGCGCGGCTACCGAACCGGCCTGCGGGGCGACGGCCCCGGGCAGGTTCGGTGTTCCTTGCGCAGCTCCAGCCTGGGCAGCTTGCGGCACAGCCGCCGCTGCCCCTGCGCCTGGCGCTGCGGAGCCGCCAGGCTGGCTTGGGGCTTGGCCAGCTGCCACTGCCGCAGGCTGGGCAGCCTGGCCCCCCGCGGCAGCTACGCTAGCTGCGGCCTGGCCAGCGGCGGCAGGCGCCGGCGCATTCGCGGCCCCGGCGCCCGCCGCTCCGGCCGCGCCTTGGGCGGAACCGCCCGCGGCCGGCCCGCCCCCGGGCAGCGCTTGCGCTTGCTGCCCGGGTTGCGCGGCGCTGCCTGCGGCTCGCGCCGCGTCCCCTGCGGGGCTGCTGCCAGCCGCCCCGCGCAGGGCCTGCTGCTCGTGCTCCGCACCGAGCAGCTTCAGCAGCCGCCCTACCCACGGCTCGTCAGAGCCGCGGACAGGCGGCTGCTGAGGCGAAGGGCCTGCGGCCCCTTCGCCCCCCTGTGGCGCCTCTGCAGCTGGCGGCGCGCCCGCGGCCGCGGCCGCCGGCCCTGCGGGCAGCCCGGCGGCCTGGCCCTGGGCGGCAGCAGCCGAGCCTTGCGCCGGCTGCTGGCCGCTCCAGGGCTGCTGGGCCAGCTCGGTGCGCAGCTGGTGAAGCAAGCCTTGCAGCTTCACCAGCACCGCCTGCTGGCCCCCGCCCGCCGCCTGGGCAGCGCCGGCTTGGCCTGCGGCTGCGCCCTGCGGCTGCGGAGCCGCATCAGCGGCCGCCCCCGGGCCCGGAGCCGCCTGAGCGGTCCGGGATGCTCCGGCCGCCTCCCCAGGGCTGCCGGGACTGCTCTGCCCGGTCAGCGCAGCGATCAGCTGCTGCTCCAGAGATTGCAGCAGCTGATGGAGCGGCGGGCCGAATACGGCCTGATGCAGCCCCCGCACACTCTCCGGTGTGATAGGCAGCCCGCGATGAAACGCGATCGCTGCCGATTCCAGCCACTCTGCCGCCGGCACCTGCGGCGGCCTGGCTCCCATCATCCCTTGAAACTGGCTTATATTTTCTCGAGTCAAAGGAACGCCCGCAAGCTGCATCGCCCGAATCATTTCCCGGTTTTCCTTCGTATCCGGCAATCCTGCATACTCAAGCACCTCAGCCATCGAGGAAGGAGACAGCGGCAGTGCCTGCGATTGACTCAGCGGTTTCAGGACCGCGGTCGCACTTTCTCCGGGCGGCTGAACCTGAAGCAATGCCGTTTCCCCCGCCCGCAGCGGGGTTTCCAGCTTCGCCTTAACCTGTACGCCCTGAATCTGGACAACCGCCTCCTGACCGTTCTCCGTTACATTCATTACTACACCGCGGACGACTTGGCCGGGCTTCAATTCCAATGTCTTCGCATCCCCCGGCTTCTGCTCTCCCAACAGTCCTCGAATCAACGATCCGATGTTCACCTTATTTGTCCCCCTAATTGTTCCTTTCCCTTATATATCGGCAGCAGCCCGCCTTTTCGCGAGGGCGGGCTGCAACGAACCTTAGAAGAGCGACAATTGCTCGACTTCCATATTTTTCAAAAAACTTCGCCGATGAAGCGACGTGGGGCCATGCAAGCTCAGCTTCTCCCGATGCAGTTTGGTGGCATAGCCTTTATGTATTGCAATCCCGTAATCCGGAAACCGGGCTTCCCACACTTCTTCACATAACCGATCCCGGGTAACCTTGGCTACAATGGAGGCGGCAGCGATTGATTGACTGTTCGCATCCCCTTTAATGATCGCCCGCTGCGGCAGATCACAATCCACCTTCTCCGCATCAACCAGAAGAAAATCCGGTCTGGTCGACAGCTGCTCTAGCGCAAGCTTCATCGCAAGCCGGGCCGCCTGCTTGATATTGATTCTGTCAATCGTCTCCGCATCCACTTGGCCTACCCCAACTGCCAGCGCCTGATCCATGATCTGCTCGTACAAGGCATCCCGCTTCTTCGCGCTCAGTTTCTTGGAATCGTTGATTCCTTCTATCTCCAGCCCCTGCGGCAAAATAACCGCAGCGGCGACCACGTCGCCGAACAGACAGCCCCGTCCCACCTCGTCAATGCCAGCGATATGCACGTAACGCTCCCATAATTCCCGCTCATACATCAATAAATCCGTCATCGATTCTCTCCCTGTCCTTCGCTATGCCGGATTGATCATCTCACGAACTTATATCCTTCATGACAACAAACCGCACCAGATGATATGATTCTATAAAATAGAAAACCCCTCTTGTCCCGTAATGGATTGAACAAAGTAGCTTCAACTTACATGGAGTTTCATATAATATAGATTATCATATCTTATTCCCGATCGTCACGCTAAGATCATTAGGAGAGTCCCCGTCCGAATCACTGTATGGCTATGTAAATCTCAACTCCTCCACGGGAATCATATTTCTCATAATCGTAGGTATACGCTCTATTCAAGGTGCCTGAATCCTCACGTTCCCATATCTTTTTCCAGGTGTTTATAACCCCTTGTTCTTCTGATGGGTCCACGTTAAAGATTTCATATGCTGCGTTATCCGGTATTTCCAGTGCAGGTTCGCTGTTGCTATCTTCTATAGCAATGCTTAATGTATAGTCACCTTTATAGTCGCTCTCGTAATCGTGATAGACGCCATAGATGATCGTCTCTGGATCCGTCAGACGATTAGAAGCCTCCTTCCACAGCTCCGTAATCTTCGGTATCAAATCAGGATCATTGAAATTATTTGTTCGCACACGATTGATAATGGCCAGTTTCATATATTTCCTTCCCTCCAAAACCAAATGTATTCAAAAGACTTCACCGCAAGCTTGCGAATGTTTGTTCGCATATATTGTATCAGGAATTTTAAAGTATATCAATTTGGGCTCAGGACCAAAATCTGTGCTTGACTAAATAAATGATGACTGAGATGAGTGTTTGTTGTCTCTCCATACACTTTTCACGGGTGATCCCTTTAGTTCAGGAAGCTACCTGATCAAACGGGATCATCATACAAAGCCTCCGGACAGCTAGTTCGTACTCCAGGCCATGATCGGTTGCAGGCTTGACTGTCAAGCACCGATGATTAGGCCCGAGCCTCGATTTTGAATCTATTCAACAACAAAAAAGACCGCCGAGTGAATTCTGCGGTCTTGTCAAACCAATCCTTAACCAATCCCATCTCTTACGTCATATCCTTGAAGCATACAATAAGAAGTTTAACTTATTCCATAAGCTGAAGATCAACCCCGGGCGTCAGTCTCCAGGATTGACGCGGCTGATCGGGCGATGGCTCTCCCAGCTGAAGCTTTATCCCGTCCTCGGATATCTCCAGCACCCTGTCGTTGTGTGCCGAGACAATGGTTACGGTCCCGTCTCCCCTGTCCTCCAGCCGCCAACGTTGATTGTCATAGCCAAGATAATCGTACAGCTGCAGCCGATCTTGTCCCGTATCCAGATCCAGCGCCTTGCCTTCCTTCGTCCGGATCGAATACATTCCTTTCCCGTCAGGAACAAGCACCCATCGCTGTCTGATAGAACCGTCCGGGTCTTGGATCGTCACCAGATCCCCGTTTCGTGATGACTCGGCATGAAGAGCTTTGTCTATGCCCGCGTTCACGAACTGGGTTTCCATCAGATTCGCATCCGAAATGTCACGAACATAAGCGTTTTGGAACAATGCCTGCCCCCCGAACACATGGAGCCCAAAGCTACCTTCGGCAAATGTACCGTCCATCAGATCCACGACCTTCTCTCCGTTAACATCAATCCTAAGATGCGGCCCACGAGCTTCAATTTTGATACGATATTCCGTTTCCGCATTGAGGAAGCGCGGCATTCGGGCCAATACCTGACGCTCCTCAAACCGGCCGTCCACTTTATAGAAGAGGCGAAAGGCGTTCATGTTCGGGTCCAGATTGAAGTAGTATCCGCTTCTCCCGTCAGGGCTGGCACGAAACAAAATCGATCCGGCGCCGCCCTGTCTCCCCAGCCTCATATCAGTCTCATAGATGAAGTCCCCCGCCTTTTCATCGGCCATATAGACGGTATCTGCCGTGTGACTGCCTCGTAGACCAAGCGGCGTAACCATCCACCTTGCAGACGAGCGGTCCGGCCTCCACCCGCTCAGATTCGTCTCAAACACGCCATCAGCCACGCTTATCGGCATGCTTGAAGATGCCTTCCCGCTTGGAGTGGCGGCTGTGATGAGCGCTTCCCCCGCTTCCTCGGCCCTCACTATTGCACGTCCGCCATTGACGGACATAATCTTGACGATGTCCGGACGGCTGGATGTCCAAACCATCGGCTTCTCTCCGCGGCCGGGACCGTGTACATAAACGGCTCCAAGCTCAGTCGTCTGCCCCTTTGACAGTTCCAGTTCCTTGTGGTCCATGATCATATAGGCTGAAGAAGCCCGGTCACACGCTCTCCATACGGAGGCTAGCTCATACACTTTTAAAGACACGATCTTGACACGGCCTTCCCGGACATAAAAGCTCATCCCTCGTTGGGACGGTTCTGGGAAAATCACGTTGGAAAATACGACCCTGCCGTCATTGCCAAAGGCTTCAACTGAACCCTCATCCACAAATATCCGCAGACGAACTCGGTTATTCTCTGGATAAAGCCTGGTTTCGTGAACCGTAGTGAATCGGTCTGAGAAATCCGTCACCCCGGAAGCGGATCGATCCATAAACATCTGTTGCGCGTCTGCGCTGTAGCCGACAACCGTTCTTCTGCCGCCCCCCTCACGCAGACCAAAGCCGAATTCCGATGCTCCGCCATTTGCCGGAAGCTCTATCTCAGCTTCAATTTCATATGCGCCGGATCCGAGTCCTTTCAAGATATTCTCACTGGACTCCGTAATCCCGCGATTTGCCGCTTCCAGCACGGGAATGCGCAGTGAGGCCAACTCGGCGATTGGCGCTTGATACATTCGAATCCCTTCATCCGTCAGACGCAGCGACACTTCCCGCGGGATCGACAGCTGTCCTGACCAGCCTGCAGTCGGAAAGCTGAAGGGATAATCCCAGTTGGTCATCCACGCCAGCATAATTCGGCGCCCGTCCGGCATGTCGGAAAAGGACATGGAGGCGTAAAACTCTTTGCCCCAGTCCGTCTTCAGCACATGTCCGGGCGGATGATCGTTGATGAATTTGCCGTCCGCGGTCAGTTCACCGATAAAATATTCCGCATCCGAGCCGTCTGTTTTCGGGTGGGCGCCCGTGCTGATCATCAGCACCCACTTGTGCTCCTCTGTACCTTCCACCGGCAGCTGGAACAGGTCCGGGCACTCCCATACGCCGCCGCGAATATAGTTGCCATAACCGAATTGATCGGTCAGCGTCCAATCCAGTAAATTTTCCGAAGTAAAAAAGCGAATGTGATCTCCCCCGGATACCACCATGACCCACCGTTTGTTCGCCTCATCCCTGACCACCTTCGGATCCCGGAAATCCCAGCCTCCCGGTTCTTCGTCGCTGCGCCCCGGGTTTTCGATGAGGACGGGACGCTCTGTGGAATACTCCCAGGTTCGGCCCCGGTCGAGACTATAAGCCAGACCGATTTTCTGGTTGCCGCCCGGAAGATCCAGGTTGTAGGAAGTATAGTACGCAATCAGTCCCTTGCCGCCGACATCGCCGAATAGGCCGGACGCATTCGTTGTATCGGCCACAGCCGATCCGGACCACACATGTCCGAGATCATTCCACGGCAGGGCGATCGGAAGCTGCTTCCAGTGCACCAGGTCACGGCTGACAGCGTGAGCCCACTGTCCCCCATCCTGATGAAAAAGATGGTACTCCCCTTCGAAATAAACCAGGCCGTTCGGATCGCTGGCAGAACCTCGAATCGGGCTGTAATGATACTGCGGCCTGTATTTTTCCGTATAGTAGTCCTCCATATCCACGGTGTACACGTCCTGGAAATAAGCAGTGCCGGCATATACTTTCAGTCCATGATATCCGCTTGTGAAAGTCCCGTCCTCCACATCTATGGCTGCCGGGGCATAGCCGTCCAGTAAGACTTGAATTCGCTGGCCCTCCGCCCTGACTTCAAGATGATGCTTGCTTGTTGGCAAGCTGGGATAGCTAGGCTCGGAGACAGCAAGAATCGAACCGTCGGATTTCCGCAGCTCTACGCGCACCCTGCCGTCCTCCTTCGTAAGCAGCACCTCATATCCCGCCTCGGCCCGTTCATTCATCCGAAATATTAAACCGGCTTTGGACATCTCCTCCAGTATTACATTCCCTTCATATATAACATTTGATGAATGGTTTTCATAAAGCTTCAGCGCAGGTTTACCGTCGCCGGAGGCTGATCCTTTAAGTCCTTTTAGATCGGGCTGCCAGCTTCCTTCAGCAACGAGTTCTACCTCTACATTCCCCAACAGGTCGCTGACTCTTATATTCTGAAACAGCGCTGACCCGTTCCCTGTGCGAAGACCGAGGCGGCCAGTCGCAAATGAGGCATCATGAACTTCAAGCACAGGCTCATAGGCCGTACCCCAATACACCTTAAGGTCAGCGCCCTCAGCCTTTACTTTCAGATGGTAAATCTCCCCTTCCTTGAACTCAACCCGCTTCTCGGACAGCACCTGATCGCTGCCGCTTCGGGAAGTCATCAATTGCAGCAAGCTATCCCTGGAAGATAACTGCAGGATATAGGAAAGCTCCGTCTCTTCAACAGATCGAAAGATCAGTGCGGCATCTGTGTGTCGGTCCTTGATCTGTACGTCCGCTTCATAAATAAAATCGCTGGACTCGGTGTCGGATAGCACTCGAACCTGCTGTCCAGGCTCGGCGGTGACCCGCAGTCCTTGCTCCGTTTCCTCCATCCTTCCCTGGCCCCGGAGCTGCCATCCGGATAAATTGGTATGGACTGGGCTTCCCATTTTAGATACCTCCTCCTTCTTTCCCTCCGCCGCCGCTTGAGGCACGTTCTGCTTGTCCCCTGTCAGATGATGAACGGGGAAACCGTTTAGCAATACGGAAATGCAAATCAAGGTATACACCAGCCCTAAACCTATTTTGACTCGGCCGTTTTTCAACCTTCTCACGCTCCAATCCGAGATATCATCGTAACCGCTTTCAAGTTTCGTTCCACAGTTCCGCTTTCGGGACTCCTGCCCTATATCCCGCACCGAACAGCCGAGCCGCTTAAGCGGCCGGCTATCGGCACTATCTCCTTCCCGGTTTACATTTCAGGGGAGCGCCTTCGACTTCTTCCAAGCTTCAAGGCCAAGCGCCAGCGCTCCGTACAACCCTGCTTCGGCTCCAAGAGCTGGAGGAACGATGTAGTTATCCATATCCTCAAGCAGCGCTTCAGCCTGGACATATCCGTTCAAGTAACGACAAACTTCCTTGCGGACCATGGGGAATAACTGGGATTGCTGCATCACGCCGCCCCCAAGAATGACTTTTTGGGGCGACAGCATCAGAATTGTTCCGCTTACCGCCTGGGCAATGTAGTGGGCCTCCATCGCCCAGGCCGGATGATCTGCGGGAAGCTCGCTTCCTTTCCTCTTCCATCTAGCTTCAATAGCCGGCCCGGACGCCATTCCCTCCAGGCATTCTTGGTGAAACGGGCATACACCTGAAAAATCGTCTTCCGGCAAACGCCGAATCGGCACATGACCTCCTTCAGGATGAACCATGCCGTGAATGAGCCGCCCTTCGGCATAAACACCTGCTCCGACCCCGGTTCCAACGGTATAGTATACACAGCTGTCCAAGCCTTTTGCCGCTCCCCAGGCCGCTTCCCCGAACGCCGCCGCGTTCACATCCGTATCCCAGCCGTAGGGAACTTCGTAATGGCTCCTCAGCGTATCGAGGAACGGATACTGGGCCCAGCCAGCCTTCGGAGTCGTTGTGATATATCCATACGTCGAACTGTCAGGTCTGAGATCGAGAGGGCCGAATGCCCCGATTCCGATGGCATCCACCTGGTGCGACTCAAAATAGGAGATGACCCGAAACATGGTTTGCTCAGGCAGTTCGGTGGGAAAATGGATGCGGTCCTCTATCACCCCATGCTCATTTCCGATTCCACACACGAATTTGGTGCCACCCGCTTCAATTGCTCCAATACGCATATCTCTGCCCCTTCCTTACCTGCAAGTCATACGGATAACTCATACACTTCCAGGGAATCGATAATCATCCGGTCATCTGCGGCAAATACCGTCAGCCCTGTCGAGGCCGGAGCCGGATAGATCAAATCGGTAAGGACCGCCTGTCCACCACCCGCAAACACCTCCACCGAGGCTTGATCGACGAATATCCGCAGTTCAAGTGTCCCCTCCTGCTCCGGGATCATCGCTGTGTGTCTGCCCGGGAAATCCGGATGAAAATCAGTAACGCCGGACTGTGTCCGATCAATAAAGACCTCTGACGCGCTCCCGTTATAACCGATCACCGTTTTTTCCTTGGATCCGACTCTGACATGGATATCGAGCGAATTCGCCGCATCCAGAACAACCCGAATTTCATAGTTTGAAAGCTGCAAATCCTCTAAGACCGCCGCCGCTGCCTTCGCCGTGATCCTGCTGTTATTGATCCGCGGCCTGCGGTAAGCAAGAAGCTCCCTCGCCGGTTGCTGGGTAAGCCATGTTTCATTATTTCTGAGCTGCAGCCCAATCTCCCTAGGTATCGTCATAGCCCCTCTCCAGCCAGCCGTAGGCGTCAAATTTGCATATTTCCAATTGCTCATCCATCCGATAAACAAGCGTCGGCCATCCTCAGCCGGTATATCGGACCAACTGACGCCGGCATAATTATCCCTGCCGCTGTCCAGCCAGCGGATGGTTTCCCTCGATACCCGATCCGGTTTAAATCGTTCACCATCAAAGTCCCCAGTGAAGTATTGTGTTCTCGATCCCTCAGCAAAAGCCGGGTCATCCCCGATGCTGACAAGCAGCACCCATTTCGTGCCGCTATCGTTGCCGTCAACCTGAAGCGGAAACAGGTCGGGGCATTCCCAGACGCCGTTATGAAAGCCAACGTCCTTGCCAAATTCGCTGGCAAATGTCCAGCTCTTCAAATCGGGAGAGCGATACAGACAAACGGTCTGACCGCAGGCAAGCACCATCACCCATAGCTGGGAGGGCTCGTGCCAGAACACCTTGGGGTCGCGGAAATCAACATATGACTCATGCCGCAGAACCGGATTGTGCTCATATTTCACCCAGGTTCTGCCGTTATCCCTGCTGTAAGCCAGGCTCTGGCATTGAACCGCTGGCTTATTGTCCGCCGCTTCGGCATGGTGGGTAAAGATCGCGACCAACCCCGGCTCCCCGTCAAAAAAGCCTGTTGTATTATTCCAGTCAACCACCGCACTTCCGGAAAAGATCATCCCGTGCTCGTCAGGTCCTAAGGCAATAGGAAGCTCCTCCCATACGACCAAATCCTTGCTTACGGCATGCCCCCAGTGCATTGGCCCCCAGGTTGTACCGTAGGGATGATGCTGAAAAAACAGATGATACTCCCCCTGAAAATAGACCATTCCGTTCGGATCGTTCATCCAGTTTTCTTTTGGCGAAAAGTGATAGGTACCCCGGTGGTGTTGTTTCTCAATCGTTGACATATATATGCTCCTTCATCCTTGTGATCATGGTGCACAACCTTGCGACTTCACTTCAACTTATTTTACGTTGCGGTCATATCCCGCCTGCTTGATCGACAACCACTCCTGCAGCCCCAATCGATCCAGCTCTTGCAAATAATCTCCCCATTGCTCTTCAACCTTTCCGTTCTGGTACCATTCTGTACGCATGCGCTCAAGGTAAGCAAACAGGTCGGTTTCAATTGCGGACAGCCGATCCAACTCTTCAATGGAGAAGAATACTTTCGGGTACGTATTCTCCGCCTTCATATGAGGCACCATGACGTCCTCCATCAGCTCAAGCCGCCAGGCCGCATCATCCGGCATGGTAGTATACTTGCCGTAATACTCATCCAGAATCGCCAGCGGTCCGGCAACGCTGGTTTTCTGTCTCAGTTCAACCGGCGCAGTGCCTTCCAAAGGCAGATGCCTCAGCATCCCCTTCTCCTCATCCAATTCGAATATATTCTGCTGTGTATCATCCCCGTAAGTCCCCCAGTTGTTTTGGACCGACTGCAGGGGTTCATAGAGGGCGTCCACCCATTTGGCGGTTTCCTCGGGGTGTTTATTGCTGCTCGTAATCACCATTCTTCCGCGATCCAGCCCGATGCCATTGGTCCTGGTTACATTAATCTCTCCGCTTGGGCCAGCTAGAGGCGGCATGAGCTCATAAGTATCGTTCATGCCGGTAATGTTCGCCTTATCCCAGGTAAAGTACAGCCCATAACGGTGGTCTTTGCCCTTGGCGAGATAGGTGTTCCAATCCTGCTGAGTAGCTTCGATATCAACAAGCCCTTCCTTATACAGTTCATGAATAAACTTCACCGCCTCCTTGTAGCCTTCGTCTGCCGCGGTGAACACGACCTTGCCGTCATTGGTAACCACCGTATGATCCCAGTTCTCGCCAAGGCCAAACGATGCAAACAGGAAGGTCAAATCCTCGCCGCCAGGCTTATTAATGAAGGAGAGCGGGATTTCATCCGCCTTCCCGTTCCCGTTCGGATCCTGCGTTTTAAAAGCGATCAACACTTCCTTAAGCTCATCCGTTGTAGTAGGCATGTCGAGCCCCAGCTTATCCAGCCACTCGACATTGATCCACGGAAAATTATCTACCGACTGAATCCGCCCTTTATCGGATCCAAGCTCTTCGATCCATGGGAAGGAGTAGATATGACCGTCCGGAGCGGTGATCATGCTTCTGTACTCCGGTGCTTGATCCAATACCTTTTTGAAGTTCGGCATATGAGAGTCAATTAAGTCCTCCAGCGGAATAATCACGCCGTCTTTGGCCAGCTTCAGCAGATCGTAATCGCCGTAACCGGCATCGAATATCGCATCGGGAAGATCGCCGCTGGCTACGGCTAAATTCCGTTTCTCAGCAAACACATCATTGGTGTAGTTTTTCCACTGGATATGAATGCCGGTTTTCTCCTCCAGACGCTTGAAGATCAGCTTGTCATTCGGATCGGCCGGAGCCAGCGGTGAGCTCTGGGTCAGAAAATTAAGCGTTAATTTACCGTCCTGTGAATCGGCAGGTTCGTCGCTGCCCCCGCATCCTGACAGAAGCAGCAAGGTTGCCAGCCCGGAGATGGCAAGGCTCTTTCCCAGCTTCTTTCTTTTCAATTTCTTCATGTTCATGACCTCCAAACTAATGTAATCATTGCTTGTATGCTTTGGCGTGTCCTATTTCAGGGATCCCACCATAACACCCTTTTCAAAGTACTTTTGGAAAAATGGATACATAACCAACAGCGGAAGACTCGATATTACAATTGCAGAATATTTAATCATTTCCGAGAGGCGCTTCAATTCGTTCATGGCCAGCTGATCATGAATCATCCCTGGCGCGGCCTGGTTCTGGATCAATATCGACCGGAGCACGAGCTGCAGCGGATGCAACTTGGAATCCTCCAGATAAATCATCGCATCAAAAAATGCGTTCCATTGCCCTACGAATGCATAAAGTGCCAGGACAAACACAATCGGTTTGGACAGCGGAAGGACGATCTGGAAGAAGATTTTCATATCCGATGCACCGTCAACATTGGCGGCTTCCTTCAGCTCGTTAGGCACGCCCTTGAAAAACGTCCTAGACAGGATGATATTCCACACGTTTACTGCTCCCGGAATAATGACAGCCCACACGGTGTTAAGCATTCCGAGTTCCCTGACCAGAAGGTAGGTAGGGATTAAACCGCCTCCAAAGAACATGGTGAATACAAACAGGGTCATAAAAATATGTCGCCCAGCCAGTCTGTTTTCAGAGAGGGCATAGCCCGCACAGATGGATATGGAAACGGTAACAAACGCAAAAGCGGTTGAGTACAGCACAGAATTCGCAAAACCGCGGAGCATTGCCGGATTGGATAATATTTTTTGATATCCTTCCAGACTCCAATCCGACACCCGAAACGAAAGCCCCTGATT
The DNA here is from genome assembly GCF_002276395.1 of Paenibacillus sp. 7541. Classification (NCBI taxonomy): domain Bacteria; kingdom Bacillati; phylum Bacillota; class Bacilli; order Caryophanales; family Paenibacillaceae; genus Paenibacillus; species Paenibacillus sp. 7541. The sequence goes on along the minus strand of NZ_NQLZ01000011.1, from coordinate 202,430 downwards.
CAACAAAACAGTGGGATCCATGAAAGAGGCAACAACAATGTAAACCAAAGGCACGACCACAACCAGAACAGCCAAGATCAGAAATATGGCATTTAGGGTCAGCAAAAACCGGTCGAAGCGTGAATGTTTGACCGCCATAAGATTTAACTCCTTCCTAGTAGAGACCTTCGCCCTCATTCAGTTTCTTTACGATAAAATTCACTGTAACCAGCAGAATCACGTTGATGATGGAATTGAACAGCCCTACAGCTGCGGAATAAGCATAGTCGCCTGATTGCAGCCCCACCTTGTAAACATAGGTTGCTATTATTTCCGAGGCTGGCAGATTCATCGACGTTTGCATTAGATACGCCTTCTCAAATCCGATGGACATGATCCCCCCTGCAGCCAGAATAAACACGATGGCCATGATGGGTTTGATGGTCGGGAGATCGATATTGCGAATGCGCTGAAGCAGATTGGCTCCGTCAAGGCTAGCCGCATTGTGCAGTTCCGGATCCACATTAGCCAAAGCTGCTACATAGATAATGGAAGCCCAACCGGCACTCTGCCATATGTCCGATAGGATATAAATAAATCTGAAATATTCCGGCTGCGACATGAACATCACCGGTTTTCCCGTCAACCAGATCACCAGCTGATTAATTGGGCCTGTCGGGGAAAGAAAAATGAACAGCATTCCGACAATGACAACAACCGAAATGAAGTTTGGGGCGTATAAAAACAGCTGGATGTTTTTTTTCACCGCCGCCTTGCGCAGCTGATTCAGCATAAGCGCCAGCAGGATCGGAACCGGGAAGCTGAATATCAGACCGAAAAAGCTGAGCTTCAGCGTATTCATGAATATCACATCAAAATTCGGGGAGGACAGAAACTTTTCAAAATGTTTCAGGCCTACCCATTCACTGCCCAGAATCCCTTTGATCGGGCTGAAATCTTTAAAGGCAATGATGGCCCCATACATAGGCACGTATTTAAAAATAATCGTCAATAGAAGCGCCGGAGCGAGCAAAACGTAAAGAAAATAATTTTTCTTAATAAACTCAATCCAGCGCCCTGTTGAGTTCCTTCGCCTCAGCACCGCATCCTGTTGACTAGGTTCCACCGTGTTTTCCAAAGCTTTACCTCCGTTCTCTTGCTGCAAGCTTACACAGAACTTACAGTAAGGGTTTTCATTTTGGTGTTTATCCCCTTGTTATATTTACCTTTACAATTTATCAGACAATGTAACTCCAGTCAATGCATTTTGTAAAAATAATATTGTGCATTTGTTATTTAAAATTGTTCATTTTAGTAAAACCAAGGTGGAATTCGCACTTGTATCGGCATAAAAATGCCTATTCAGCATAGTAACGTCTATAGAAAAATATGATTATGAAATCAAATGAGTGATTAAATTTGTGCATTTGTAAAATACATATTGCTATTTGATCCAATCTAGTATACATTTGACATAAGAGATTAACTTTCAGATAGAACATCGTATAAGATCGAACAAATATCTGTATCAGGATTTTGCATAGTCCTCTTATAAATACAGTAACGTTGGGGTGAAATCATATTCATGGCAAAGGAAAAAGTCACGATCCAGGATATTGCCGATGCGCTTGGCATTTCCAGAAATACAGCTTCTAAGGCGCTGAACGGAAGCGACAGCGTCCCGGACGAAACCCGGAACAAGGTGATCAAGAAGGCAATCGAACTTAAATATAAACAATTTGCTTATATGGAAACGGAGAATTTGCTTCCGAAAATCCCGGGAAACATCGCGCTGCTGACAGCCAATCTTCCAAATACCTCGCACTTTGGCTCCCGTCTGATCAGCGGTCTTGAGAAGAGAATCAGTGCTGAAGGCTATAATCTTTCCATCCATATCGTACGGGACATTGATCGCAGTTCGCTTCATCTGCCCAATAACTTCGAAACATCCAAGGTGGATGGGATTATATGTATTGAACTGTTTGATATGGCGTACAGTAAGCTGATTACTGACCTAGGGCTCCCGACTATCTTTATCGATTGCGCGGCCGATATGTTCTACCCTGGTCTGGAAGCTGATCTGCTTCTGATGGAGAACGAGCACAGCACCTTTACGCTGACCAAGCAATTAATCCTGAGCGGATATACCTCTCTCGGATTTATAGGTGACTATAATCACTGCAAAAGTTTTCACGAGCGGTGGATCGGCTTCAATAATGCGCTAACCGACAGCGGCATCCAACTTAACCTTGAACAATGCATCCTGAACCCGGATCGGGAATTTTTCTCCGAGTCTGATTGGATGGACAAACAACTGGAGGCGATGAACCATCTGCCTTCCGCCTTCGTGTGCGCCAATGATTTTATCGCCGTCAATGTCATGAAAGCTCTGAAGAATAAAGATATGGCGATTCCAGATGATATTGTGGTGGCAGGCTTTGACAATGCACCTGAGTCTCGCATTGTGGAACCTCATCTTACAACGGTTCATATCTTCAGCGATGAAATGGGAATCGCCGCAGCCAACATGCTGCTCTCCAGAATCAAGGAGCCTTCACAGCCTTATCAGGTCACGCATATTCAGACCAAACCCATCTTCAGAAGCTCGACAAAGCATTCTCAATAAAATGTGTAAGAGCAAAGATAACATAGGCTCAGAACAACAAATGGCGATGCAGGGGCAGTTCCCCTTGCATCGCCATTCTGTTCATCTCTTCTAATACGGAGCCTCGAGCGAGAAACGGCCCATTTTGCCGGCTCTTAGCTCTCTCAGGAAGATGCTTGACGCCTTCTCCAGATCGACCCGGCCGCCGCTCATCATACAACCGCGCTTGCGGCCGATGGCCTCCATCAGCGCCACGATTTCATCCGGATTGTCGAAATCCGTCGGCTGCTCCTTGAGTTCAAAGCGCTCGCTCATATCTTTCCAGTAATAACGTGAGAAATACTTGATTGCAAAAAAAGCAATGTCCTCCACATTCAAAATCTCTTCACGAATCGCCCCGGTCACCGCTAGGCGATAACCGACATTCTGGTCCTCAAACTTCGGCCACAAAATCCCCGGTGTATCGAGCAGCTCCATATCGCCGCCGGACACCTTAATCCATTGCTGGCCCTTGGTTACGCCGGGTCTGTCCCCCGTCGCAGCGATGCTGCGTCCAGCCAGACGGTTAATCAGCGTGGACTTGCCCACATTCGGAATACCGACAATGAGCACCCGAACCGGCCTCGGCTTCATCCCTTTCGCAATCTGCTTGTCAATCTTGTCCTTCAGCAGCAGGCGAACCTGGTTCGGAATTTCCTTGAGCCCAGTCCCCGTAGAAGCGTCCACCGGAAAGGCGGTATGCCCTTCTTCCTTGAAATAAGACAGCCATTGTCTTGTCACTTCAGGATCGGCCAGGTCGGCCTTGTTTAATATAATGAGGCGAGGCTTACCCTGCAAAATCTCATCGATCATCGGATTGCGGCTGGAGAGCGGAAGTCTGGCATCCGTTAATTCGATAACCGCATCGATCAGCTTCAGCTTCTCCTGAATTTGGCGGCGCGCTTTTGTCATATGTCCTGGAAACCATTGTATCGTCAACGTCGTCACCTCACTTTCAACTTGCCATGCTTGCTTGATTCATTAATGATTCACCAGCCCGATGTCCCGGATCGGCCAGAAGATGACATCCGCACGACCGATAATATCCCCATAAGGCACATATCCTATCATCCGGCTGTCCGTGCTGTTGGAGCGATTGTCCCCCATCACAAACAGATGCCCTTCAGGCACTACGCCCTCTGTCACAAACGAATTCGGAAAGTCGGTATTGTTATACAGCCTGTTCTCCGCATGTGCCTGATCGATCGCTTCCTGTATGTATGCCTCGTTCACAGGCTCGCCATTGACCAATACCTTGTCGCCTTCGACCTTGACGGTATCTCCTTCGACTGCAATCACCCGTTTAATGAAATCCCGTCCTTCTGCCGGCACATGGAATACAATAACCTCTCCACGTTCAGGCTTCCGTATGTCATACAAAACCTGGTTCACGATCAGCTTCTGCCCGGATATGAAGTTCGGTTCCATAGACGGTCCCTGGACGATAAATGGTTTAAAGAGCAACCAGCGTATGAGTACGACAAGTATCAGGGCAATGAGCAAAGCCTTCAGCCATTCCACAAGCTCATTCTTCTGCTTCTTGGCTGGCTGCTGCGATGTCGCTTCCTTCATTGCGTCCTGCTGTTGATCCTGCTGCATAATCCACCGTCCTCTCTACATTTATTGTGGGTCAAGGCTTTTTTGCATATACAAAAGGGGCTTGTAAAGATTCACAAGCCCCTTTTACCGCCTTGTTATTAACGACGAATTTCTTTAATTCTCGCTGCTTTACCGCGAAGTTCACGAAGATAATAAAGCTTCGCACGACGCACTTTACCACGGCGAGCCACTTCGATTTTATCGATTTTCGGCGAGTTGATCGGGAAAGTTCTTTCCACACCAACACCGTAAGAAATTTTACGAACTGTAAAAGTCTCACTGATTCCGCCACCGCGACGTTTAATGACAACACCTTCAAACAGCTGGATACGCTCGCGAGATCCCTCGATAACCTTAACGTACACTTTCAAAGTGTCGCCAGGACGAAAGCTCGGAATATCCTTGCGAAGCTGCTCTTGAGTAATCGCTTGAACGATATTCATCTATGACTCCCTCCTCTCACACAGGCGTTCTTGCCTCTTCCGGAAAACCCTCTGTTCTCCATCATTATCCGCAGCGGACCACCGTATTCACAACAAAAGATATACTATCATATTTATGGGCTTGAATCAAGTATTTTTACTTTACACGATTATATAACCATTTTCAAATTTCACCGAAAATCCCAGTGAAATTCCCGATCCGCACAATTAATAACCATTTCCGGTCCAGGCGACCAGAAATGGTTTCCTGAGAGCAACGCCATAGCTCTACTGGCCTTGTTCTTCTGACGGCTGCTCCTTCACACGATGCTGCGCATTGTAGTATTCCAAAATATCGTCGACAGTCCGAAACTGCACATCCGCGATGCTTCGTTCCTGAAGCTGTTCCGTTTCCGCTAGGTGCTCTTTCATAGCTGGATGCCTCCCTTAAGATGTAAGTCATGCTATATCCAGATACTTATTACCCGGCAAACACCGGTTTGCACCATAGCGGCCCTGATGTCGAACATGCAGCATGTGGTCGGCTGACCGCCGCCATGTTAGCAAAGCACACTTGCTGGGGGCTGCGCCGTGAATAACCGAGACATGCGGAGCCATCGTACTTGAGCGCTCCTAGCTGTCTTGGGAGGAGTGCGAGGCAGTCCTCAGCTTGTCCAGATAAGCCTGGTCCTGCTTGGTCAGCTCAAGCTTGTCCAGCAGATCTGGCCGGCGCTCCCACGTCCGTTTCAGCGCCTGCTCCCTCCGCCAGGTCTCGATATTGGCATGATGGCCGCTCAGCAAAATATCCGGCACCTTCCAGCCGCGAAATTCGGGCGGACGGGTATAATGCGGATATTCCAGCAATCCGGTGCTGAACGAATCGGTGACGGCCGAAGTTTCATTGCCAAGCACCCCGGACAGCAGCCGGACGATCGAATCAATGACAACCATGGCCGGCAGCTCGCCGCCTGTCAGCACATAATCGCCGATCGACAGCTCATCGGTCACCAGATGCTCCCGGATGCGCTCGTCATATCCCTCATAATGCCCGCAGACGAACACAAGATGCTCTTCCCGGGACAGCTCCTCCGCCTTCTGCTGCGTAAACGTCTCTCCTTGAGGGCACATCAGAATGATGCGCGGGCTGCGTCTCACGGCCGGCTCAGCGCCCGGATCGGCACCCGTTGCCGAGTCTGATCCCTGCTGCACTTGAGCTGCCGGATGATCGATCCCTGGCGCATGCTCAGGCTCCGCCTGAGAAGAAGCCTCAGCAGCCGCCCCTGATACCTCTTCCGGGGCGTGCCCTTCCTTCCGATCCGTCTGGCTCCCGCCGCCCGATCCGCCTTGCAGCAGGTCCTCGACCGCCGCAAAGATCGGATCCGGCTTCAGCACCATGCCGCCCCCGCCGCCATATGGCGTATCGTCCACCGTTCCATGCTTGTTTCCGGCATATTGCCGGAAGTTAACGGCGCTGAGCTGCACGATGCCTTTTTCCTGCGCCTTGCCCAAAATGCTCGAATGAAAAACGCCGTCAAACATTTCGGGAAAGAGTGTCAGCACATCGACCTTCATGATTATAACAACCCTTCCATAAGATGGACTCGCACGAGTTTGTTATGTTTGTCCACATCCAGAATAACGTCCGGAATAGCTGGTAGAAGGATTTCTTTTCCCTCCGCTGTTCTGACAACCCACACATCATTGGCACCCGGCGTCAAAATCTCGGAAATCGTTCCCAGCTCCTCTGCAGGCTCATCATCGGTGATCACCCGGCAACCGATAATTTCATGAAAGTAAAACTCGTCGTCCGGAAGCTCCTCCTGCATATCCGCCGTAATTTTCAGAAGCGTGCCTTTGTACTTCTCAACTTCATTAATGCCATGCAGCTCCTTGAACTTGATGATGTACATGTTTTTATGATAACGGGAAGTTTCCACCGTAACCTGGGTGGCACCGGCATTCCCGGTCTCGGGTACGATGTAGAGCGTGCTGTTCTTCGCAAAGCGCTGGTCAGCAAAATCCGTATACGGCATTACCTTCACTTCGCCGCGAATACCGTGTGTGTTTACGATTTTACCTACCGTATAAAGCTTTTCAGACATGATCTTCCTCCTGCTACCTGTTATGAAAACCCGCTTGTCAGACGGTGAGTCTCGATTTCTTCAGCATGTACGAAAAAGGGCTAGGACAAACATCCTAACCCCCTTTCGTATATTTTAAGAAATGATATCAACGGTGACCCGTTTATCCATCTTAACTGCCGCTGATGTGACCACGGTGCGCAGTGATTTGGCGATTCGACCCTGCTTGCCGATAACCTTTCCGACATCATCAGGATGCACGTAAAGCTCATATACAATCAGGTTCTCCTTCTCCACTGTCTTCACGGTCACATCTTCTGGATGATCCACCAAAGCCTTAGCAATAACGCGAACTAATTCTTCCATAGATAACCCTCGCGATCAGTTTTATTTCTGATGCTTAAGCTCATGAAACTTCTTCATCACGCCCGCTTTGCTAAGCAAGTTGCGAACCGTATCGGATGCTTGCGCACCATTTTGAAGCCATTTCAACGCTTTTTCTTCATCAATCTTCACTTCAGCCGGTTGAGCAACCGGGTTATAATAACCGATTTCCTCGATAAAGCGGCCGTCACGCGGGGAACGGGAATCGGATACCACCACGCGGTAGAAAGGAGCCTTGTGAGCACCCATGCGTTTCAGACGAATACGTACTGCCATTTGAACATTCACCTCCTTCAAAAGATATCAAGCTATCTATACAAGCAATTAACGGAACGGGAATTTCATTCCTTTGCCAGTCAGACCCTTCAACTGCTTCAAGGCTTTGTTCTTGCCGCCTTTCGGGCCCATCATGTCCGAGAACTGCTTCATCACCCGCCGCATTTCATCAAATTGCTTGATGAGACGGTTGACCTCAGCCAGCGAAGTCCCGCTGCCTGCTGCAATCCGCTTGCGCCGGTTATGATTGATAATATCCGGATGCTGCTTCTCTTCGGTCGTCATGGAGTGCACGATCGCCTCAATCCGGCCCATCTGCTTCTCATCGACCTTCAAATCCTTGGCCTGCTTCATCTTGCCCATGCCAGGAATCATATCCATCAGCTGGTCCAGCGGTCCAAGCTTCTTAACCTGATCCATCTGCTCCAGGAAATCCTCGAACGTAAATTCCGCATTGCGCATCTTCCGTTCCATTTCCTTCGCTTTCTCGGCATCGATGTTCGACTGGGCTTTCTCGATCAGAGAGAGCATGTCGCCCATGCCAAGAATCCGCGAAGCCATCCGTTCCGGATGGAAAGGCTCCAGCGCGTCAATCTTCTCGCCGAGCGCGGCGAACTTGATCGGGCAGCCTGTTACAGCTTTAACCGAGAGTGCCGCACCGCCGCGGGTATCCCCGTCCAGCTTCGTCAGCACGACCCCGGTCAGCTCCAGCTGCTGGTTGAAGCTGTCTGCCACGTTGACGGCGTCCTGACCGGTCATCGCATCGACCACCAGCAGCACTTCGTCCGGGTTCACTTCGCTGTGAATCTGCTTCAGCTCTTCCATCAGCTCTTCGTCCACATGAAGGCGGCCTGCTGTATCGATAATGACATAGTCGTTGCCGTTGTCCTTGGCATGCTGCAAGCCTTGCTTCGCAATTTCGACAGGACTTGTCTTGTCCCCGAGCGCGAAGACCGGAACGTTAATCTGGTCGCCAAGCACCTGCAGCTGCTTGATCGCCGCCGGACGATAAATGTCCGCCGCAACCAGGAGCGGCCTGCTGTTCTGCTTCTGAAGCAGCTTGGCCAGCTTGCCGGATGTCGTTGTCTTACCGGCACCTTGCAGACCCGCCATCATGATGACGGTTGGAGGCTTGTTGCTCTTGGCCAGCTTGGCCTGACTGCCGCCCATCAGCTCCGTCAGTTCCTTGTTCACGATGTCGATAATGACCATGCCCGGCGTAAAGCTGTCCATAACTTCCTTGCCGACGGCCTTCTCCTTCACCTTGGAGACAAAATCCTTAACGACCTTGAAGTTGACGTCGGCTTCCAGAAGCGCCAGACGCACCTCACGCATGGCGGTGGTTACGTCCTCTTCTGACACCTTGCCTTTACCGCGGAGCTTGCTGAACACATTCTGCAGTCTGCTGGTTAGTCCTTCAAACGCCATAACAGCCACCTCCGTTCAATCTTTAATCCCATATCTTTAATCGGTCGACCATATCGGTCATCAATTTCTTGTCGCGATCATTCAATTCGCTGTCTCTGACAAGCTCCATGAGCTTATCCAGCTCGCGGACGCGGGCATCATGCTTGCTCAGCAGCCCGAGCTTCTCCTCATAGGATTCCAGCACCTGCTCCGCCCGTTTAATATGTTCATATACGGCCTGACGACTGATCTCAAATTCGCTTGCGATCTCTCCCAATGAGAAATCATCATGAAAGTAATATTTCAAAAACGTCTGCTGTTTCTCTGTCAGCAGCTGCTCATAGAAATCGAACAGCAAATTGATCCGGTTCGTCTTCTCAAGCCGGTTCTCCTGACTCATATAGGGCACCCCCCTCGTCAAGGAAAAACACTTTACAGTTCACTTAACGAACCCTATCATACATAAAACAAAGAAGGATGTCAAGCCGTTTCCCTTGTCATCCTTCATGATCTTTAAGTCAAGCAGATTTCTCCTCTATGCCCCGTCAGACGCCAATCGGAAGCAGGTAGAACAATATCGCAAAAAAGTGGAGCACGGTTCCCGCGAGCACAAACAGATGCCAGATCGCATGGTGGTACGGAAAGCCCCGCCACACATAAAAGACAGTGCCGAGCGTATACAACAACCCGCCCTCGACGAGAAGCCGGATCCCTTGCGGATCGATCGCCGCCGTCAGCGGCTTCCATATAACGACGATCAGCCAGCCCATCGCGATGTAAAACACGGTGGACATGAACAAAAACTTTTTGACATAAAACGCTTTGAACACGCAGCCCAGCAGCGCGACACCCCAGACGATACCGAACAGGGTCCAGCCGAGCGGACCGCGTACAGCGACCAGCAAAAACGGCGTATACGTCCCCGCGATAAAGAGATAGATGGAGGAGTGGTCCAGAAACTCGAAAAAGTCCTTGGCCTTGCCCTCTCTCAAACTGTGAACGAGCGTGGAGTTGAAATATAACAACAGCATCGTTGTTCCGTATATCGTGAAGCTCACGACATGCCAGGCTGTCCCTTTAAGGCTCGAGAATACAATCAGCAGCACGAGCGCAGCGACGCTAAGGGCAGCCCCTATGCCATGGGTGATGGCATTGGCAATTTCCTCCTTGCGGGGATATATGTGAGTATTGGCCATATCATTTTCCTTTCACTAAGAAATTCTCTACTTCTTATTATAATCGCTGGGCCGATGCAATGCCAGCAAGCGGTCCGGCCCCTGAATGCCGTAAGTTCGGGTGACGTAACCCCGCCTCCACTTCGTCTCCCTGGAGCATGTCACTGGACCGGGGATGGCAGTACCGTATGTTATTCCCGGGAGATTGACCATTTTTCATAAAAAGGTGTATCCATCCAATTCTATAAAGCTAGCAGCGCATATACTGCCTCAGAACCATGAAAGGAGGCAATCTGCTTGGCTGTCATCATCTACCCGAAAACGATGAACTGGTCTTATATGAAACAAAGACCGCAGCAGCTCATGACTCAGCTAGGCTCCCTCGGGCATCAGGTCTACTTTGAGAATCTGGCCCCCATGGATCGGGAGTTTCAGGAAGTCGAACCGAATGTTTATCTGTTCACAGATACAAAGGCCTTTTTGCACCGCAAGCTCCCGGAGCTTCGCAAGCAGCACCCTGTCGTCGTCTGGACGACATGGTCGAAGCTCAGAACCCGCATTGCGACCGTGTTCAATCCGGATGTGACCATCTATGACTGCTGTGACGAGTTTCCGCAGTGGGCCAAATACGAGCATAAAATGGTCCAAGCTGCCGACCATGTCGTGTGCACCGCCGAGACCATTCATGCCCGGCTGTCTCTGGCCTATCCGGAGAAGCCAATTACGCTCATTCCGAACGGAGCGGACGACGCTTTTTTCCGCATTCCCGACGGCGAGCGTCCTGGTGATCTGCCACCTGGACCTGTCGTAGCTTATATAGGCGCATGGGCTTATTGGGTGGACCATGCGCTGTTTGCGAAGCTGGCTGCCCGCTTTCCCGGCGTCCAGTTCATATCGATCGGCGCCCCGTACGGGACATCCGCCGATTATTCACAGCTGCCGAATGTGTTTATTCTTGGCGAGAAGCCCCATCACGAGCTGAAGCGCTATCTGCCGCATATCGACGTTGCGCTTATTCCATTCCAGTACCATCCGATCACCCTTGCCACCAACCCGGTGAAAGCCTATGAATATCTTGCTGCCGGCGTCAGAGTGCTGTCGACGGCACTGCCCGAATGCATTCTGATGGAACCCCATGTGACAACGGCAACGACCCATGAAGATTATATCGCTAAGCTCGCCGCCATGCTGAGCGAGCAGGATTCCGCGGAACGCAGGCAGGCGCGGATTTCCTATGCCCGCCAGCATCGCTGGGTTGAGCGCGGCATTGCCGCCGACCAAGTGATCCGCCAAGCGCTGGAAGCCAGGGGCAGCCGCTTCCCATGATGAACAGCTGCAGCAGGCTGATTAGCAGACCGGGCGGCTTCACGCCTCAGGATACGGCTGCTTACCGGCAACGGCTGCTCGAAGAAGCGCTGCACAGCCGCAGTGAATGGCTGCGCTGGGATAATGGCAGCGTACTCCTGGACCGCCATGCCGAAGTCCACTTTCCTGGGAAACTCCCCGGCCCGGCGGAAGCGGTCTGTATGACCCTGAATAAGACGCCGCTCTACTGGCGTAGGTGCTGGCTGATTGAGCGCCTTCGATTGTGGAACAGCCGGCTTCCTGCTGCAAGATTTCTGCCCTTTGATCTTATGCCTGCGGACAATCAGGCTATGCTGGAGCTGGGCGCTCCCCCACCGGCCGGGATGAACGAAGAGGGCCTGACATCGCGGCGGAGAGGCCACGGCCACAGGAAGCACTCTGCCTTTCTGCCAGCAGGCGGACACCCGCAAGAGCTTGGCCATATCCTGCCTGTGCTGCAGGCAGCTTCCGCATTCAATGCCCAATCCATCGGGACAGCGGATAAGGCTGGACACCCCCCTTCCGTCTCGGTGCTGATGAGCGTTCACAATATGCAAGATACCCTTGGCTGGAGCATCCGATCCGTTCTCGCCCAGACGATGCCCGACTGGGAGCTGCTAGTGGGGGACGATGGATCCACCGATGGCAGCAGTCTGGAGGCGATGTTCTATGACGACAGCCGCATCCGCTGCTTCTCCTATACGAGAAACCGCGGCAAGGCCTCGGTCATGAGAGGTCTGCTCAAGGAGGCAAGGGGGCGCTATATAGTGGAGCTTGACGGAGATGACTGGCTGTCTCCAGAGGCGCTCCTCCAGCTGAAGACAGCGCTGGACGAGAATCATGCCGCCGGGATGGCCACCGCTTGCTGCGGGCTGTGGATACGCAGCCGGTCGTTTGGCCCGCTGCGGAAGGGCACTGTAGATTCATCCCGGTGGCTTCATCCGGATGGCAAGCTCGAATCCGCAGACAGCGGTGCGCCTCCGCTGGTGCCGCGCATGTACCGCAAAACAGCGCTGGAAGCGGTTGGGGGCTGGTATGCGCGCGAGGATCTTTTGGGCCGGATTTTTGAAGATATCGATCTGACCCATCGGCTGCTGCGCCAATCCCCCCTCGCTTGGACGCCCGGCGTTCTCTATCACCGTGTCCTTCACGGCAGGAGCATCAGCCAGCAGCATCGCGACCTCTTCCCTCTGTGGAGAAAGTTTCACTCGTAACCGGACATGAAGCTAGAAGCACCGCCTATAACGAATGACCCCAAGGAGGTGAGACGATATGCACATTGCAGCCAGCGGATATTATGGCATGGGGAATTTCGGCGATGACCTGTTCCTGCATACGTTTCGGCAGCTTTTCCATGGGCATCATGTATACCCGTGGCAAGCCAAGCTGGACCCGGACCAAGCCGACGCGGTCATTATCGGTGGCGGCGATTTGATCACGCCGTATTCCTTTAACCGCTACTACTTCCCGTCCCCCCTGCAAGGACGGCCGACGTGGGTGTACGGCGTAGGCATCGTCGACGCCTATCCCGAGCATACCTGGCCCGAGCGTGAGGTGGCCGCTTACCGGGAATATATATCCAAGGCTAAACGAGCCGTCTTCCGGGATTCACAGTCAGCCGATATCGCCGCCAGGGCGAAGCTGCACCTCCAGCCGGAGGTAGCCCCCGATATTGTGTTCGGTTATCGCGAACCGCAAATTCCGGTAAGACGCTTCTCCCATCGGCCCACGATCGGCGTGGTCGTGTTCTCGTATGATTCCTTTCCGATGGACAATATGACCCAGCTGCTCGCCCATCTATCAGCTCAAGGCTATCATGTGGTGCTCATCCCGGTTATCCACCACCCCGGCAATGCTTTTGCCGATTACAGCACCTGTCTTCAGCTTCAGCAAAATGTCAAAAAATATGCGCCTGCTGCCTCCATCGAGACACTCCCGAATCTTGCGGATACCGAGCTGACCTATTGTATGATCCAATCGGTAGATTACTTGATATCCTTCAAGCTCCACCCTTCCCTGGCCGCCCTTCGGGCAGGCGTTCCGGTACTGGCTCTAAGCACGATGGGAAAGGTGCGGAACCTGCTCGGTTCGCTTGAACTCGGCTCTTATTTCACCCCTTATGATCTCCCGCTGGAAGTGCTGATAGAGAAAGCCGAGCACTTTCTGAAAGCTGCCCCGGCCGATGTGGAGCGGGCGCTGCCGTTAATCCGGGCAGCAGAGAACCGCAGCCGGGAAGCGCTGCAGATGCTGAGAGAGCAGATGGAAGGCAGCTTTGGTTGATAATGACAGCGATTAGCCAGAAAGGAGTATGATTATGTGCTTTCTTTTTCATGGACGACTTCTGTCCCGCATCAAATCTCTATCAAGACAGGTGGAGCTGCTTAGCAGCCAGACCGGTGATTTGACGCAGCGGGTGGAGCAGCTTGAGAGCCAGCTGCGCACAGGACTGATTCTGAATCCGGAACTGACCCGTTTTTTTGAAGTCAGAACCGGCCAGCAAGTAAGGGTGAATACGACCTTTGTCACACTGGAAGGCATCGTGCTCGCAACGGCAGAGGACGGCGTTCAGCTTCGCGAATCGTCAGGCGATATCGTGCTGATTCCGTTTGCCAGCATCACGTCGGTCCAGTGACAGGGTTAAGCGGTGCGTAACCCAACGAATCCGAACGTAATCGTTTCATAAAAGGAGGCAAAATCAGTATGAGTTACACAGATTGGCTTCGGGGTTTTGTCGGTTCCGAAACAGAGGTAGCTGTATCCGGGGACGTGATCATCGGCACGCTGACCGAAGTAAACGACACCACGATCATCCTGAATGTGCCGCCGGTCATTTACGGCCCGCCTACGGACACAGCTGTCATCCCGCTGCAGGCCATTGAATTCGTACGGATCGTGTCCTCATAATATCGGGATCCTATCCTGTTTAAAGCAAAAGCGCAAGCCAGGGGCTGTCTATCGCCCGCTGCTTGCGCTTTTTGTATATCGTGTAATGGGGTTGAAGACCGGGGCTGCCTATGCCTCGGCATTCGTTTCTTCTTCCTTGATCAAGCCGGCAAACAAAGCATGAACGAACTGCTCCGAATCAAACGGCTGCAGATCCTCCTTCTTCTCTCCGAGCCCCACCAGCTTCACCGGGAGATCCAGCTCCTGACGAATCGCGATCACGATGCCGCCCTTGGCTGTACCGTCCAGCTTGGTCAGCACGAGTCCGGTGACTCCGCTCTTCTCCCCGAACAATTTGGCCTGGCTCAGCGCATTTTGCCCTGTCGTTGCATCCAGCACCATCAACACCTCATGCGGCGCACTCGGAATTTCACGCTGGATGACCCGGAAAATTTTGTTAAGCTCCTCCATCAGATTCGTTTTGTTCTGGAGGCGTCCAGCCGTATCGCACAGCAGCACATCGACCTGACGCTGCTTCGCCGCCTGCACCGCATCAAACATAACAGCCGCCGGATCGGAGCCAGGCTGCTGCTTGATCACTTCCACACCTACGCGCTCGCCCCAAACCTCAAGCTGTTCAATCGCGCCCGCGCGGAAGGTATCCCCTGCCGCCAGCAGCACTTTCTTGCCTTCCTGCTTGTAACGGTGAGCCAATTTCCCGATCGTTGTCGTTTTGCCGACACCGTTAACGCCGACGAACAGAATGACAGTAATGCCATCCGGATTGCTGCGCAGCTCGCTGCTGCTGTCATCCCGGAGCAGATCCATCAGCTTCTCGGACAGCACGGGCTGAAGATCAGCAGCGTCCTCGATCCGGCGCTTTCTCACTTCATCGCGCAGCTCGTCCATCAGATTCATCACGGTGTTGACGCCCACGTCCGCCCCGATCAGAA
This sequence comes from Paenibacillus sp. 7541, assembly GCF_002276395.1. Lineage (NCBI taxonomy): Bacteria > Bacillati > Bacillota > Bacilli > Caryophanales > Paenibacillaceae > Paenibacillus > Paenibacillus sp. 7541. The sequence goes on along the minus strand of NZ_NQLZ01000011.1, from coordinate 187,283 downwards.
TTTCCTCCAGCTCCTCGTAGAACTCCTCATCAATCTTCTTGCGGCGAATTACGAGGTCGGACACCTTCTCGATGAAACCTTTGCGTGTCTTCTCCAGTCCGTCGCGGAACTGTTTTGTGACGGTTTCCGTTTTGCTAGAAATGCTTTCTTTTAACTTTTTGAAAAAGCTCATAGGCTCCCTCCATGTTCCTCTATATTTATATCACGCCGTCAGGCGATCTCTGCTTCTTCATTCTCCAGTTTAACCGATACGAGCTTGGATACGCCGCCTTCCTCCATCGTGACCCCATACAGGACATCGGCTTCTTCCATCGTGCCTTTGCGGTGGGTGACCACGATAAACTGCGTTTGCTCCGAGAATTCGCGTAAATACTGGGCAAAACGGACGACGTTCGCCTCGTCCAGGGCCGCCTCCACCTCATCGAGCACGCAGAACGGCACCGGCTTGACCTGCAGGATTGAGAACAGCAGCGCCATCGCCGTCAACGCCCGCTCACCGCCGGACAGCAGCTGCAGATTCTGCAGCTTCTTCCCTGGCGGCTGAGCAACGATATCGATGCCTGTCTCCAGCAGATGATCCGGATCATTCAGGATCAGATCCGCCCGTCCGCCGCCGAACAGCTTGCTGAACACCGTTCCGAATTCATGACGGATCGCATCAAAGGTTCCTTTGAAGCGCTTGGACATTTCGTCATCCATTTCCTTGATCACCTGGTACAGCGTCGTTTTTGCCTCCACCAGGTCGGCCTTCTGCTCGCTCAGGAACTGATAGCGCTCGTTCACCCGCTGGTATTCCTCAATCGCCCCCAGATTGACTTCGCCCAGGGAGGAAATGGAACGCTTAAGGTCCCGCACCTCATTCTGCGCCGCCGGCACATCCTCCGGCACCGGATAGCGCTGTTTCGCCAGCTCATAGCTCAGCTCGTATTCCTCGCTCAGCTTTCTCAGGATGTTCTCAAGCTCAACATCAAGCCGGTTTACGCTAATTTCGGTTTGCCGGAGCTGGTCGTCCACCGCTCTCAGCTGGGTACGCTGCTCCTTCGTCTCGCTCTCCGCCAGCTCCAGCTTGCGGCTGAGGGACGCCCGGGATGCCCGCTTGAATTCCAGCTGCTGCGCAGCCTCTTCCTTCCGCAGCTTGTAGGTGTTCAGCTCCTCAATCTGCTTGACGTTCTCCGCCTCGTTCTGCTCCAAATCAGCCTGAACGGAAGCGAGCAGCGTCCGATTCTGCTGCTGCTCCTTCTCATGATTGTTCACATCGGAGCGCAGCCGCTTCAGCTGGTCTTCCAGCGAGAACTTCTCCTGGTCCAGCTTGCCCTCGCGAACCTTCAGCTGGGTCAGCTGGCCCTGCAGCTCTTCCTTCGCCGATTCATTGGCTTTGCGGGCAAACTCGGCAGCCTGAATCGCCTGCTGGGTCGCCTTCTCTTCCTCCTCCAGCTTCAGCAGCTGCTCCTCTGCTTTGACGCGGCTTTCCTGAATTTCCTTGGCCTCCAGCTCGAAGCTGCTCTTCTCGGCCCCGGCCAGTTCCGCCTGCTCTGTAACATGGCGCAGTTCATGCTCCAGCTGCTTGAGATCGCCAGCTGCCTGCTGCTCTTCCAGCCGCTTGTCATCCCCAGCCTTGCGAAGCTCGTCCAGCTTGTCCTGCGACGCGGTCATCTGCGAACGCACCTGCTCAATTCCTTTGCGAAGCTTGTCCAGCTGCTTCTCGGTTTCTTGGATCTCCTGATCGAGCTGGTCCAGCTGGCGTTTACGCCCGAGCAGATTGTTGTTTTTCTTATGCTGGCTGCCCCCGGTCATGGAACCGCCTGCATTAACCACATCTCCCTCGAGCGTAACGACGCGGAAACGGTAGGAGAAGCGCGCTGCAATCCGGTTCGCCTGCTCCAGCGTCTCGGCAATGACCACATTGCCGAGCAGGCTGCCTACAATGTTGCTATATTTCGGATCATACTGCACCAATTCCGAACCAAATCCGATGAATCCAGCTTCCCCTTCGGCAAGCGAACGGTCGGAAGCCGATACGGTCCGCGGCCGGATCACATCCAGCGGCAGGAACGTGGCACGGCCCAGCTGACGCTGCTTCAGGAAAGAGATCGCCTGGCGCGATACAGCCTCGTTATCCATAACGATATGCTGAACGGAAGCGCCAAGCGCGGTTTCCATCGCAAGCTCCAGCTTCTCGGGAACGCGAATCAGCTCCGCCACCGCGCCGTGGACACCATGGAGTACCGATTTGCGCGCGGCCTTGAGCACTTCCTTGACGCCCAGCATAAACCCGTCAAAGTCGTCCTGCAGCTCCTTCATCGTATCGCGGCGGGAAATCTGCGCCTCCCGCTTCTGCTCCCATTTGCGCAGCGTTCCCTGCGTCTCCTCCAGCAGCTTCTGCAAGGACTGATAACGTTCGCTCTCGGTAATGTAGGCGCCGCGAAGCTCCGCAATCTCCTTGCCGAAGCGCTCCACACGGCGAGCAATATCCTCCTTGCGGCGCAGCAGTTCCTCCTTCTGGCTTTCCCATTTCCCGGATTCCTCCTGGGCCCGGTTCATCCGCCGCTCCAGCGCCTCCTGCTGCTGATCCGCATATCGTATTTCGTTGCGAGCTTGAGCCATCCGGTTCATCAGCTCAAGCAAATTGCCCTTCAGGCTCTCTTCCTGCTGCTGGCTGATGCCCCCGGTTACACCGACCAGCTTCGCTTCCTCGGCCGAGAGCTGATCTCTCACCTGGGCCAGCTCCTGCTGCAGCTCCTGCAGCTTGCTTTCCATCGCGGCCAGCTCCTGCTGACGCTCGGTCAAGCGGGAATCGCCGGTGTTCAAACTCTGCTCCAGCTGCTCTTTCGTGCGCTCCAGATTCCGGCGCCGCTCCTTCAGCACCTCGCCATATCCCTCGCTCTTCTCGAAAAGCTCGCTGTACTGCAGCAGCTCGTTCTGGATCTGTTCAATCTCCGTCTCTAGCTGCCGCAGCGCTGAGCGGTCGCTCTCCAGCTTCGCGTCATGCGCCGACACGACGGTTGAGAGCGCCAGCTGTTCCTCTTTCAGCTTCTCCAGCTTCGCACTCTCTTCGCTCCAGGAGGAGTGAATCTGTTCGATCTGGTGCACATACAAGGAGATTTCCTTGTGCTTCAACTGTTCCCGAAGCTCCTTGTAGCGAATCGCCTTCTCGGACTGATCCTTCAGCGGTCCGATCTGGTCCTCAAGCTCGGTGACCAGGTCATGAATCCGCAGCAGATTCTGCTCGGTCTCCTCCAGCTTGCGGACCGACTCCTTCTTGCGTGATTTATATTTAACTATGCCGGAGGCTTCCTCGAAGATGCCGCGGCGATCCTCCGAACGGGTGCTTAAAATCTCTTCAATCCGGCCTTGTCCAATGATGGAATATGCCTCTTTGCCTATCCCGGTGTCCATGAACAGCTCGGTAATGTCCTTCAGCCTGCAGGACTGCTTGTTAATAAAATATTCGCTGTCGCCGCTGCGATGGACGCGTCTTGTCACTGTCACTTCATTGAAATCAAGCGGCAGCGCATGATCCTCGTTGTCCAGCGTCAGCGACACCTCGCCGTAATTGACCGCCTTGCGGGCGTCACTGCCGGCGAAGATGATGTCCTCCATCTTGCCTCCGCGGAGGGACTTGGCGCTCTGCTCCCCCAGCACCCAGCGGATGCCGTCGGAGATATTGCTCTTGCCGCTGCCGTTCGGGCCAACCACGGCCGTGATTCCCCGAACAAACTCCATCTCGGTTTTGTCGGCAAACGATTTAAATCCCGCTAATTCGATCCGTTTCAAAAACATATTCCAGCACTCACCTCTTCCGATATTGTACCACAAGTAGAAGCGGCTTCACTTCCTAGTTCCTATATCGTTCATCTAACCCGAACCTATGAATTTAGCCATACGCTTCCTTCATATCCAGCTTCTTCGGAACCGCCGGCCCAATATCGGTTTCATCTATTTACTATTTATCGCCAGACAACGAAAAGAGCAAAAAACAGTCACTCTCAAGGTCCGGTAATCCGCCTGACTGCTCTTTGCTCTTTGTTTGTCCTTCACCATAGCGAAGCTTAGGCATCCGCACGTTTCAGCCGCTTCAGCGCTAACGCCGCTGCCTGCTGCTCGGCTTCTTTCTTGGACCTGCCGCTGCCGCGTCCAAGGCAATCGCTTCCCATGTAAACCTCCGAGACAAACTCCCGCTCATGTGCCGGTCCTCGCTCCTCGACAATACGATACTCCAGTGCGCCCATGCCGTGATGCTGCGTTAATTCCTGAAGCTCGGTCTTGTAATCGCTCATCTGCGGCCGACCGTTGACGGTCACCGAAGGAAAGACGTGTTCGCTCAGAAACTGGCGAACCGCATCCAACCCCTGATCCAGATATAGCGCACCCACAAAGGATTCAAATACATCGGCCAGAAGGGCCGGGCGGGTTCTGCCGCCCGTCATCTCCTCGCCCTTGCCAAGAAGAACATATCGACCAAAGTCCAGACCGACGGCAAACTGAACCAGTGAAGGCTCGCATACAATAGCAGCTCTCAGCTTCGTTAATTCGCCCTCCGGCCGATCCGGATAAAGGTTGTACAAAAATTCGCTGACCGTCAGCTCAAGCACGGCGTCGCCAAGAAATTCGAGACGCTCGTTATCCTGATTCTGACTATAGCGATGTTCATTGACATACGATGCGTGGGTAAAGGCCTGCTTCAGCAGCATTGCATTGCGAAACCGGATTTGAAGTTTGTGCTGTAACTGCTTCAGATCTCCACTCAACACACTTTCCCCTTACTCGGCGTATTTTTTTAGAATAATCGTTGCATTGTGACCGCCAAAGCCAAATGAATTGGACATCGTAATGTTCAGCTCGGCTTTCCGCGGCTTGTTCGGAACATAATCCAGATCACATTCCGGATCCTGATTCTCCAGGTTGATCGTCGGTGCAATCATCTGATGCTTCAAGCTGAGTCCGCAAATGACCGCTTCCACACCGCCGGCTGCGCCGAGCAAATGCCCGGTCATCGACTTGGTCGAGCTGACCGCTACCTTGTAGGCATGATCCCCGAGCGCCGTCTTGATAGCACGGGTCTCGGAACGGTCACCGACCGGCGTTGACGTGCCGTGAGCGTTAATATAGTTCACTTCCTCCGGCGCGATGCCGGCATCGCGAATTGCCATCTTCATGCAGCGCGCTGCTCCGTCCGGATCAGGCTCTGTAATATGATAAGCATCTGCGCTCAGTCCATAGCCTGCAACCTCGGCGTAGATGGTCGCTCCCCGCTTCAATGCATGCTCCAGCGATTCTAGCACGAGCACGCCCGCTCCTTCACCCATGACGAACCCGTCGCGACCGGTGTCAAACGGCCGGCTCGCTTTCTCCGGCTCATCGTTGCGGGTCGACATGGCCCGCATGGCGCAGAAGCCAGCCATACCCGTCGGACGGATGGTCGCCTCCGCTCCTCCGCAAATCATGACATCGGCATCTCCGCGCTGAATAAGGCGGAATGAATCCCCGATGGAATGCGTGCCTGTCGCACAAGCCGTCACTTGTGTCGTGTTCGGGCCTTTGGCTCCCAGGTTAATCGACATCTGGCCGGAAGCCATATTGGCAATCATCATCGGGATGAAGAAAGGGCTTACCCGTTTCGGGCCTTTCTCCAGCAAAATGTTATGCTGATCCTCCCAGGTTCCGAGTCCTCCGATCCCTGATCCGATCGATACGCCCACGCGCTCGGCATCGACATTCTCACCGATCTTCAGCCCGCTGTCCTCCAGCGCCTTCACACCGGCAGCCACCGCCAGCTGGACGAACCGGTCCATCTTGCGTGCTTCCTTACGATCCATATATTCTTCAGGATTGAAATCCTTCATTTCTGCAGCGATCTGGGTCGTATATTCGCTGACATCAAACGATTCAATGCGCGATACGCCCGACTTGCCTTCCATCAAATGATTCCAAAAGGTATCCAGGTCCTGACCTAAGGAGGTCATGACCCCCATTCCTGTTATGACCACTCGTTGCTTCAAATCAAGCTCACCTCTATGTGGACTGTCTATGATCTGCGGCTGAACAGCCGCAGATAAAGACAGCAATAATCTATCATTTGCTGCAATTGGATATGCAGTTGAAATGTGGAGAAGTCCCGCCTTGCTAAAGAACGGGACTTACTGTTAAGACTTAGGTATGAGATTGTATGTAGTTTACAACTTCACCTACGGTCGTAATTTTCTCCGCATCTTCATCAGAGATCTCCATATCAAACTCATCTTCCAATTCCATTACCAATTCAACTACGTCGAGAGAATCAGCTCCAAGGTCATCTTTGAAAGATGCTTCTAGTGTTACGTCGGCTTCGTCTACACCCAGGCGGTCGACAACGATGCGTTTCACGCGTTCCAGTACATCGGACATCCGGCTCACCTCCTCTTGGTAATTATACGAGATATGATTTCAAAATGCCATAGAATGCATTTGAAATCGATAGTACAGCTTTCGCCATGTATAAGTCTTCCTAGATTACATATACATGCCGCCGTCTACATGAAGAACTTGCCCTGTCATGTAGGCTGCTCCGGAGGATGCCAGAAATGCGACTACCTTGGCCACTTCCTCAGGCTCGCCCAGGCGGGCGAGCGGGATGCCGCCAAGCAGCTGCTCTCTCATCTCCTCCGGGAGCTCGCGGGTCATATCGGTGTCGATAAAGCCCGGAGCTACGGCGTTCACCGTAATCCCCCGGGACGCCAGCTCTCTGGCAGCCGACTTCGTCAGGCCAATGACGCCGGCCTTGGCAGCGACATAGTTCGCCTGGCCGGGATTTCCGAGCGCCCCGACGACGGAGGAAATGTTGATGATACGGCCGTAACGCTGCTTCATCATCGGACGGGTTACCGCCTTGAGACAATTAAACACGCCCTTGAGATTCGTCTCGATCACCTGATCGAATTCCTCTTCCTTCATGCGCATGATTAAATTGTCCCGGGTAATCCCCGCATTATTCACCAGAATATCAATTCGACCAAAAGCGTCCAATACCTGCTTGATCAATTCATCCGCTTCCACAGTCTGGCCGACGTTCGCTTTCAGGGCGACGGCCTCGACGCCCTTGGCGCGGATCTCCTCAACCACCTGAGCTGCAGCCGCTTCGCTTCCGGCGTAATTCACCGCCACATTCGCTCCAAGATCGGCCAGCGCCAGCGCGATGCTCCGCCCGATGCCGCGTGAAGCTCCTGTCACGAGTGCAGTTTGTCCTTTCAACTCGTTCATGCTGCTCCTCCTCTCCGGCGTTTGTTATTTCATCCAGTCTGTCCATTTTTAAGCAAGTGATGCCAACTTGTCAATGCCCTCAAGACTATTTATTTGAATCGTGCTGACCGACTTGTCGATTTTCTTGATCAGTCCGCCAAGCACATTGCCTGGGCCAATCTCAACAAACGTGTCCACGCCCTGGCTGATCATCCACTCCACGCTGTCCTGCCACAGCACAGGGGAATACACCTGCTCGACCAGCAGATCGCGAATCGCACCTGCCTCGGTAACCGGACGTGCAGTCACGTTGGCCACAACCGGTACAGCCGCTTCTTGGAAGGAGGCTTCCTTCAGCTTATGTGCCAGCCGGTCCGCCGCTTCCTTCATGAGCGACGAATGGAACGGCCCGCTGACTTCAAGCGGGATCGCCCGCTTGCCGCCCGCTTCCTTCACTCGTTCCGAAGCCGCTGCCACCCCTTCGGCTGTCCCGGAAATGACGATTTGCCCCGGGCAGTTCATATTGGCAAGTTCCACCAGCTGTCCGGCATCCGATATGCTGCGGCACAGGCCCGCCAGCGCTTCCCGGTCTGCACCGAGAACCGCCGCCATCGCGCCGCGGCCGCCTGGAACGGCAGCTTCCATATATTCTCCTCTTGCTCTGACAATCGCTACAGCTTCCTCAAAAGTCAGTACACCTGCACAGACGAGAGCGCTGTATTCGCCCAGGCTGTGTCCGGCTACATAATCGGGGTTCAGCCCCTTGGCACGGAAAGCCTCCAGATAAGCGATGCTGGTCGTTAACAATGCAGGCTGGGTATTGGCGGTCTGCTTCAGATCCTGCTCCGGCCCCTCGAAAATGATCGAGCTGAGCGAGAAGCCAAGCTTCTCATCCGCCGTTTCAAAAATGTGACGGGAAGAGGGAACCGCATCAAATGCGTCCTTCCCCATTCCAACAGACTGCGCGCCCTGCCCCGGAAAAATAAAAGCTGTTTTTCCCAAGTGTACAGCCCCTCTCTTCACCATTATCGTTATGATTTACCAAACTAATACCGATGCGCCCCAAGTCAAGCCACCGCCGAAGCCGACCATCAGCACGGTGTCGCCTTCTTTAATGCGACCGGTCTCCTGGGCTTCCACAAGCGCAAGCGGAACCGACGCGGCCGAGGTGTTGGCGTATCTGTCCACATTGATGACCACCTTGTCCTCCGGAAGTTCCAGGCGCTCCATGGCGGAATTAATAATCCGAATATTTGCCTGATGCGGTATGAACAGGTCGATATCCTTTTTATCCACGCCTGCCTTCGACAGCACCTTCTCCGTCGCGGTGCCCATCACACGGACGGCAAACTTGAACACTTCGCGGCCATTCATGTAGATGTAATGCTTCTTGCTTTCCAGCGTCTCCACAGACGCCGGCAGCCTGGAGCCGCCCGCTTCGATATACAGATGGGCCCCGCCGGCGCCCTCAGCTCCAAGATCAAACGCTTTGAAGCCGCGTCCTTCCGGCACCTCGCCCACAATCACCGCTCCAGCACCGTCACCAAACAGCACGCAGGTGTTGCGGTCCGTATAATCGGTAATCCGGGACAAGCAATCCGCACCGATCACTAGCGCATTGTTATACATTCCCGTCTGCACAAAATTCGTTGCTGTCGCAAGGCCGTACACAAAGCCCGAGCATGCGGCCGAAAGATCAAAGGCCGCCGCCTTTTTCGCGCCCAGACGGTCCTGAATCAGACAGGCAGTGGAAGGGAAAGCCATATCCGGCGTGATCGTCGCTACGATAATCAGGTCCAGATCCTCCGCAGACATGCCGGCCGACTCCAGCGCATTCAGCGCTGCTTTGTAAGCCAGGTCGGAGGTCGCTTCATCCGGTGCGGCAATGTGCCGCTCGCGGATCCCCGTCCGGGATACGATCCATTCGTCGCTCGTATCTACAATCTTCTCCAGATCCTGATTGGTCAAAATTTTCTCAGGTACATATTTGCCGGTGCCGATAATGCCAACCGAACGCAATTTGTTCATTTCCTCACTCACTTCCCGCTGATTTCATTCGATATGCTCTCAACAAGCTTGCTTGACACTGCGATTCTCGCTTGCCGCACCGCGTTCTTGATGGCGCCGGCGTCCGAAGAGCCGTGACCCTTCACAACCAGGCCCGAGAGCCCAAGCAGCGGCGCGCCGCCATGCTCCTTATAATCAAGCGTGGACTTCAGGCTGCGAAGCTGGGGCATCATAAGCGCCGCAGCCAGCTTCGTTTTGAGCGACTGGGAGAACTGCTCCTTCAGCAGGGAGAACAGTGCTCCTGCCGTGCCCTCGATCGCCTTAAGCAAGATGTTGCCCGCAAACCCGTCGCATACGAGCACATCGCATACGCCATCCATCACATCCCGCGCCTCTACATTTCCGACGAAATGAATCGGCAGCTGTTCAAGCAGCGGATACGCCTGCTTGGTCAGCTCATTGCCTTTGCCTGGCTCGGTTCCGACATTCAGCAGCCCTACCCGGGGCTTCGCGATGCCGTGCACCTTCTCCCGATACAGGCTTCCCATAAGCGCAAATTGCTGCAGATGCTCCGGCTTGGAATCCATGTTCGCACCCAGATCAAGCGCCAGCACGCCCTTGCCGTCAAGCGTTGGGATGATCGGAGCCAGCGCAGGCCGCTCGATCCCCTTCATCCGCCCGACAACGAGCAGCCCGGTCGTCATCAGCGCGCCCGTATTGCCAGCCGAAATCATGGCGCTGGCCTCTCCGTCACGAACCATCCTGCCGGCCACGACCATCGAGGAATCCTTCTTTCTGCGAACAGCCTTTACCGGCTCGTCCTCCGCCTCAATGACCTCGCTGGCATGGACTACGGACAGATTCGACGGACGATCCGTCAGCAAAGCCTCGATCTGCTGCTGGTCTCCTACAAGCACAATCTCGATATCCTGCCATTCCCGGGCAGCCGACAAAGCACCCTCCACATTGCTGCGGGGAGCGTTGTCACCGCCCATAGCGTCAATGACTATCTTCATTGCCGTCTTCCTCCTTCATTGATGTCAGTGCCTTCCGATCGATAAATGATGAAGTTCCCCTGGAACACCATTTCATCGGCGACATAAGTGAACACCTCGACCTTGGCCTTCCCCTTCAGTTCCGGACTGGAACGAACATAAGCCTTGGCAATGCACTTCTCTCCGAGATGAACCTGTCTCAAAAACCGGATATCCGCCGAGGAGGTCAGGGCGATTTCATCATTAATGACGGCAACAGCCAAGGAATTAGCCTGTGCAAAAACATAATGTCCGCGCGCGATCCGGGTTTTGCTGAACACATGCTCTTCACGAATCTCGAATATGGATATACCGCTCTTGTCCAATTGCAAATCGACGACATCTCCGATCACTTCCTCCAGCGACAGGGAGCGAACCTGATCGAAGGAATGTTCGGCCATCTGCTTCATCCGTTCACGAAGCTCGGGAATGCCAAGCTCCATCCGGTCAAGGCGGATCGTCTGTATGCTAACTTTAAGCTGGCGAGTCAACTCACGGTCTGTTACAAAGGGATTCTCGTCGATCAGCTGGAGCAGCCGCTGGTGACGGTCTTTTTTCGATAAACGGTCGATGACGAAACAACTCCTTCTAGCCGTAATATAATCGCCGTGCTTATGATTTATGTATGATTAGGCGCAAATATTAGAACCTGGTACTAAAATATAAGTATAAAGGATATCCCGTCAAAAAGAAAGTAGAGCTGCAAAAAAAATAGCACCTCACCAAAGATGAAGTACTACTTATAAAAATTATTGTTTGATAATCTCTCTTGCTTTATACGTTCCGCACACTTTGCATACGCGGTGAGCAAGCTTCAATTCTCCGCACTGCTCGCATTTCACCATTCCTGGCACCGCCAGTTTAAAGTGAGTACGACGTTTGTCACGACGTGTTTTGGACGTTCTGCGTTGAGGTACTGCCATGTTCCCACCTCCTTAATCAGGTCAACCCGCATTCACGGGGCTGTTACTCCATTATCATTTAAAAAAGTCCTTCAGCCCAGCCAGCCTCGGGTCGATCACTTCCGTATCGCAATTGCAGGAGCCTTCGTTCAGGTCTTTGCCACAGCTTGGACAAAGCCCCTTGCAGTCCGCGCTGCAAACCGGAGCTAGCGGTAGATGGAGAAGGAACGCTTCCTCTACATACGGGGTGAGATCCACACTCTCGCCTGTCACATATATAGTATCATCGTCATCAGCCTGAACAGCTTCAGGGTCCTCCACCGGCTGGAATACTTCATGAAAAGGGATGTCCAGATGTTCGCTGACCGGCTTCAAGCAACGGGAGCATTTCAGCTCCAGGCCGCCATGCAATCGTCCGCGAACCTCCACCGAGCCTGCGACGGATGGCTTCGCCATCAGCTCAACCTCAAGCGGCTGAACGGACGCGATATCCTTCCGGCCTTTGACGGCACGGCTTACATCCACGGTTTGATGGAACTGTAACGGGTGATCGCTGGTTGTCAATTTTCGAAATTGAATAAGCATATCCATCACTCCAAACAAACAAAAATTATTATACCGATTCCGTCAGACTTTTGTCAACACCGATCGGTGGTTGTCGCAACGTTATTTTTGCAGTAACCCCTGCAATTTATGATATATTTTTAGCAAGGAGTTGTCGTCTATGAAAACCGTTGGCATTGTTGTTGAATATAATCCGCTGCATAACGGGCATGTCCTGCATTATGAACGATCCAAAGCGCTTACCGGCGCGGACGCCGTTGTAGCCGTCATGAGCGGCCCGTTCCTGCAGCGGGGCGAGCCCGCCATCGCCAGCAAGCGGGCCCGAGCTGAAATGGCGCTCCGCATGGGAGCCGATCTCGTCATCGAGCTCCCCGTTGCCTATGCGGTGCAGCCTGCGGAATGGTTCGCCCACGGGGCCGTTGCTTTGCTTGCTGGCACCGGCGTCGTGGACAGCCTCTGCTTCGGCTCCGAAAGCGGCACGCTGGAGCAGCTGCTTCCGCTCGCCAGGCTGCTGGCCCGCGAGACGGAACAGCTGCAGGCCGAAATGGCGAACAGGCTGCAGCAGGGAGACAATTTCCCTGCCGCATATGCCGCGGCCGCGGCGGCTGTGTTCGCTCAAGGCGAACATGATGCCGAATCACTCAGGCAGATGCTCGCCAGGCCGAACAACTCGCTTGGGCTGCATTACCTGATCGCCTTGGAGCGTCTTAAGGCAAGCATCAAGCCCTACACCATCCCGAGGGAGAGTGCCCAGTATCACGATCAGGTACCCGGGTCAGCTTCCATCGCCAGCGCAACGGCGATCCGCAGGCTGATTCTGACCGAAGGCCTCCAGGCCGTTTCTCCTTATATACCCGAATATACCCTCGATATTCTCGAACGGGAGATGGAGAACGGACAAGCGCCTATGCACTGGGAGCGATTCCGTCAGCCGCTGCTGCAAACCTTGCTCACCCGCGGTCCGCAGCAGCTGGAGACGCTGCATGAAGTAACCGAGGGCCTGGAATTCCGCATTCGGCGCCAGCTGCCCCGTCTGGCCGAGCCGACCGTTGAGGCACTGCTGGACGCCCTGAAAACGAAGCGCTACACGCGCACCAAGCTTCAGCGCATGCTCGTCCATGTCATGCTGAATCATGGCAAAGCCCGGATGAGCCGTTCCGCTCTAGCCGAGGGCCCCGGCTATCTTCGCATCCTCGGCTTCTCTTCCACTGGCAGAGCGCTGCTGAAGCGAATGAAAAAGACGGCCTCACTTCCGGTTGTCATGAAGCCGTCCGCTTTCGAGCATCCTCAGCTTGATCTGGATCTGCGCGCCGCCGCCGTGTATGCGGCAGGCTGCCCGCAGCCCCTGCTGGAACAGCTGTACAGCGATCACCTGCTGCCGCCGGTTACGATTTAGGCGGCAGCCCCTCCAGGTAATCGACCGCCTCCTGCAGCCGGTCCACAGGGACCAGTTCCATCGTGGTGCCGATCCGGTCAGCTCGCTGCTTCGCCTCATCATAATTTTTGCTCGGGACGAGGAAGATATCCGCCCCGCGCCGGTCTGCAGCCACGACTTTATGCTTCACGCCTCCGATAGGTCCCACATTCCCGTCTTTGTCAATCGTGCCCGTGCCGGCCACGAGATAGCCCTTGGTCAAGTCACCTTGAGTCAGCTGGTTGTAAATCTCCAGCGTAAAGATCAGACCCGCTGACGGACCGCCGATATTCGTGTCGGCAAAGTGCACGATATACTCGGGGCTTTCCGGTTCCACCTTCTGCATCGTGGCGATCATCACCCCAAGACCCGGACGCTCCGCTCCCGTGTTGCTGTCCTGAATCGCCACAAGGGGAACCTCGCCGCTTACCTTTTTCCCCTTGCGCTCCAGTTCAACCTGAACCCGGTCGCCAACCTTCTTCCCCTTCAACAGCGCCATCAGCCGTTCATTATCGGTTGCCGGATCGCCGTCCACAGACAGCAGCTTATCACCCGGCCGAAAGAAATCCTTGTTCTCCGCATGATCCGGGATCGACAGCACAAACACATACTCAGGCTCGATCGTGTAATCGATGTCCGCCTCGCCGTATGCCGCCTCCATCGCGGCCGACTGGGATGAGTTCATATAGTATACCTGGGTCGCCGTATATTCTTCCCTGCTCTGGTCCCCCATTCGCTCCGCTTTCTGGACAACCTCGGCGTTAGGGTTGAATGCGGACATCATCAGCAGCCAAATATTCGCATAAGTCGCTGACACCGTGGTCATCATGAAGGTTCCCTCTTCTTCGGGATCGCCCTGCTCCACGCTGATCATGGGGCGAACCTCCTGCGCGCTTCCAGGCTGATAGATAAGATACGGCGTCGGCATATACACGACAACATAGAGCATAATTCCGACCACCAGCAGGTATAAAACAACTTTTAAACCACTTGTTTTTACTGTCTTATTCATGATCCATTCTTCCCTTTCGCCTTAAATCGCTCCGGTTCCATCGAGGATGGTCTGATGATTGTCCCCTTCGCATAAAGTTGTACTAGCTATGTTTACGTGGAAAGGAGAACCCTTATGAATAAAGCCGACGCTGCCGCGCCCGCATCCAGAATGCGAAACACCGTATTGCTCGGAGCCGCTGCCTTCCTCCTGATCCTGGCCGTGGTCAGCGATCCGGAGTCCGCCTTCCAGGCTTCCATGCAAGGATTGAAGCTGTGGTGGAATATCGTATTCCCGGCCCTGCTGCCCTTTCTTGTCCTGGTCGAAATCCTGACCGCTTACGGCTGGGCTCATGGCATCGGCGTGCTGATGGAACCGGTGATGAAAAAAGTGTTCAAGCTCCCGGCTTCTGGCGGCTGGGCGCTGATCACCGGCATGACAGCCGGGTACCCTGCCGGGGCCCACACCGCCGCCAGAATGCATGCGCAAGGGGAGATCGGGCTGAGGGAAGCCGGTCACCTCGCCTCATTGTCGCATTTCTGCAATCCGGTTACGATTGTTATCGTGATCGGCACCGGACTGCTGCACCAGCCGTCCGCAGGCTATGTGCTGCTGATCGTTCACTGGCTGGCCGGAGGGCTGGCCGCCTGGACGCTCGGCTTGTTCCGGCGTGAAGACGCCGGCCCGGCCCGGCCCGGCGATGATCAACGCAGCCGCCTTATGAGAGCCGCTGCCAAGGATAGCGCCCAACCTGCGAGGCCGCTGCTGAAGCGAGCCGCTGCCGCAGCAGTTGCGGCCCGGGAGCGCGATGGGCGCAGCTTCGGTCGGCTGCTCGGCGATTCGGTCACCGCATCCGTTCAGACACTGATGATGATCGGCGGCTATATTCTCATATTCGCCGTGCTTGCCCATGTTCTGGGCCGCTATCTGCTGCCTTATTTGCCGGACTATGCCGCTTCCGGCCTGCTTGAAATGCATCTTGGCGCCAACGATATCCGCTTATCGACGGGGGCATCCGGGACGCTTCAGCTTGCCCTGCTATCGGCCATCCTGGGCTGGAGCGGCATCAGTGCCCATCTACAAAGCCTCTCCCTTCTAAAGGGATCAGGAGGGCTGTGGAAGCGTTTTGTCCTGCAGCGGCTTGTCCATTCCCTGTATGCCTTCATGCTCATGCTTGCCTTTGCCATTCCCGTCGGCAAATTCATCTCGCCGATCTGGCCCGCCTTCCGGACCGAGCCGTACGATGCTGGGCCCGAGTTTGTATTCTCCTTGTGGAAGGATTGGCCCGGCCTGCTGCAGGCCCAAGCCGCCATGGTCGTCACCCTCGTCATTCTGTTCGGGATGATCTCCCGCTTTATTTCCCGTCGCCGCTGAATTTTCGCCGCAGCGCGGCATCCACCTCAGGGCTGACAAGGTCGGTCGTGTCGCCGTTGAAATGCGCGATTTCCTTCACCAGGCTTGAGCTGAGGAACGAATACTTCGGATGGGTCATCATGAAGATCGTTTCCGCCTCCGGATTCAGCTTGTGATTGGTGGAAGCCAGCTGCAGCTCATACTCGAAGTCGGTTACCGTACGAATGCCCCGGACGATCACCTGGGCATTCTTCTGTCTTATGTAATTCGCAAGCAAATCGCGGAAGCTGTCGATTTCGACATTCGGAAGATGCTCGGTCGCCTGACGCAACAGCTCTGTGCGTTCCTCCACCGTAAACAGCGGATTTTTGCTCAAATTGTTAAGCACGGCCACAATCAACAGATCAAACTGCTTCGAGGCGCGAGTAATAATATCCATATGCCCCATCGTTACAGGGTCGAAGCTGCCGGGATACACGGCAACACGGTATGCTTTCTGCGGTTCTGCCATCTCTAGTTATCCTCCTCAACAGGGTCCGAATGTTCTTCCTGGTTCTCTTTGTATCGGTAAATGGACACTGCGGTATCTCCATACTCTGCTTTTCGAAGACAGCGAAATGTTTCGAAATCTCCAGGATACGTATGCGATGATTCATATTCCAGCACAACCAGCGCCTCATCTCGCAGCAGGCCTCGCGCCGCCATATCCAGCATCAGCTCGTCCCCGTTCTTCATCCGGTACGGCGGGTCCAGAAACACCAGATCAAAGCTGGCGCTGCGTTTGGCTAATGCTTTCAGCGCCCGTCCCGCATCATTGCGATATACTTCTGCGCTGTCCTCGAGCCGGCAGGACTTCAGGTTCTCCTTCACCGTCTCGATGCTCTTTGACTCGGAATCAATAAAAACAGCACGATCCATCCCCCGGCTCAGCGCCTCGATTCCGAGCCCGCCCGTACCGGCGAACAGATCGAGCACGGTGCCACCCTCGAAGTAGGGGCCGATCATACTGAATATCGCTTCCTTCACTTTATCCGTCGTCGGACGGGTGCTCATGCCTGGAACGCTTTTGAGCGGCCGGCCTTTGGCACTACCCGATATTACTCTCACAACTGCACTCACCCGTTTCATCTTCTTTAGGCTGCATGTCAATTAAGACATGGGTCGTGATTATCGTATCACAATCCCACCTTATATGAAAAACGAAACCTGGTTCAACCCATTTTTTTATATGCTGGACGTATATTTCCTTGCCGGACGGGCATCCTTGAAGTATCGACATCAATGAATGTCGTAGACAACCGCGGAGAAGACTTACGTTTCCCCATAAGCTCTTCGTCCGGTTTCTCCTCTCCCATGATGGGCGTCCCGCGAGGGGCGCCCGGACAAAAGCCCTTGTAGACAGCAGTGTCTACGAGGGCTTTTGTTTTTATGGCAGTAAAAAAGACCCTGCCCTTCACTGGGCAAGGTCATCTACATGTCATTGGTCACATGCGTAATGGTATTTGTTATTTGTTATTCAAGAAAGAATGGATTAGATAAAGGCGCGAGTAATTATCACCAACAAGATAAACAATACCAGGATGCCACCAATGCCGTAACCAAAACCGCCGCCGTAACCATAACCTCCAGCTACTCCGCTCACATAAATCCCTCCTTTTCTGAACATACCACATACTATGTCGTTTCTGTCAGGAAGGACTAGGCCAATGCCTTTTCTTTCGCGATTTGATGAATTAGCCCCTTCATGCGCGACGGAGGAGAAAGGCGCTCGGCGGATCGAAGCCGTTACGCCTCCTCTGGAGTATCCTCGTCATTCATCTCTATGCCGGCCGACTCGGTGCTTCGTCTGCGGCGATCAATCAAGCCTTCCTCGCCGTGTTCGCGATATTTCCTCATCCACACCTTCAAGCGTCCGATATCCGAAATTTGCAAGGCGGAAGCTACCTCTTTCTTGGTCATGCCCTCCAGACGCATGGCGACTGCCTTTTTCTTTGTTTCGAAGCTGTAATAATGAAAAATCTGCCCTTTTTTCGCCATGAATATCACCTCTTAGTAACTATATCGGCAACGATCAGCGGCTTTTCAAGACCTGATGCACGAGCCGTCTGTACAGCGGGCAATGGGGGAGATGTGACCCGAACCGGACAAACATTCTTTCGCTTTACGCCCAGAATATGGTATCCTATACTGTGGCTTTATAAGATCATTGATTTGAAAATGGGGGATAGCATTGGGGAAATTTATAGGCTTGGTTATATTATGGCAAATTTTAGGAAATCCCATTGCAGCGATCTTGGTGCTGCTTGTTATTTTGTATCTGCTTGACCGGCGCTTTATCGGCTTGTCACCGAGCATCACCCGTCCAATAAAGCGGCTGCGCAACATATCCAATCTCCGAAAGGTCATTGCGGCAAGCCCGAGCGACGTATCCTCAAGACATGAGCTTGCACGCCTCCTTCTCGAACGGAAGAAGTATAGTGAAGCGCTGCAGCTGCTTGAATCGATTAAGGACAGCAGCGAGGAATCAGCTGAATACTGGGACGATCTCGGAACGGCGCGTCTATTCACCGGCGATATCCCAAATGGCGAACAGGATATTCTGCGCGGGCTTAGCCTGAATTCACGCGTTAAATACGGACGGCCCTATCTGAGACTGGCCGAAGCATACCGCACACGAGATAAGGACAAGGCGCTCCACTATCTGGAACAGTTCCACGACATTCACTCTTCCTCCAGCGAAGCTTACTACCTGCTCGGTTCCATGTACCGGACGCTTGGAAGAGAGGATGACGCCAAAAAATCATTCAAGGAATCGCTGCAGGTTTACCGGGCGCTTCCCAAATATAAAAGACGCCAGGAACGCAGATGGGCGTTAAAGAGCTACTTCCGCTCCATCGCTTAACGGCGGCCGCATCCGGCAGCAGCCGCCTCGCTTGCTCCAAGAGACTTTTACATTCACAAATCGAAGGGTGCCCGAAAGGTCCAGGACCTGAATCGGACACCCTTTTGTATAGAACATTTTTTGTATGAACATAGCAACATGTTAGCTTCTCTCCTAATCCCCGTCACTAACCGAAAGGCTTGTACCCGAGCCGGTCCAGCTGCAGGGCAATGACGCGATAACCACTCCCGTTCGGATGAATGCCGTCGATGGACAGCAGCTCCCGCTCCCTGCCTGCAAACAGAGAATATACGTCAGCCACCCGGAAATAATCATGCTCCATCGCGAACAGAAACCGATTGAACCTGACCACATATTCGACAGCCTCAGACCAAGCGGGATAAGGGTTGTACAAGCCTATGACCCGCATATAATACAACTTGCCTTCGGCAGACTTGAGCCGCTGAATTTTCCCGATGATCTCCGCGACGTGATGCTGGCAGCGATACAAGGCCGCATCCAGCACCTCCCTTGTCGGGCGGCCGCCGCTCGACTTGACCGCCCGGATCAGATCATTGCCGCCGATGGAGAGCGTAATGATCTGCGCCTGCTGCAGGTGATAGCGAAAAGCCGCAGCTTGCATGAGCCGCTCATTTAGCTCCTTCGCGGTCAATCCGTTGATGCCCAGATTTTCATGTGCGACAAACCGCTTCAGCTTCACCTCGGCCATGCGGCGGTATAACGAAACAAAACCGCTGCCGGGCATTGCACCAAACCCAAAGGTTAGGGAATCACCGACAGCGGTATAATGGTACACCACAAACTTCACCCCCGTTCCACTCGGTAGTAACATCTTATGTAGATGCCCCCCGATCGGAAACCGAGCTTCGTCTATCCGCATATTGCCACAACAGGCAGTTAAGATATGGAAGCGAAAAGTGTAGCCGAGATTAGCAGCGATTCATTCACTCGCCTGGCTCCTCGACATCATAGACGCATCGGAACCGTTCTACACCGGGATACGTTTCGCCAAGGCTGTATACTTCAAAACCGAGGCTGCGATAAAAACCGAGCGCCTCTTCATCTGTTTCAGCCACGACCTGCTCGGCCTGATGATGCAGCAGCAGCTCCAGGATCATGCCCCGGCCATAATCTTTGCCCCGATTCTCCGGAATCACCGCGATATGATGAATCGTCAGCACCTTCTCCTTCAGACTGCAGCCGATCACGCCTATGATCAGCCCTTCCTCTTCATATCCATACAGCTTGTTCTTCTCCGAGTTCCGGTAGAAGTCCACAGCCTGGTCGACCGCGTCCGGGTCGGATAAAACCGCATAGCCGAGCAGCTCGCGAATCTCAAGCTGGTTCACTCGGGAAGTTATATCTTTCAGCATTGTTCCAGTCTCCTATCTTTCAATTCCTGTTACAGCAGGTCCTGCGCACTGCGTCCCAGCTTGCGAAGCAAGTGGGCAGCCTGGGCCTTCTCCTCGTCGGTCAAGCCGCTGACCGCCCGGGCCATCCGTTCTTTATGTTCTGGGAATATGCGTTCAAACAGCTCCCGTCCCTCCGCCGTCAGCTCTGCATAAATTACACGGCGGTCCTCTTCGGACGAGCGGCGCACGAGCAGATTTTTCTTCTGCAGCTTGTCTACGACATATGTAATATTCCCGCTGGAGATCAGCACCTTCTCGCCGATCTTCTGCAGCGGCTGTGGTCCTTTATGATACAGCACATCCAGCACGCCAAACTCGGTGGAGTTCAGTCCATGACTGTTAATACTCCGATTGGAATGCGTCATGACGGCGTTAAAGGATCTGGCCAGAACGACCAGTAAGTATAAAGGCAAATCTTCATGCTCTCGAGTATCTGACATACTTCACCCTCCGAAAGATATCAATGTATTTAGGTTAATGAACGCAGGTTGAACTGTCAAATCCATTCTATAATGGCAATCTGTGCTCCTCGTCCATAATCGCTTCAGGAGGAGCGCATCAGGGTTTGAATGGAGCCGTCGCTGCAGCCGATAACCGCCATGTCCGCCATGCTGATAAACAAGCCATGCTCCACGACGCCCGGAATGCGCTGCAGCTCATGCGCCAGCTCTTCCGGTGCATCGATTACACCAAAGCTGCAGTCGGCAATATAATTGCCGTTATCCGTTCTGTACAGGTCGCCTTGACCATCCAGGCGCAGCTTCACATCGGCGCCCAGAGCCTCCAGCGAGCGGACCGTCCATTCCTTGGCAAACGTCACCACTTCAACCGGAAGTGGAAATCCACCCAGCCGGGGCACCCGTTTAGACTCATCCGCGATAATGATGAGCCGCTTGCTGTTGTATGCGGTCATTTTCTCTCGCAGAAGGGCCCCGCCGCCCCCTTTGATCAACCGCAGCCGATCATCCAGTTCATCAGCACCATCTATGGTGATATCAAGCTGCCGAGCCTGCTCAATCGGCACCAGCGGAATGCCAAGCTCACGCGCCAGCTGTTCCGACGCTTGCGACGTGGCGACCGCCTCGATCGACAGACCGGATCTTACTCTCTCGCCGATGGTGACAATGGCATAGTACGCGGTCGAACCGGTGCCAAGACCGACCTTCATCCCGTTCTGTATGAATCCGGCGGCATGCTCTGCTGCGATTCGCTTCATATTCATACTGTCCATCATAAGCGGACATCTCCTTTATGTCGCCCGCGAACCGGGAGCTGCCGCTTACGCTGCAGCTCCCGGTTCACCGAATCGAATCATTATCATACCTGTGTATTAACTGGCCCGCTCTTCAGCATAACGCTGGAGCCACTCGACATACAATTGTTCATTCTCCGGGGAAAAACATACGAAATCAATGCGCTCCAGCCGGAGATCCGGTCGCTCCTCTTCAAGCCAGGTTGTGACCGCCTTCAAGGCGACGTCGCAGGCAGGGCCTTTCGGATAGCCATAGATCCCGGTGCTGATATTCGGAAAAGCAATGCTTCTTGCCTCGACCTCAACGGCCAGCTGCAAGCTGTTTCTATAGCAATCCGCTAAAGTTTCTTCCTCCCGGCGACCGCCGCCTTCCCAAATTGGGCCAACGGTATGGATGACATGCTTGGCCCGGAGCTTGCCAGCGCAAGTAATGACAGCATGACCCGGAGGGCATCCGCCTTTGCTCTTGCGGATCTCCATGCACTCTTCCATGATGGATGGGCCGCCGGCTTGATGAATAGCTCCATCCACCCCTTCTCCGCCCAAGAGACCTGAATTGGCTGCGTTGACAATAATGTCGCCCGCCCACGTCGTAATATCGCCGATAAAGACGGAGACCGATGTCCTTCCGATCCTAAACGTGTTCATTCGGAATTTCTCCTTTCGGTCTTTTATTGTTTATTACCCCGGAAGAAGCCTCCTTGACCCTATCGCTATAATATCGGCTTAGCCATGCATTTCTTTCCCGCGCGATGCAGCGGACAGTCGTTCAGTAACGCGCTGCTCCTCCTCGTCCCGCATCGATCCGGGTTCTGTTCGGAAAGACAGGAAGCTCCCGTTCTTCAGCGAGGCCTCAAGATGGCGCTTAAAAACATCGGCGGCTTCGCTCAGCTTCAGCTCCGGCTCACCGCTATGTATTCGGCACAGGCAGACCTGCATGGAAGCGCCGCCCTCCCGGTATTCCATCACCGCCACTGGCGCCAAGTTCCGCGCGTCTTCTCCCGTGAATGACCGCGTCATATACACCGTATAGGACGCCGCCTGTACCGGCTCGCTTCTATACTTCTTCTCGCCAATGAGCCTTGAATTCAGGTATACGATATACCCTGCTGTGCCCATCAATAATAGGAATGCAGCCAATGCTACATACAGCATCTGACGATCGCTCCTTCATCGTTGTATTTTTTTGAAACTGACATGGTGTCTGTTATATGAGCTGCATCGTATGCATCCCCTCACATGATGTATCTTGCCAGGGCGATGAGCACCAGATGCAGCGGGTAGAAGGAACGCCAGACCCAGCGGCTGACCTGCATTGACTCCAGTCGCTTCCAGAACTCCGGACCGTAGGCGATCACAACGGTGGGCAGCACACTCCACATCTGCATCTCCCAATTGTTCAGCAGCCAGAACAACAGGTTGAGCATAATATGACACGGCACGAGCCAGGCTGATGAGGCATATCGGAAAATAAGAATCAACAGCAAGCCATATGCGCCATAGTCAAAAGGAAGATCATTCATCACCACACAGGCAGCAATAACGAGGATGACCGACAGGATCGCCGACTCCGACCGATCAAGCAAATACAAGATGACCGCCCCGACAAACAAGGTAACCACCACATTTAACCCATATGGATCAAGCGCCAGCTGGTACGGAATTTGCGAAATTACCGCGATCACCGCTAGGCGCATCATATAACGCGGTCTTGATGAAGTATGAAAGTGCCCCTGCACCAGTGCATAGACATAGATCGGAAAAGCGATGCGACCGATCACTCTCCACATCTCCTGATCCGGAAAAAACACAAGACCGATGTGATCAATCAGCATCGTAATCATCGCGATCCACTGCATACGCTTCCCTCCTCTCTTTATGTACTCCGCCCTTATTCCTGAAGGAAGGAATTTCGTCGCTATTCTCATTATCCGGCGCTTTTACATGATGTGCAAGTTTTAAGGCAAAAAGACATGGGGGCAACGCTTTAGCATGATGACAAGCAGTCGCACCGCTCGTTTCTCTCCCCCTCCTCTCGCAGACAACAAAAAAAGCCGAAGACAGCGAGCCCGGTGTCGGGGCTGTCTTCGACCATGACGCGGATATAAATGGACTGGAATCCCTCCTCCGAGTCTAGGAGAGCTGGGCAGAACTATCGTGCTGAAGGTCCGTCGCGCCTGTCTCGGTATGCCGGATCATCATCATGCAGATGAGCGCCAGCAGCATGCTGCCGGCCGCCGAGTAGAACAGGACGGAGTAGCCCGCGCTGTCAATCAGCCAGCCCAACAGCGGCGGGGAGGAAATTGCCGCCAGCGAGGAGACCAGGTAATACAGACCGGTTCGGGTTCCGATGCTTTCCTCCGAGCCTGTAGACACAACAAAAGGATAGGAGTTAATGTTGATGCAGGCCCAGAATATGCCTCCGATCGCCAAGGTTGCCCGCAGCACAATCAGGGACTCCACCACTGGCACAAGCGAGAAGACGATCAGAAGGCCGCAAATGCCGGTCAGAATCATCCGTTTTTTGCCCAGCTTGGCGCCAAGCCAGCCGCTTGGAATGGCAAACAGCACAAAGGCCAGCGAGAAGAAGGTCAAGGAGAATGAAGCCTCGGCTTCGGTCAGACCCATCTCGTTTTTGCCATACAATGTGAACAGGGTCTCTACACCCTGATAAGCTACAAACCAGAAAAAGATCGCGGCCAGCAGCAACACCGTGGTACGGTTCAGCTGGTTTCTGAACGAAGTGGCGGATGGAGACGGCTCTTCAACATAGGTGTGTGCGTCCCGCTTCTCCTGAATAAACTTCAACAGAATAAACAGGGAGATCAGGGTAACGGCCGCAGCGGCGATAAACGGCAGCGACTCATGGGTGTTGTACAGCATGGAGCCTGCAGCAAACGCCAGAATCGCCCCTACCCCGCCCATAAAATTAATGATGCCGTTCGCCCGCGTGCGGCGACGTTCCTCGGTAATGTCCGGCATCAGCGATATCGTTGGCGAACGATACAAGCTCATGGACAGATTCATCAGCACCATGAAAATCAGCAGGGTGGCCAGGCTGGTGTGAAACGGAAGAATAGCGGTAAACAGCGCGCCCAGCGGCATGCCGATCAACAGATACGGCATTCTTCTGCCGAGCCGCGTGCGCGTTCTGTCGCTCCTACGACCGATCCATGGCTGCAGGAACAAGGCAAAATAATTGTCAATCGTCATGAAAAATCCGATCCAGGCCACACTGGATATGTACTTTTCCAAAAAAAACGGAACGAATGCATTGTACAGCGCCCAAGTGATGCTAATGCTAAAAAAGCCAAATCCCAGCAGCCAGGTCTTCTTCACATGCTCACACTCCCTTGGCCTGCAGCAATCCCGCCAGGACATCCGGATGATCCGTGATAATGCCTGCAACACCGGCATCAATCAGCGCTTTCATCTCTTCCTCGCTGTTCACTGTGAACGGGTGGTAGACGATGCCATGCGCCCGCGCCTCAGCCACCCATTCCGGACGAACAGCCAGACGATAGGCATGCAGCGCATCCGCCTTGACCGTTTGTGCATAGTCCCACGGATTATACAGCCCTTCCATATAGAGAATCCCGGTGCGAATCTCAGCGTCAATCTGCTTGCAGGCTGCCAGCGAGAAATGATTGAAGCTGGAGATGACCACTTGCCCGGACATCTTGAAGCGATGCACCGTCTCGATAACCTGCTGTTCGAGTCCGGCATATGGAACCACGCCATTCTTCAGCTCAATGTTCACCACAGTGCCTGTGCTGCTGGTCAGTTCGAGCAGCTCATCCAGCAAAGGCAGCTTCTCGCCGCGAAATGCCTCTCCGAACCATGAGCCTGCATCCAGTCCGGACAGTTCCGCATACGTATAATCCTTCACCAGTCCCTCGGCACCGGTC
The DNA here is from genome assembly GCF_002276395.1 of Paenibacillus sp. 7541. Classification (NCBI taxonomy): domain Bacteria; kingdom Bacillati; phylum Bacillota; class Bacilli; order Caryophanales; family Paenibacillaceae; genus Paenibacillus; species Paenibacillus sp. 7541. Next base: position 162,329 of record NZ_NQLZ01000011.1, on the reverse strand, counting down.
GTCCGCTTCAGCGTCTCGTCATGGATCAGGACGAGCTTTCCGTCCTTCGTCATTTGCACATCGGTTTCGATTCCCGTTGCTCCAAGCGCCAGCGCCTTCTCAAAAGCCGCCATTGTATTTTCCGGACAAGCGGCAGAAGCGCCGCGATGAGCGAAATTAATAATAGGTGTCATGAGCTTTTTCCTCCCGATCTTTAATATTCTTCTCTACTATATCTTCCATTTGTTAAGGCTATGTTATCGCTACGGAACCTATTCGACATTCCGCTGTTCTTTCGCCTCTATTTATGCGAGCGTTTTCTTTACAGTGCAGCAGGCCGAAGGCAGCCCTCGGCATTCAGAGCCCGGACAAGCATAAATCGTCTCATTGGAGGACACAGTAAACATATTCCGTTTCAAAACGCTCGCTTTGGGACAATAGAAAAAAGATAGCTAACTGTCTTCAGCTGATTGCTGAAGACTTTTGCTCTTTACCGTCTTAAAACAGCTCAAGACACATAGAAGGGAATTATGGAGGGGTGTTCATGATCAAATTTGAGAACGTCAGCAAAACCTATCCGGATGGGTTCAATGCTGTCAAAGAGCTGAATTTTGAAATTCAGTCAGGGGAGTTTCTGGTTCTTATCGGCCCGAGCGGCTGCGGCAAAACGACCACAATGAAAATGATCAACCGGCTTGTTCCTCATACCGGAGGGACCATTACGATCCACGGTAAGGACATTCGCAAAACCGACCCGGTGGAGCTGCGCAGAAGCATCGGCTATGTCATTCAGCAAACCGGACTTTTCCCGCACTATACACTGGAGCAAAATGTCGGGCTGGTGCCGGATCTGAAAGGCTGGGATAAGCAGAAACGAAAACGGCGGGTCTATGAGCTGCTCGACATGGTCGGCCTTGACCCGGACATCTATGCTTCCCGCTATCCGAAAGAGCTGTCTGGCGGGCAGCAGCAGCGCGTCGGTGTGGCCAGGGCGCTCGCGGCCGATCCGGAAATTATACTGATGGATGAGCCGTTTGGCGCGCTGGACCCGATCACGAGGGAGCAACTTCAGGACGAGGTGCTCCGGCTGCAGCAGGAGATGAAGAAAACGATCGTGTTTGTCACGCATGATATGGATGAAGCGCTCAAGATGGGCGACCGGATCGGTGTGATGAAATCAGGCACGATGCTGCAGCTGGATTCGCCGGAGAAGCTGCTGCGCGAGCCTGGACACGGGTTCGTGGAAGAATTTATCGGGAAGAATCGGGTCTACCAGAACCCGACCTTCATTCCTGTAAAAGAAGTGATGCGCACCAACCCGGCAACCGTGGCCATCACCCGCTCGCCGCTGCGTGCGATCACCTTTATGCGCCAGCGAAAAACCGACACGCTGCTGGTCGTCGATGAACACGGCGTTCTGCAAGGACTGGTATCCGCCTATGATCTGCAGGCCAACATCGATACCGCTTCAACCGTCCAAGAAATCATGAAGCCTGTGCAGATTACGCTCCCTGACACCGCAACAGCCAAGGACGCGCTCATTTCGGTTACGGATGCGCCCTTCGGCATCATTCCGGTCGTGGACAGCCGCGGCAGAGTCGTTGGTGTCGTCACAAGAGGAACACTGATTTCCACCTTTGCAAGTCACTGGGCAGGAGGAGGCGAAGAAGCATGATGACATTATCGATCTGGGAACAATTCGGCAGACAGTTCAGCCTGCGCTGGGGAGAGCTGCTTGTGTCGATCGGAGAACATATCCAGCTGGTGCTGCTCTCCATGATCATTGCGATATTGATCGGTGTGCCAGCTGGCATATTGGTTACCCGTTTCTCCGCACTGCGGTCGTGGATCATCGGCGGGGCAAGCGTTCTTCAAACGATTCCCAGTCTGGCACTGCTCGGGTTCATGATTCCGATTCTCGGCATCGGGACAAAAACGGCGGTGGCCGCACTGTTCCTGTACTCCCTGCTGCCCATTATTCGCAATACGTACACCGGCATCAAGGATGTTGACCCTTCGGTCATCGAAGCGGCCAGAGGGATGGGACTAACCGGAAGACAGGTGCTGTTCCGGGTGCAGCTGCCGCTGGCCATGTCCGTGATCCTCGCCGGCATTCGCACGGCCACGGTAATCAACGTCGGTACGGCAACGCTGGCCGCCTTTATCGGCGCCGGGGGATTGGGTAACTTTATATTCCTTGGCATCACGCGCAACATCGATGCCCTGATCCTGCTCGGCGCGCTTCCGGCTGCTGTGCTGGCGCTGCTGCTTGACTATCTGCTGGGTCTGCTTGAACGGTGGACAACCCCGCGGGGACTGAAGGTATGAGGAGGCTGACTGTGATGGGAAAACGGAATTTCGCGCTGGCCTTCATGCTAGCGCTTCCCCTCCTGCTGAGCAGCTGCACGAATCCGCAAGCACAGACGGGGAATACCGGGCCCGCCGACCTGGTGATCGGCTCCAAAAACTTTACCGAAAACATTATTCTGGCGCACATGATGGCCGATCTGATCGAGGACCGAACCGGACTAACGGTCAGACGGACGGTGAATCTGGGCGGCTCCAGCGTCACCTGGAAGGCACTCCTGAACAACGACATCCAGCTCTATCCGGAGTATACCGGAACCATTGTGGCCAACTACTATCTCGAAGAGACAGGCACCGCCGAGGAAACGCTTGAGCGGACCAAAACGTTGCTGGCACAGGACAATCTCGAATTTCTGGAGCCCCTTGGCTTCAACAACTCCTACGCGCTGGCTGTGACGCCGGAGACCGCCGAGCAATACAATCTGAGAACGTTCAGCGATCTGGCAAAGGTATCCGCTGAGCTTGAGCTCGGGGCGGAATTCGAGTTCACGGACCGGCCGGATACCTATCCCGGTCTAAGAGATCTGTACAATATGCACTTCAAGCGGGTCAAGGGCATGGACCAAGGCATTAAATATCGCCTCATTGCCCAGAACGATCTGGATGTGGCCAGCGCCTATACAACAGACGGCCAGATCAAAGTGATCAATCTGGTTATTCTGGAGGATGACAAAGGATTCTTCCCTCCTTATCATGCCGGCCCTGTCGTGCGCGACGATCTTCTGGCCAGGTACCCGGAAATCCGCGATGCGCTCAATGAGCTGGGCGGAAAGATCAGCGAGGAAGACATGCAGGAACTGAACGCCCGGGTGGATGAGGGCTATCGCGAGGATATCGTGGCCCGGGACTTCTTGATTGAAATCGGCCTCCTCCAGAAATGAGGAGGCTGTTTTTCTTGTGTGGGTGGACGTCTTGAGCGCAGCAGTTACACCTTGTGCTGCTGGCGGATGCGCTCGCGGTACTCTTTTGGCGTTACGCCCGTTTCATTTTTAAATACGCGGTTGAAGTGACGGATATTGGAGAAGCCTGTAGACTCGGCAATGCTTGCGATCTTCTCGTCCGTGGAAGCCAGCCGTTTCTTGGCGTCCTCGATTCGCAGCTCTGTCATATGCTCGATAAAGGTCTTCCCGACCCGCTGCTTGAAAAGCGTGCTGAAATAGGCAGGGTTCAAATACACCCGGTCTGCAATCTCGGTCAACGTGACCGGCTCGCTGTAATGGCGCCTCATGTAGCGCAGCGCCAGCGAAATCGGATCGCTCTCCAGCTGCTTGCTCCCCGCAGCGATGACGGCCGCCAGATTGCCAAACAGCTGTCGGCACTGCTCCATTAGCTCTGTCCGAGAGCTGATCGAGCAAATCTCGATCAACAGGGCGCGAATATCCCGCCCGCCGAGCCAGGCCTTGGCGATGCCCAAATCCTCGGACAATTCGTAATAATGGATCAGCAGCTTGCAGATTTGCTGATGCACAAGCTCCGGAGTCGGGGCCTGCTCGCACAGCTCAAGCACAACCGAGTCAACCAGTTCGTGGATGCCATGCAGCCTGCCTTCATTGATCGCCTGCTCAAGCGCTTCCCAGGACCACTTCCGCCGCTCGGATCTAAGAAATTGCTGCTGCACCGCCTGCTCATACACAAGCACCTTGTCACCACCTACGACCAGCCGGTACAGAAGGGCGACCTGCGCCTCCCGAAACGTGGACAGCATCGATTCAAACCCTTTCACCGGGCGCCCGATCCCGATTGTAACCGTCAGGTTGGACAGTGACTTGATCTGCCGGCGCACGGATTCCGCCATGTCCAGCAAGCGTTTCTCCCCGCCCTCGCCATAGGGCAAGTTAATGAGGGCTGCCACCTCGGAGTCGGAGAACACAAAGCTGAACCCCTTCATCCGCAGATCGATCATTTCCTGTACAAACTGCTGAATATACAGCTGGAACAGGGACGGATCCGTCTTGCGATAACGATCATCATCCACGGAGTCCTTATCTAGCTTAATGACCATGCAATTGAAGAATGGCTCATTCAGCTCGATCCCGATCTGGCTTAGCAGATCCAGATGAGCCTGCTGGACACTGCCTCGCATAATCCCCGCCACTAAATAGGCCGCCGCCTTCTGGCGCAGCTCCTGCCCTTCGAACGGCAGTTCCTGCTGCTGTTCACTCTGCCTCGATTGCCAGTCCCGCTTCAATCCGTCCAGCACCCGCAGCAGCTCCTCGCGCTCCACCGGCTTCATCAAATAATCGCGCGCTCCGCTGCGCATCGATTGCCGGGCGTAGGAGAAATCCTCATATCCGCTGATGACAACCACCTGCAGCTCAGGGAAACGCTCGCGTGCAATGTGCTGCAGCTGCAGCCCATCCATGCGCGGCATGCGAATGTCCGTCAACACCACGTCCGGACGATGCTTCTCCAGCAGCTCTAACGCTTCATAGCCGTCGCGGGCGTCAGCCACGATGTCCCAATCCCCGCCGGAATCGGCGATCATCGCTCTGAGCCCCCTCCGAAAAATAGCTTCGTCATCCACAATCATGATCGTTGGCATTCGGCTGACCTTCCTTCCCTCAAATGATATCTGGCAGATAGAATGGAATCGCTTGTGCGGCGGAGCGGCGTGCGGCGTACGGCTAGTTAGTGAACGATCACTCCGTATGACGCTGTGCCGGCAATGTGATGATCACCTTCACTCCCTGGTACGGCATGCTCTCCAGCGTTAGGCCGTAAGCTTCCCCATAATGCAGCACAATCCGGCGATGCACATTCAGCAATCCGTTGCCTGACTGTCCGCCCAGCTCCTTGGAATGCAGCATCCGTTCCCGGAGCGAATCAAGCTCCTCCTTAGTCAAACCAATGCCGTCGTCCTCAACGATAATGGTGAGCGTATTCGCATCGACCACGGCCCGAAGCTCGATACGCCCGCTGCCAATGCCCTTATCGATGCCGTGATTGATCGCGTTCTCCACAATCGGCTGAATCATCAGCGGGATGACCAGCAGATCCAGGGACTCGTCCGGCACTTGCTGCGTGTAGTGAATCCGCTCCTCGTAGCGGATTTTCTGAATGCTCATATAACCGCCGACATGAATCAGTTCATCGCGCAAGGTTACCCGCTCTTTGCGGTTGCTCAGACTGTAGCGGAGCAGCCGCCCCAAATTGTTGGACATCGTCACAATCTCGCGATTGCCCGCCACTTCAGCCAGCATGCTGATCGAGCCCAGCGTGTTGTAGAGGAAATGCGGATTAATCTGGCTCTGGAGGGCGGCAATTTGCGCATCCTTCTCCCGTATCTCCGTCTCATAGAGCAAATATCCAAGCTTGCTCAGCTTCGACACCATCATATTAAAGGCATGGCCGAGGCGGCCCACCTCATCCTCGGAATGCACGGGAAACTGGACGAGCAGCTCTCCCTGCTCCACCTTGCGCATGAGCCGGCTAAGCTTGCGCAGCGGCCGCGTGATGCGGTATGCAACGATAACTGAAACCGCTATCGCCAGCCCGATGCATACCAGCATCGCCAAAGCGATGGAATTGCGCACAATGAGGCTGTCCTTCATCAGCTCTTTGATGGGCACAGCACTAATCGTGGTCCATCCGGTCACCTCGGAGGTAACATAAGCGACAAGCCGCTTCTCATTTCCTTTCCCGCTGCCCTGGAGCACGCCTTGCCCGCTTAGTGCGCCGAGCTCCAGCACAGGCTGCGAGTCATCGCGCCGGATGACAGCCTGACCCTGGCCGTCCACGATATACATCATTTCGTGAGCGCTCGTCTCCGCCTGCTGCAGCAGCTTGCGCACACTGACAGGATCAATGTCAATGACGATGTACCCTAACGTGCGCCCGGTATCAAAGCTGCGCAGCTCGCGGGCGATGGAAAATACCTGATAGGGCGTGCCGCTCGTGGAGACAACCTCATGCGTCGTTATGAAGGTAGGCTGACCGAAGCGGCTGCGCGCCTGCTTCAGCCAATCGGCGCTTTCGTCCAGCCTGTACGTGGTGATGTATTGGCTCTCGGGCAGGACCACATAGGAAGCGCCCTTCTCGCCGTACAGAGATACGCCCATAATATCCAGGCGGCCATTGATGAATATGGAGGAGACAAAGCGATTCAGACTTTCGATTTCCTCCAGCGACAACGGCTGTCCGGGCTCACGGGGAGATGAAATAAAGTCCATAATTTCCTTGTACGAATACGGGGTCAGCGTGAGCCGGTCAAGCTCGTTCATATAGGTGTCGATATTCAGCGAGACTTGCCTGAGTGTCTGCAATTGATAGCTCCCGACATTCTTCTCCATGGCATGCTGGAAGCTGGCGAAGGTGTAGACGCCCATGGCGGCCAGCGGAACAAGAATGAGCAGACAGTTGATCCATATGAGCTTGCGGGCAAGCTCCTGGTTTCTAAACGCGCGCGCGGGTTTCATGAACAGCCTCATCATCTGCCTATTCCTCCAGCGCGACATCAACTTTCAGTTGTGCCTGCATCAGCGTTTCTTCCGGTGTCTGCTTGTCGTAGATCATCCGCTCGAACTCCGTAATCAGAATCTCGATCATCGACCACTGCTTCGGGTGGCGCGGCCAATAAACCACATGATCGGCTGCCGCCGCATAATCGTTGCGGTATTCAAGCTGGTGGAACGCCTCGCTCTCCACCACCTTGGTCATGCTGGGCACATGCCCTGCCTGCGCCCACAGCTCGCCGTTCTCCACCATCCATTTGGAGAAGATCATCGCAGCACGTCTTTTCTCATCCGTCATGTTGTGCTTTTTCGGTATGGCAAGAGAATGGGAATCCCCCCACTGTGCAGGACGATCATACAAAACCGGCACGGTGACGACACCGAGCTCCACCTCGGGCGATTTCTCAAATGCTCCTGTTCCCCACATGCCGAGAAATAGGACCGCCGCCTTGCCGTCATAGAACAACTTGAATGAGTCGTTGATATTGGGGCCTATGAGACCATCCTTATATAAACCATGAATATAAGAAAGCGCTTGCAATCCCTGCGGGTTATTAAACGCGGCTTCGCCTTGCTCATTGTAGAAAATACCGCCCTCGTCCATCTGATTGTACAGGCTCCACCACAGCCAGACCGAGTCAATCCGGGTGCTCGGCATCGCCATCGGGGTCACATCGGCCGGAACCGCTTCTCGAATCTGCTCCAGGAACTGGCGAAAGCCCTCCTCCCCCGGTTCAATTCGGGGCTTGCCTGTCGCCTCATCAAGCACGCCTGCCCGCCGCAGATGCTGCTTGTTGTAATACATGACAAGCGCATGCGTATCGAGCGGCACGGCATAGGACTGGCCGTTATACTCCGTGGACTCGCGGATGTTCGAATTCAACTGGTTCAGATCGAGTCCGATCTGTTCTGCGGCCGCCGTCACCTCTTCAATGTAACCGTTCTGTACGAACTGCGGCATGCTCGTCGTATGGATAATTGCGATATCCGGCGCGTTGCCCGACAAAATCGCGGTGCGCAAGCGAGTATAATAATCATCCAGCCGCGAGTTGGTCTGTACGACCATGATCTCGCTTTGCTCCTTGTTGAATCGCTCGACCATTTCGGTCATGAATTGATTGTCGCCTCCGCTAAACGGCGTCCAGTAATCCAGTCGCACCGCTTCCCTGCGCGGCTGAGGCGCGGGCTGCTCCTCACTCTCGCCTGCGCAGCCCGCCAGCGCTCCAGCCAGCAGCAGCACTGCCGCCGCCTTCGCCCATCTACTCGCCCATCCCAATCTGTCTCGTGCCACGCTGAAGAGTCCCCCTCGTCAGGATGCTTATCCCGCATCTTCGATCTATTCGATATCCCTTGCTATTATGCTTCCTATCTTAATATATCGATATAGTCAATCGCGAGAGATTCGTTCAATTTGTCGATGACGATTTCGTTCGCCCCTTGGCGAAGCTTCACATTGACCGTTACCGTCGTAAACTGTCTGTCGCTAGAGGGTATTGCTGCGCGTGCAGCCTGCTTGCCGCTTAGCTTGATCTCAAGCGTCTCCTCCGACGCCGAGCGGTTCGAAGCGGCGATGCGCAGCTGATATTCGCCTGCTTGCGGCACGATGACATTCGCAAACTTCACTGCGCCCGTGCCCTCACCTGCGCCGGATGCGATCCCTCCGCCCGAAGCAAACGGGTTGCTTTCTGCCCATGCCCCGCCTTCTGCTTGACCATACTCCGCTTCATAGCGCGTCAGCTCCATCGCCTCTATAGTCGTGCCTTCAGGCGCTTGAATCCCCAGTGTGTTCATGCCTGCTTCCAGCGGAACGCTAACCCACGCATAGCCAGCTTCGCCGCCTTCAACAAGAGGCAGCTCCAGCCTGCTCTTCTCCTCACCATTGACGTCCAGGATCACTTCATCTCCGCCTCCGCTGTAATGCAGCAGAACCGGCATTTCTCCCTGAACGGTTGATGGAATAAGGTCAAATAGCAGCTTCCCTTCCTCCATCACAGCATATTCCGCGCGATAGACTCCCTCCCCGGACGGCACTTCAATGGCCGTATCCAGCGACAACGGCTGGCCAAATACCGGCATCCCCTGCTCATCCCAGGATACTTTCTGCGCTCTGGCCTTCCGATTGCTCCAGCCATCGTGAACGCCGCTTGTGGCGTGGTATACAATCCAGGTTTCGCTTCCGTCCGGTGAGCTGGTGAACGAGTTATGTCCCGGACCGTATACTTCAGCCTCCTCGTCCATAACCATAAGCGGCTGTTCCAGCTTCGTCCAGTCGTCCGGCTGGAGCGGATCTCCGCCCTCCTTCAAGGTCAGCAAGCCAATGCTGTAAAACGGAGTCCAGCTGCCTGCGCCGGAATACGCGATAAACAAGCGGCCTTGATGCTTCAGAATCGCCTGGCCCTCCTGTATATACGGCGGGCCGCCTGCCCGCTCCCAATCCAGCGTCGGCTCGCTCAGCAGCACGCGCGGGCCGCTGATCGTCAGCGGATCGCTCATCGGGGCAATATACGTATTCTGGCTGATGTTGATGTCGCCTTCCCAGCCTGACCATACGAAGTAAAGCTGATCCTCGTGCTCCATCACAAGCCCGTCAATCGCCCATTGGTCGCTGCCATCGTCGATTTTGCCGCGGAATTCGTACTCCCCGAGCGGATCGTCGCTGAGCGCCTCCAGCGCATACATCCGGTGATTCTCATTCTGTCCGTCATCAGCTGCAAAGTAGATATACCATTTCCCCTGTATGTATTGCAGCTCCGGAGCCCATAGGTTCGCGGAGTACATCGTGCCAATCGGCGGATACCATACCACCTTGCGCTCGGCCTGACGGAAATCGATCGTGCGCGATTTCATGACCATAATGTCAGCCCCGTTATGGGTAAACGTCATATAATAGTAACCATCCTTATAGACAACACTCGGGTCCGGTGTATCCATGTCTACAATGGTGTTTTTGAATGTACCGCCATGACCGGCATAGGCTGTCATATTCCCTTCACTCCCATCCTGCTTGTTTCCTGCTACGAGCCATACGATCAGGACGATCATGGCAAAGGCAGCCCCGAGAGCCGCCAATGGATAAGCGATTTTTTTGTTCATGCAGTCATCTCCCTTTCTCCGCTCCCCCTATCCGAGGGTACATCGCTGCTGGTTCTATTTGACCGCTGATTGCGTAATAGCTTTCACAAAAGAGCGCTGGCCAGCGATGAAAATAATGAGCACCGGCAAGGTCGCAATCGTTGTCATCGCCATCAGCTTGCCATAAGCCTGCGTATAGCTGCCCTGCGACATCAACGCAATCCCGGCTGTAATCGTGCGCATCTCTGGCGAAGTGGTAGCATAAAGCGGCCATACGAAATCGTTATAAATGCCCATAAACGTAAAGATCCCAAGAGTAACCATAATCGATACGGACGCCGGCAGCAATATCCGCGCGTAAATCTGCCACTTGTTTGCACCGTCAATGCGCGCTGCCTCTTCAATTTCCTTCGGGAAGGAGATGAAGAACTGGTACAGCAAAAACACACCGAACGCACCGGCGGTATACGGCAGCACCAGCGCAGCGTACGTATTGATCAATCCGAGTCCGTTGAACTCCATGTACATCGGCAGGAACGTCAGCACCCCGGGAATCATCAAGGACGCGATGAACATCGAGAACAACGTTTTGCGAAACGGCATATCGCTCAAGCGGGCAAGCGCATACGCTGCCATCGAATCGATCAGCAGCACAATGGCCGTGCCGATCATGCCGACCGACAGGGAGTTCATGATCCAGCGCATGATTGGCACATTCATCAGATCTCCGTTCAAGCCTTGAATGTAGTTATCCAGCGTCGGTTTTTTCGGAATGAAATTCATCTGTCCGGCAAGCGCCTCAAAGTCGTTTTTCAAGGAGGTTGACAGCATCCAGATTAAAGGGAGCAGAAATACAGCGGCCAATAGGACAGCCAGTGCAACCAGCATGGTTTGGCGCAGTTTGTTCATGTTAGTTCCCCTCCTTGCGTCCATAGGTCAGTCGATATTGCACCACAGAGATGACCATAATGATCAGCGCCATCATAATCGCCATCGCTGACGCTGAGCCAACCTCTTTGCGAATAAAGGCATGATCCAGCACATTCATGAGCAGCACCCGGGTCGTGTCCCCAGGACCTCCGCGAGTCAGCAGGAACGGCTGCGCATAGATATTGAAGGAGGCAATCGTTGAAGTGATCATCACAAACAGCATGACAGGCCGGATCGAAGGCAATGTAATATGCCTGAATTTGCTCCATGCATTGGCCCCGTCAATCGAAGCAGCTTCATAATAATCCTCCGGCACCTCATTAAGCGCATTAATAAAAATAATCATATTAAAGCCGATGGTCCACCACAGTGTCGTGGCAATCAGGGAAATCCATACCCACGGCGTATCGGTCAGCCACGGAATGGACGCAATGCCGAGCTGCTGCAGCATACTGTTCAGAAAACCAGCATTGGTATCAAACATCATCAGCCAGATGACCGCCATAACCGAAGCCGAAATCGCATAAGGCATAAAATAAAACGTACGGAACAGCCCCCTGATTCTACGCGGCAGTGCGTTGACGAGCAGCGCAATGCCCAGTCCGACCAAGATCAGCAGCGGCACCGAGAACAGCACGAATTGAATCGTCACCCACAGTCCGTTGAAGAACAAGGCATTCTCATAGGTTCCCGAAGTAAAGATCGCAATATAATTGCTTAGTCCGACAAACGGATGCTCCTGCGACAGCAGCTCGAAATCATGCAGGCTGATGTAAATGCCATAGCCTATCGGAAACAGCATAAATGCCGCAAAGCACAGCGTGTATGGCAAAGCAAACAGCGAGGAGCTTAACCGGGACTTCCAGGTTGTTTTCACACGTATAACCCCCTACAACTTTTCATGAACTTTCGGCATCGCTGAAAAAGGGAAGGACGGAGCGGCTCCGTCCCTGTCCCATATGACACCCAGCTTATTTGATCGCCTGTCTCGATTTGGCAACCGCATCGTCCATCGCCTGCTGGGCAGGTTTCTTGCCAAGAAGCGCATTGTTCAGCTCGCCCCAGATCGGCTCGGAAATCGTTGGCCAGTTCAGCACATCCGGTGCAAACTGTACATAGGAGAAGCTTTCGGCAATCGCGCTTTGCGGCAGCGCCTTAAACTCTTCGCTTTCCAGCATCGGCTTGGCTGCCAGCGCCTGGCCTGACTCCGCCCAATCCAGGGAATTGGAAGCGACGTATTTCAGGAAATCGCCAATGCCTGCCAGCACATTCTCGTCTGTCACATCACGCGGAACCGCAAAGTTATGCGACCCTCCATATACAGCCTGCTTCGCTTTGCCGATTTGCGGAACCGGCGCTACACCATAGTTCAGACCCGCTTCGTCGAACTGGGATTTCATCCAAGGCCCGTTAAATTGAATCGCATTTTTGCCTTGCAGGAACAAGGTGTTCTCTCCATCCTGCTGCACGTTGGCCGGCGATACGCCCATATCGATCAGGCTGCGCAGCCACTCAACCATTTCAACCGCTTCCGGCGAGTTGTATGCCACATCGCTGCCGTTCCACAGCTCTCCACCGTTCTGCCACACGAGGGTCGGGAAAATGAACTGCTGCGGCCACAGCGTCGGCACAACATAACCGTATACGCCCGCGCCTTGATCCGTCAGTTGTTGAGTTGCATTCTCAAACTCCTCGCGCGTGGTCGGCGGCGAAGCAATGCCCGCCTTCTCAAACAGATCCTTGTTGTAATACATGACCAGCGGATGGATATCCAGCGGAATGCCGTACCATTTGCCTTCAATCGTGGCATAGTCAATGGCCGCTTCCACATAGTCCGATTTGCTTAGGCCCGCATTCGCAGCGATTTCATCAATCGCCTGCAGCTGGCCTTTATTCTGATAGGTCGGAATTTGATCAAGATGCATAATTACCAAATCCGGACGATCCTTGGCTGCACTCAGCGCGACGTCAAGCTGCTTGTAATACTCCCCGTTCGGCTGGATGACAAACTTGACGCTGTATTGGTCCTGTGATGCGTTGTACCGATCCACAATCTGCTTCATGAACGGGCCGTCTGCGCCAGAGAACGGAGACCAGAACAGCAGCTCCGTTTTTCCGCTCTTGCCGCCTTCCCCGGAGCTTTGTCCCCCGGAACCGCTCTGACCGCCACAGCCTGCCATCACGAGCGCGACCATGATCACAAGCGTAAGCAAGGATGACCATTTTTTTCTCATTTGGATTACCCCCTCAGGATGTTCGATTTAATAATGGAAGCGGATTCTCTTCCTCGCTTCTCATCTTAAGCGCCGGACATGGGCAAAGATATGTCATCTCTTTCGATGAAATGGACATTTTTTTAGAAGCCTAATGCCGTCCATTCCACCGCTTCCAATCGCATATCAAGCCTGGCTTCAACCAGGACCGCGCAGATATCCTCTGTCCATGGCTCGCTTGCGATCAGCTCACGCCCATACCAGATGCGCAGCTGTCCGCCCTGCCGCTGCAGGTGAACGGTGCCTGTGTGCTCTCCTGCTGCCGCAGGCAGATCCAGGCGCAGCTGCTTCCCCGCGGATGCTATTGCTGTGAGCTGTAGCGGCGAATCGCCCCATCTGCCCTTCACATCAAAGCGAAGCTTGCTATCCATCGCATCAAACGGATGAAGCAGCTCGATCGCCGCTGCCTCCTTATCGCGCAAGCGCCCTTGGAGCGCTCCGCCCTCCATTCTCCACGCCCCTTGCCGCACATTGACAAACGGAAGGAAGCGGCTCGCCGTTTGTTCTGACAGCGCCAAATGTCCTGTCAATGCCACCCCGGCAAACGCGGCAGCAGTATAATGGGTAGTCAAGCCGAACCGTGGTTTGTCTGCCGCTTCAAGGGGCTGCAAATGAGTCTCTAGCATTGTCATTCCATCAAGCTTGATCGATATATGATCGCCCGTGACCGCCAGCAGGAGCTGGTGATACACGTCAAACCGAAACCGATCCGGCACTTTCACCGTCATTGGGTCCAGCTGCACTCCGGCAACTGTCTCATATATGCCAATCGTCCGTTTGCCAACGTCCAGCAGCACCTCCGCCACATGCTGCTCGCTTAAATATCGGGCGGTAACGCCGTATAGTCCTCCCATATGATGGGGCTGCCAGCGAAGATTCACCTCAAACAGCGCTGCCTTGTAGCTGTGCTCCAGCAGCAGCCGGGCCGATCCGACCGTGCTCTGCTGCTCCAGCTGCCGGTTTCGGACATGCCATGTGCCGTTCACATTGTGCCAGCTGCTGCCCGGCTGGTTCCCGTTGCTACCGTCAAACAGATCGCGAAAGCCCGGGAACGCCGGTGCATCAATTTCCTCGCTGCTCGGACCGGGAACCCACATATTGTCGCCAAGCCAGAGCAAAGGATCAATTCGCATCTGACGGCGTTCCGCCCCGGAGTCAGCACCTTTCCCCTGCTCGTCCTTCGCATCCAGACGATCTCGTCCATGGTAAACGACCCAGTCATCCACATTGTTCGGCGCTTTGACCACACTGTTATGCCCTACCCCTTCCACCTGCGCGCTCTGACGCAGCAGCGGCTGGTATGTCTGCTCGTCCGGAAATTTCGTCCACGTCAGATCAGCGATGGATACGCCATCCTGATGACGCGCGGTGCTATAGCCAATGTAGTAGTGCGGCTTGGTAAAGGCATTGCCGCTGTACATGCAATAGTGAATGCCGCGCCGCTGCAAATAGAACGCGCCTTCGATCGTGTGCCAGTTGCGTCCATCGCCGAAACGGTTGCGCTCGTAAATCTCTTCGTCCAGCGTCGGCTTGACGATCAGCTTCGGCTTGCCTTCCGGGGTGAGCGGGTCCAGCATTCGGTCGGCCAGAATGACCGTGCCCGGTCGCTCGCCGTCAATGCCAAGCGTCTCATTCGTCGAATAGAGCAGGACAAGTCCCCCATCCGCATCCCGCACCACATGCGCATCTATTGAAAAGGTATCAAACAATTGACGCTGAAACTGGAACGGCCCTTGCGTGCGTTCCGATACCGCGACCTGCAAATATTCATAATGCACGTCCTCCTCCCCGATCTTCCGGGAGGACACATATAAGTAGAACAAACCGTTATCGTAAAAAACCGCCGGCGCCCAGTAATCGGACTGCCCTTCCCGCTGATAGCCGTATCCAAGATGGGTCCAATCCACCATATCGCTGGAGTGAAGCACGCTGACACCGCCGCCGGATGTCGCATACGCATAATATTCACCGTTGAATTTCAGCACGTACGGGTCCGGATTGACACCGGGGTTCAAAGCGCTGTGCTGCTCCGCTGTGGAACGGACTGAAATATGTACCGGGTTTGCAAATGTTCTCATTTCTATAACCTCCAAGTCTCCCGCTGCATGATCGGCCGGACCACGAGGTATCCGCCCTCGTATCTTCCGTCCGCTACAAGTATAGCGAGCGGCGCAGAGAGTCGGACAGCGCGCATCTTTGGAGATTATGGACGTATTTTTAGATCATCGGCGGCATTTATAGGCTAATGTCCAGTACTTACAAAAAAACGGCCTGTTGTCACAGGAAAAAACATGGTTTGCTGGAAGTAAATGCGCACATGCATTATGCGCATCATTATGAAGGAAGGGGTTGAATGAGGATGACGATGGGATACCGCGCTTGGAGGAAGCTGGTGAGCCGGGCGCTGGCCGCACTGCTGATCCTTGGCCTGATGCTTCCGGCGGGAGCAGCCGAGGCGGCAACACATCAAAACCAGTTTTACAACGTGATTATGCAGGATGGGGCCGACCCTTGGGTCTACCGTCACACGGACGGCTACTATTATTTTACGAAGACGACGGGGAACAACGTTACCATTTGGAAAAGCGCCACTTTGAGCGGCTTGGACGCCGCCCCATCGCGAGCCATCGAGACCGGCTGCTGCAACGTATGGGCGCCAGAAATCCACTATATTAATGGAGCCTGGTATATCTATTACGCCAAAGACGACGGTGACAATGTCAACCACCGGATGTACGTTATGGAGAATACGTCGCCGGATCCGATGCAGGGGAACTGGGTACACAAGGGCCAGATTACCGATCCGACCAATAAGTGGGCCATTGATGGTACCGTGCTGCAGGTCGGAGGTCAGCTCTATTTCATCTGGTCTGGCTGGGAAGGCGACGTGAATGTGCGGCAGAACCTGTACATCGCCGCCATGAGCAATCCGTGGACGATCAGTTCCAACCGGGTTGAGATTGCCCGGCCAACCTACAGCTGGGAAACGAATCACTCCCCTCATGTCAATGAAGGGCCTCAGGTGATTGTCCGAAACGGTGTGATCAGTCTTGTCTATTCCGCCAGCGGCAGCTGGACCAATGATTATTGTCTGGGCCTGATCACGGCCAGCACGAACAGCAATCTGTTGTCTGCGTCTTCCTGGACCAAACGCAGTCAGCCGATCTTCTCATCGGGAAATGGCATGTATGGCCCAGGACATCAATCCTTCACCGTATCGCCGGATGGCAAGGAGGACTGGATGATCTATCATGTCGCCAAGCATCACAATGCGGGCTGGAATCGGGAAATTCGCGCTCAGAAATTCACCTGGAATGCTGACAACACGCCGAATTTAGGCGTGCCGGTCCCGCCCAATACGCCGATACCGGTTCCATCGGGCGAGTCTCAGCGCGTTCGCTATGAAGCGGAGGAAGGCACATTCGGAGGTGCAGCCTATGCCTCCCCAGGTCCGGGCAGCTCCGGAGGCATGAAGGCCGGACATATCGATACCGCGGACAGTTTTGTCGAGTTTTCGGTATACGCAGCAGCGGCTGGTGATTACATCTTGTCCGCTCGCACGGCAAACGGAACGTCTGGCGGAGGCTGGTCCAATTTGAACATTACCATCAACGGCCGAACATCGCCGTTTCATGTCACGAACAAAGGATGGGATAACTGGGGATTGTCCACGATCCGCACCCATCTGAACGCAAGCTGGAATACAGTCCGCTTCACCAAAGGGAACGGCTATGCGGAAATCGACTTTTTTGATCTGACACCGGCGGAGCCTGCAGCATGGACCGGCTCCATCTACAAACTCATCAATCCAAACAGCGGCAAAGGGCTGGATGTCGCGGGAGGCGAGCGGGGCAACGGCACCAATGTGCAGATATGGGAGGATAATAACACCTCCGCCCAAGAATGGCGCGTGACCAGCCTTGGCGATGGCGCGTATACCCTGATCAATCCGAACAGCGGCCGGGCGCTGGATGTTGCCGGAACAGGCACGGCCGACGGCACCAATGTTCATATTTGGGATGACTTTGGCGGAAATCCGGCCCAGCGCTGGGCAATCATCCGCAGCAACAACGGCTACAAGCTCATCAACCCGAACAGCGGCAAGGCGCTTGACGTCGCCGGAGGCGGGACAGCAAACGGCACCAATGTGCAGATTTGGAGCGATTATGGCAATGCTGCGCAAACGTGGCAGCTGTACAGAAAATAACAATTCGTCATAGCATAAAAACAAGGGGATCACCCGTCACTGCAACATGACAGCGTGATCCCTATCTTATGTCGAAGTCAACGCAAAGCCGAGAGCCGCTTGTGGGTCAGTTCCTTTTTGCCCATGCCGCCCGGCTTTTTAAAATCCATCCGATACGTGCCTTCACCCGAGCCCCCCTTGGACTCCGGCTTAACCGCAAACAGACTCAACAGGCCGCCCAGCAGAGATACGCCCGCCAGCGTGCCGAACAACGCCCAGCGGTTGCCTCCCATCAGAAGGGACACGGCCGGCGGGCCGAGCGACACCCCGATGAAACGCATGCTGCTGTATAGCGACGTAATCGTGCCACGCTGCTCCTTCTCGATGCCTTCGGTAAGCAGCGTATCCATGCAGGGCAGCACCATCCCGATCCCGATGCTTCCGAAACTCATCAGGCCTAATACATATATGATTTGGCTCGTGAAGCCGACAGCGATCAATGAAACGGTTAACAAACTCATTCCGGCAAATCCGGTCCACTTCATGGCCGCCTTGTTTTTGCCCGTAAATTTGCCTGCAAGATACGAGGCAAGACATAAAAAAGCGAGGGGGATCGCAAGCACCAGACCTTTAATGACGCCGTGAAGATGATGCTTGCTTTCAAGCGTCTCTGACAAATAAAAAAGCAGACCAAACACGCCAAACATCGCGATGCCCCCGATCGCAAAAATGGCGTAAACCCATCTTCCCTTCTCCCGGAGCACTTTTTTTGTCGTTCTCAGAAATTCCCCAATCGACTGCTCGTTCTTCTCATTCTTAAGCACCTTGACCAGAAAGATCACAAGCACCAACGAAATGAGACTGATAATCGGAATAGCCACAAAAGGAAGAAACCAGATAAAACTCCCAAGCAGCGCGCCGAGAATCGGGCTTAGCACCTTCCCGAAGGTGTTGGAGGTCTCAATAATGCCGAGGCTCTTGGCCACTTTTTCCTCGTTGTCGAACATGTCGCCGACAAGCGGGATGACGATCGGGAAAGCGCCTGCCGCACCAATCCCTTGTAGAAACCTGCCCGCAAGGATGACCGTATAGGCTGTCCCGCCTTCCATCATCCATGCCGCAGCAGCTGACACCGCCCCGCCAGCCGCTGTAATAATCAAACTGGGAATGATGATCTTCTTGCGGCCAAACCGATCGGACAAGTAACCTGCGATCGGAATCAGCAGGATGGCAACGACAGCATAAACGGTGATGATCATGCTGACTCGAAAGGAGCCGATCCCAAGTGCCCTGGAGATTTGCGGCAAAACAGGTATAAGCATTGAATTGCCCAGGGTCATAATGAGAGGTATGGAAGCAAGGGCAACCAAGTCCCATTTCTTTTTTTCCATGAGAAGACCACCTTTATGTTTTCTGCATCCATATTGTAGGTTAAATGGCCTTTAATATGCATGCGTAAAGGTGGTCGTTTTTTCCCATATTAACGTTATGAGCCGAACTATACTTTAAAACCGGACATCAGCTGGCGAAGTCTGCCCGACATTTCGTTCAGTTCTTCTACCGACATCGAGATCTCCTCCATGGAGGCAAGCTGTTCTTCGGTTGCTGCGCTGACGCTTTGCGTGCCGCCTGCTGTCGTTTCCGTGACTTCCTGAATTCTGCGGATGGCTTGAACGAGTTCTTCCACGCCGTAATTCATTTCATCCGTTGCAGCCGTCACCCCGTAAATTTGTTCATTGAGCTGCACGATGGATTGCTCGATATCTTTGAACGCCCGCTCTGCTCCCTGGGCGACGCTCATGCCCTCGGTAACTTTGTGGGTTCCGTTCTCCATGACATTCGCAAGCTCATAAATGTCCTGCTGCAGCTCCTGCACAAATTGCTTGATTTCGATTGAGGAGTTGGAAGCCTGCTCAGCCAGCTTGCGAACTTCGGAAGCAACAACCGCAAAGCCCCGTCCGTGCTCGCCGGCACGCGCCGCCTCAATCGAGGCGTTCATGGCAAGCAGAGACGTCTGTTCGGCAATTTCAATGATGATTTGACCGATGGAGCTGATGTTGGTTGCCTTCTCACCGAGGGAGCGCACCGACTGCGCGGATTCATCCACACTGCTGCGAATGTCGTCCATCTGGTTCAAGGTTTGCAGGATAGCCTGCTCGCCGTCGGAAGCCAGCTGATTGGTCCTCGAAGCCAGGCTGGATACATCCTTGGCTGTTTCGGCGATATGCTTCATGCCTTCCGACATATCCGTCGCCGTTGTCGTTGTTTGCTCAGTATCAGCAAGCTGGTTCTCTACACCGGCCGCCAGCTCTTCCATAATGCCGGCTGTTTGCTGGGAAGCCTGCCGGATTTCGACCGTGCTCGATTTCAGTTGTGCCGCGGATTCGCCGACTTTTTCTGCCGTTTGCTGAACCTGCATGACAATATTTCTGAACCCTTCTACCAATTTATTATACGCATCCGCAATATCTCTAATCTCGTCCTTGGTTGTAATGTTCAATCTCGTTACCAAGTCGCCTCCGCCTTCAGCAATCTTCAGCAATTGGTCCTTCATTGTATTCAGCGGCCGAATGGAACGAATCAGCAGGTAAGCCTGAACAATATAGTAGCCAACGGCAATCACCCCGAATAACAGCATCGCGCTTCGATTCCATGAGCTGCTGCTCATTGTTTGATTAATCCGCTGATTAAGTTCCTGATTCTTCTCTTCCGTAAAGTTCGCGATCAGGCTTGCAAATGCAGAGCGAATGCTTTGCTCCTGTTTATACGATTCCTCGTAAACCCGGAACGGAACCGCTTTGTAGAAGCCGGTGTCGTAACCAAGCTTATTCAATACGGTCATGACAGCCTGCTCATATTCTTCGAAACCGGACTCGATTTCGGACAGCATCTCCAAATCAGACTCTTCGCTCATAAGCTCTCTTGTGCTTGTCAGAAGACTGTTAATCTCACTTCGCTTGACGTTCAAATCTTCTGTATAAGCAAAATCCCCGGTCAACAAAAACCCGCGTTCATTATTAGCAATTCCTTCCAGATTCTTCTCAATCTGAGTCAGGTTATAAATAATCTGCTCGTCTACATCGATAATCTCATTAAAATTCTGTTCGGTTGAATAGGATGATACAAATGCGATGAAGACAATAACAGCCGTTGCAAGCGTTAATAAAGAAGACGAAATGACCATTTTTGTTCTTATTTTCATTCCAAAGCACCGACCTTCTCTTATTTGAAATAAAACCCCCTAGTATTTTTTCGGACGTTTGAATAGGAAAGTGAATAGATCGCTTTTGTGCGGAATCGCTTACATTTATATTTTTTTGTCCATTGGTCAAAATTTTTTCGTCAGCGGCGATTTCCCCATCAAAAAAGGCTGCAGAGATGACTCTCTTGGCAGCCTTTTTATGCAATTCATATTATGGATTCGGCAGGAACCGGCTCTTCTCTCCGATATGATAAACATGCAGCACATGCATGGCCCGCGTACATGCGGTGTAAAACAGCTTTCGCTCGCTTTCCCGGCGATACACATCGGCAGAGCCGTTATAGATAATAACAGCATCAAACTCCACACCCTTGGCCAAATAAGCGGGAACGACAAGCGTCCCTTTCTCGAAAGAAGGCGTCGTTTTGGTGACGAGACGAGTCTGAAGCGTTGCCGACAGACGCTCATGGACCTGCCGGCTTTCTTCGGCCGTTTTGCAAATGACAGCCACATAATTGTAGCCCTGCTCATGCAGCTCGCGGAGATCGCGAATCACCGCCTCATCCAGCGACTTCTCGTCCGCCTGCTGGATGACCCGGGGCGCTTCGCCTGGCCGGTTAAATGGAACGATCCGTTCTCCGCCCGGTATCATTTGACGAGTAAACTCTACAATTTCATAGGTTGAGCGGTAGCTCCGCGTAAGCGATATGACCTCCGTATCCTCTGCCCCATACAGGCCAACGAGGTTCTCCAGGCTTCCAAGCGCCTCGCCATGGGCGTAGATCGCCTGATTCAGATCGCCAAGAACCGTCATTTTAGCCCTTGGGAACAACCGTTTCAGAAACTCAAGCTGAAATGCGGAGTAATCCTGCACCTCATCCACAATGACATGACGGATGGCGGTGTTGGTTCTGAAGCCTTGAAGCAGCTCCTTCAAATACAGAAACGGCGTTGCGTCCTCATACAGCAATCTTTTATCCCGCAAAGCCTGCAAGGTCAGGCTGCAAATCTCCTCCCAATGCGCTGGGATGCTGTCCGCATCTATGGCTGCCTGCCGAAACAGCGCCTGATCGGTGAACAGTCTCCGGTACATGCCGGTAACATTGACATACCGCAGCCGCTTGATCCAGCGGCGAACCGGTTTCAGCCGATCGCTGACGACCATCCGTGCAAGCACGTCTTTCTCGACATCATGATCGTTAAAGGTCGTGTCTTTTTTGTTCTGTTTCCGGCGCATCGTTTGGAACGCCCGTTGATAGTCCTCGATATCCAGCAGCTGCATCTGTTCTTCAACCCACGGCTCCTTTTTCTCTGCCTGGGCGAAATCCGCAAGCCGCTTCAGCAGCCATTCACGCATCAAGTCAATGCGACCGGCCAGCTTCACAGCACGATCATAGCTGTAGAAATGGGCCGCCATCTCATCAGCGCTGACCACCACCTTGCCCTGGAACACAATCGGCTTGAACATCATGCCTTCCTTCTCCAGCATCTCTTTGTAGCGTCTGATCGTATCCAGGAAGGCGACCGAAGATTTGTAAGTAATGCTCTCGATGCGCGCCCGGTATTCCGGAGTATCCTCGCTGTTCAGCAGTGATTCGGTCTGTGTGAACACATCCTCCAGTTCAAACTCCTTGCCGAGACGGTGCTCCAGATAGGCCTGGAATGTCGTCTGCTGCATGTTGTCTTCCCCAAGCTCCGGCAGAACGGAAGATACATAGCTGTTAAACAGCGGATTCGGGGAAAACAGCAGCATCTGGTCGGCCCGCAGCGAGCCGCGGTATTTGTAGAGCAGGTAGGCCACGCGCTGCAGCGCGGCGGAGGTCTTGCCGCTGCCTGCCGCCCCCTGTACGATCAGCATACGGGTCTTGTCATTGCGGATCACCGCGTTCTGTTCCTTCTGAATCGTGGCCACAATGCTCTTCATCCGATCATCCGCACTATGGCTGAGCACCTGCTGCAGCAGTTCGTCTCCAATGGTGACCCCGGTGTCGAACATCACCTGGATCTTGCCGTCATGAATGATGAACTGGCGCTTCAGCTCCATCTCCCCGCTGACTTCACCTGAAGGAGTTTCGTACTTGGCAGGACCGGGAGCCCCGTCATAGTACAGGCTGGATATGGGCGCACGCCAGTCATACACAAGGAAGCTCTCCATATCCTCATCCAAGAATGAACCGGTCCCCAAATAAATGGACTCTGTCTCAGACGATCCATGTTCTTTGAAATCAATTCTCCCGAAATAGGGGGACTCCGCCAATTTTCTATATTTTTTGAGCAGCTTGCTGGATTGCAAATGCGCCCGTTCCCGGTCAGATAACACCTGCGACTGCTGCCTGAGGTTCGTGGAGGTTTCCCCCAGATCATCCGGGTTGCTGAAGTTCACCGTAACCTCATCCCAGAAATCCTTCCGCATATCGATAACATCGCCGCGTATTTGGCCCACATCGGCCTCCAGCTGCGCGATTTTATGTTTGATTTTACCTGTGACTTCGGTAACCCGCTGCTGTTCGTCTTTCCAATCTTGCTCACTGATCGCCATTTTTCCATCCCCCCATTTTACTGGTTGACAGCTCTGAACATCTCTGTTATAATAAAATTGATGTATTCTGTCTATTATATTTCTTTTGTTGAGAAACCAGTTTCCATTGTATCAGCCTATATTATATTTATCAATAGAGTATCCAGCACCCCGGTATATAACCGGATTTTTTTATTTATACATCGTAACTAGCAAATCAGCAGCCGGCCCGAATACTTGGGCCAGC
This sequence comes from Paenibacillus sp. 7541, assembly GCF_002276395.1. Classification (NCBI taxonomy): domain Bacteria; kingdom Bacillati; phylum Bacillota; class Bacilli; order Caryophanales; family Paenibacillaceae; genus Paenibacillus; species Paenibacillus sp. 7541. Next base: position 139,104 of record NZ_NQLZ01000011.1, on the reverse strand, counting down.
TGCTGTTCTTATATGATCTTGAGCGCACCCTACCTTCCTAGCCAGGACAGATACGCATCATCTCCATCCTTCTCGCCCAGACGGTTGATTTGTTCCGCAACCCGGTTCAGACGATCGAGTTGATATCCGTAATCATACATAGCCGCTGCGACGACGGACAGGCGCAGTCCTCCGGATTCCGAGCCATGGACTTTCATGACCCGCTCCATAAACTCCTCGTTGCACGCGGACATACTATCCGCTTCATGCTCATTGGGCTTCAGCTTTCCTTCGAATTTCCACAAAATATGTTCATGGTATTTCATCAGCCGCTCCAGGTTCTGATCAAACTCGGCATCCACCTCTTCGGTGCGTTCTGCCTGGAAGTAGTGATTCTCCACGGCATCGAGCACCTCGTACCCTTTGCGCAGCGACTGCAGCAGCTGCTTGTAGACAACCAGCTGTCTGGCCTGGCTATATTTGGCCCGTTTCAGCTTCTTCTGCTCTTCCTCGAACAAATTATATTTGTCAGACAGCGATTTAATCGCGGCTTCAAGCGCCTTCTTTTCGGCACGATAGACGGAATCTTTCATCTCATGCGAAATGGCTGTGCGCAGAAGCAGCGACATTTTCTCAAAAACGCTGTGAATCCGCTCGAAATATTGCTCTTTAGGTTTGGGCGGGAACACAAGGATATTGATAAGAAAAGCAGATATGATACCGATAATCGTTAGTATGAAGCGGTTGAGCGCAAAATCCCACTGACCCGAAGCCTCCATTACGGAGATGACCGTCACCAGCGTCAGGCCGATCGTCTCTCCCATGTTCAGCTTCATACATATCATGATGACGACGATGCAGATCAGGCCGACAGCAATCGGCTGATTGGACAGAAAGTATCCGCCCAGCATCGCGAGAACGGCCCCCAGCGTGCTTGTCTGCAATTGATCTAGGAAGTATCTCCATGACCGATAAATGGATGGCTGCATGGCGAATATGGCCGCAATCGCCGCCACAACAGGCGACTCGAACTCAAACAGCATCGTCAAATATAGCGCCAGCGTAACCGCCAGGCCGGTTTTGAACATCCTTGCACCAAATGCCACGAAAGAAGCCTCCCTTCCTGCATTCTATTACCCGCCGCTGCATTACGTTATGCAACAGGCGCTGTGATCATGAGGCACTATGAAGTTCGCCCGAACCTTCGCTCATAAAAAGCTACACACAAGGTTAGCCAAAAGGCAGCGGCGAAATACCCTCCAACAATGTCGCTCGGATAGTGAACCCCCAAATAGATTCGGCTCAGCCCAATCGCGGCCATCATCACAATCGCCGCAGCAAGCAGAATCAATTTCCCCGCGCGGCCCGGCATATATCTCCACAGCAAGTAAGCAAGAACACCGTAAAAGGAAACGGAAGACATCGCATGCCCGCTCGGATAGCTGTAGCCGGCCGCTTCCGCCAAACGGTATATCTCCGGCCGCTCCCGTTGAAACTGCCATTTAAGCAGGGAATTCAATATCGGAGAACCGGCCACTACCGCAAGCATAAGCAGCAATTCCGTCCGAAACCGGAGCCGAATATAGAACATGAAGGCCAGGATCAGACAGATGATAAACATCGGAATCACCGATCCGATATAAGATAAAACCTGTGCTGCCTGCGTGATCCGGGGGTGCTCGCCTGCTTGCACGGCATCGATAAGCGGCGGATCCAGCCAATCTGTGCGATGCTGCGCGACAAGCAGGGACATTATGATAAATCCGGCAAGGCTAACCGCTCCTAATATCCAACGAATCCGCGGCCATCGCTCTGTATGTATCATTCTTATATCATTCAGACTCCTTCCAGCAGCATTATCAGCATCATCTCCAACCGAAGATAGATATATTATCACATTTTGGCGGGAAGTCCCAAGTATATTCTGCTCAAATGAAGCGGGATTAGTCTGTTAAAGACGAGTTCTCGCCTTCCGATAAGTTATTTTACCGTGTTTTTTCTTCAAAAAAAGCAGGGTTATCGGACTTAAATAGGGAACACATTACGTCGGGAATAGATCGCGTCAATCTGTCCATATTACACAGAAGGGAGGTACTTGGATGAGGACCATTGTCATCAGCGATATCCACGGGTGTTATGATGAATTTAACACCATGCTGGAGAAGGTCCGTTATCGCCCGGCTGAGGATCAACTGCTGCTGCTTGGCGATTATGTGGACCGGGGCATGAAAAGCAAGGATGTGGTCGAGCAGGTCATCAAGCTGCATGAGCAGGCCGGGGCCGTCGTGCTGAAGGGCAATCATGATGATATGATGCTTAAGGCGCTGCTTGAAGAAAATGCGCGGTATCAGTATCACTGGCTGAGCAACGGCGGCAGCCAAACCTTGCTCAGCTATTGCAGCGAAGTCATTACAGGCAACATTATGGAGCCCGAAGTCTTTCAGGCGGCCAAAACATACATATTAGAGCATTACCGGCATCATCTCGATTTTCTCCAGTCCCTGCCCCTCTATCATGAGGGAGAGAAGCACATCTTTGTCCACGCTGGAACCAATCCGGCCTATCCGGACTGGAAGGAGCAACCCGGCGACGATTTCATGTGGATACGGGATGCGTTCTACAACCATCCGACTGGACTTGGCAAAACCGTTGTGTTCGGGCATACGCCGACGTTCCATTTGCATCACACCGGCGAAGTCTGGTTCAGCCCGCACGGGGACAAGATCGGCATCGACGGCGCCTGCGCTTATGGCCACCGTCTTCTCTGCCTGGAAATTGGGAACGATGATGAATATAAAACATACGCCGTACCGAATGCTGCAAATGAATGGCCGGAAGATTCCCCGCTGGAAATGGAATCGACCGAACCTTAGGGCTTAAGCGCCCATCGGGTTCGGCCGATGCGATGTTACCCAGACATATGTATCATGGAATCCTGTCAGATTCGCGCATGCCAGGTTATGGATGAGGCTCTGCCCGGACTGATCAATCAACCAGCGCCCAGATCGTTATGAAGCCGATCAGCGCAATCAGATAAATGACAACCAGCTTTACGATGTTGTTCTTGGTCTTCCGCTCATATTCCGGATTCGACTTTCTGTTTTCCTGGGACAGTCCGACAAGCATCGTAGCGATGCCGCCGATTAACGCCAAGGTAATGACCATTATGTACAAAAGCAATGCGCAATCCTCCTTATGAACAGGGACATGCCGGACAGCAGCACAGCGTTCTCCAGCAGCTCAATTACGTTTATTTCCATTATATGAGATGATTAGCGTCAAGTCCATGTCACTTTATTAACAATCATATCCGCATGTGCAGAAGCTTTGCTCCGCGGCAATTTTTATTTTTTATTAAGGTAAAAAGCGCGGCAATCTGGTACAGTTAAAAAGTGGAACAAGCCATAAATACATGCCTTTGAAGGGAGTCAACATTTACATGAAAGATCAAGATCTGCAATCAACGAATCCGGGTCCGCCGGAGGATGAGCAAGGAAAAACCAATGAGAATGAACGCGAGCTTCAACCTGAGCAGGCTGCTCCTTCTGATGATCATACAGAAATGACGGCATCAGAAGATCCGCATGCACCGGAGGAAGAGTCCGCGCTGGAAATACAACCTGAGGAGTACAACGCCAACGAAGACACAACCCAAGACGAGCAGTCATCGGACCCGGTCGGTGTCATGGTTGCCGACCAGCCAGCTGGCCAGACTGAGCAGGCTGCCAGCGGCGGGGGCGGCGGCAACAAGGGCTGGATGATCACTTCACTTGTGCTTGCTGCAGCGCTTATTGTCGTCCTGATCGTGCCGCCATTCGGTAAGAGCTCCAATAACGATGCGGTTGCGCGGGTCAACAATGTCGATATTACGAAAGACAGCCTGTATGAAGAGATGGTGAAGGCTGGCGGGCCGCAAACGCTGGACGGCCTGATTACAATGGAAGTGATCCGCCAGGCGATGGAGGAGCAATCCCTCACCGTGACGGAAGAAGATCTCAACAAAGAAATTGATGCCTTGAAGGCATCGTTCCCTTCCGAGGAAGATTTCAATACGGCGCTTGGACAAGCGGGCATGACCATCGATGATTTGAAGGAGCAGGCCACAACCCAGATTCAGCTGAAAAAGCTGCTTGGCGACAAGGTTCAGCCGACCGAGGAAGAAATTGAACAAACCTACGAGCAGAACAAGGACCGATACGCCACGCCGGAACAAGTCCGAGCTTCCCACATCCTGGTAGAGACGAAGGAAGAAGCTGAGGAAATCGAGAAGCAGCTGAAGGAAGGCGCCGATTTTGCCGAGATCGCTGCCGAGAAGAATGAGGACGCCACCAAGGATCGAGGCGGTGACCTGAACTTCTTTGGACGCGGAGAGATGGACCCGGCATTTGAAGAGGCTGCCTTCAAACTGGCGGTCGGCGAAATCAGCGGTCCGGTACAAAGCTCTTTCGGCTACCATATCATTAAAGTAACCGACAAGAAGGAAGCAACCAATCCGACGTTCGAGGAGAAGAAAGAAGAAATCCGCGAGGAGCTCATTAACCAGAAGGTTTACGAGCAGGCGAACGGCTTTGTCCAGGAACTGAAAAACCAAGCTACGATTACAAACACACTGGAGGACTAAACAGCTCCGAACCTGTGTTTAGCATTGATTTTGTTGCCCTGTGCTTGATGCGCAGGGCAATTTATTTTAAGTTTACACAAAAATCCCTTTTCAACTCATTCCGGTTCATGTTAAAATGAAAGCGTTACCAATTAGTTGGACTTTGAAATAAGGGGGAAGCACAGAATGATGAAACACGCATCGCAAAGCCGAAACGTGTACGAGGACTTCGTTGTGGAGACGGACATTCTGTTCTTTAAAACCGGTTCACATGGTTTGGTCAGCTTTCACGGCAGAAACTACAATATTACAAAGAGAATGACTGCCGAACAACTTCGCGGCCTGCTCTCAGATAAAACCTTTTACCCTGTATACTCCAATTGCTATGTGAATGTGCGGAAGATCACCGCTTTGGAGCAAGGCGTTGCCTACTTTGGCGAGATGGCCCCATCGGCCAAGCGGCTTCGCATTCCTCGCTGGAAGCAGGAGGCGATCAAACGTCTGATGGGTTCGGTTGAGCAGTTCGCCACTTAACATGACATCAACTTATCGCTCCAAGACAAAAGAAAAGCAAACGCCCCGTTTAGCTCTCGTTAAGCGGGGCGTTTTGTCATTGGTCATTGATCATAGATGATTGGTTATTAGTGATTGGGTCATTATGATTGAAAGCACCAGCTCATATTCAAAAATGCCCGTTCATGGTAAGATCATCGGTAACAGAGTCAACCCGCACGAAAGGAGCGATCCCCATCGAATCGCTATTTGATCCGGACTACCCGCAGCGGTTTGCCGCCTTTGCGGCTGACCATTGGAGCGCGATTGCTGCACTATGCCTATCGGCCCTTCTGCTATACTGGTTTCGCAACAGGCTGGCCGGCAGCGACCGTGCTCAAAGCATCGTCAAATGGACACTGCTGACCGCCTTGCTGCTTCCTGAAGCGGCGCTTCATATCTGGTATGGCGTCAAGGGCGTCTGGAATCCTGCTACTTCCCTGCCGCTGGAGTTGTGCAGCCTGACCCTGTTTTTGTCCGCGGCATTGCTGATCACAGGCGCTGATAAATTATATCCGCTTGTGTATTTTGCCGGTATCGGCGGGGCCATGCAGGCGATATTGACACCGAGCCTGGATTACCCGTTTCCGCATTTTCGCTTCTTTCACTTCTTCATTATCCACAGTGCGATCATCCTCACCGCGCTCTATATGACATGGGTGCGGAAAAACAGACCAACCTGGCGCTCCATCGGCTGGACGATGCTGTTCCTGAACGGTGCTGCGCTGGCAGTAGGACTGATCAACATGGCGCTCGGCTCCAATTATATGTTTCTTATGCGCAAGCCCGAGACGTCCTCGCTGCTGGACCTGCTGGGCCCGCATCCGTATTACATTCTCGCGGAGGAACTGATTGCACTGATGCTATTTGTGGTCATGTACGCGCTCTTCTTCGCGCTTCCTTCCCGAGTGGCCCGCTATCGGAAGCGCGCAGCTCCGAAGGCCGGCTCCTCCTCTTCCATCGATTAACGAATCAAAAAAACGCATCCGGCATCGGCAGGAGTGCCTGCAGACGGGATGCGTTTTTGGGTGGAACGGCTGCGGCCCATTTCCTTAGCAGAAATCAGCAGAAGGAATCAGCCGTTGTTTCTAACATACAATCGAGAGGTTTCCTCCCAGATCTCTCCCGGCTCCAGACCGAACAATCCGATTTCGTCCGCCGGAAGCTTCACATTCGGCGCATTGACCAGGTTGATTTGCGGCTCTGGACAGAAGAACTTCCCGGCAGCGCCGTTGTTCCAGATCATCCATTGCTTGTAGGAAGCTCCTACATCATATACGAGCGTCTTGCCGATATTGGAATCGGTCAGCTCCATCCGGTTTCGGCCGTTCTGGGGAACTGCGGTATAGTGGTTATCCATCGACGTGAAGAACGGGCTGACCCCTTCTCCCTGCAGCTGCTTCTCTTCCGCAGTCAGCGGCTGATATTTGCCCGTCGGCAGCATCCGTCCATCCAGTTCCCAGCGCTCGCCGATCGTAAGTTTAACCTTGCAATCCGCCTCGGTGCTGCCCGGAGCAAACGGCGCATTGACCGCCGTATGGAACGCCAACAGACAAGGCATCGACTCACGGCCTTCATTGCGAATGAAGACGTGCTGGGACAATCCGTCCTCGCTCAAAGCGTAACGCAGACGGAAGGTGAACGTGTGCGGAAGCATGCGGTATACCGGATGATTCTCGTCAATCTTCACGGATACGGTTACATAGCTCTCGGAAGCGGTGCTGCCGAACTCTTCCACACGCCATGGAATCGTATGCAAGAAACCGTGCAGGTGGTTGCCTGTGGACTCCTCGTTGACCGGGAATTGATATGTTTTTCCGTTCCAAGGAAATTTGCCGTCCTCATAACGGTTTGGCGGAAACAGCACCGGGATGCCGTGCACGCCAGGGTTGGCCTTGAACTGCTCCATCTCCGATTCGGCTGGCTCGCGCAGAAAACGGTAACCGCTTTCGGTATCGCGAAATGCAATCAGATTGCCGCCGATTTCCGGCAGCACCACGGCTTCATATGGTCCAAACTGAAGCCATACTGCCTTCTCACCCTGATAGGTTCCTTCATATGCTTTATGACTCACGCTAGATCTCTCCTCTCAACTAAGAACGCTAATAGATTACCATAGAAAGCACGGTCATTCTATCCTTTTTGGCACACTTCGAGACAGTGGACCGCAGTTTATAACTGCGGCCTTGTCTGCGGCTGTGTTGCACGCTCGATCTCCTGCTCCAGCTCGGACGCATGCTGCTCTTTCTCCTGATCACTCCAGTTCAGTACGGACGCCATGTAATCAATGACCGGCTCCTTCCATTTCTGGGTCCAGCTAATATCAAACAGCAGGGAACCGGTGCGCCGAATGAAAAAGTCGGTCGGCTTGCATGCCATTTCGTGCCGGATCGCATACACAAGCGGAACGAGCACAGCATCCGGAAGGGGGGTGGCTTTATGCGGCCCTTCGCCCATGCTCTGCTCCGCGAGCTCTTGGGCGAGCTCGTACAGAACAGGCACGTTGGAGCCGTAAGTCTGTACCCACTGTTCAGCCAGCTTGCGGTCAATTCCTTGAGCTGCCGCGATCTCGGTCTGTTCCCGGACATAGTCCGCGAACCCGGCTGAACCGCCGACGTGGCCGCCCGATATCGGCATATGCCTGGTCTGGCATTCGCCAAAGGCCGGGCCTCCCGCCTCCCGGATTTTGGCAGCCACCAGATTCACGACCGTATCGGCCATCTTGCGGTATCCGGTCAGCTTACCGCCGGCAATCGTAATCATCCCGCTCGGGGACTCCCAGATTTCATCCTTGCGTGAAATTTCCGACGGGCTCTTTCCTTCTTCCAGAATGAGCGGACGGACCCCGGCCCATCCGGATTCCACATCGGCAGCCGTCAGCTTCACTTCAGGGAACATATAGTGAATGGCTCGTAGAATATAGTCCCGATCCTCCTCATGGATGTGCGGGCTGGCAGGATCATCCTTATACACCGTGTCGGTTGTGCCAACATAGGTCTTGCCGCTCCGCGGAATGGCAAACACCATCCGACCATCCGGCGTGTCGAAATAAATCGCTTGTTTCAGCGGGAACTTCGACTGGTCGATGACAAGATGCACGCCCTTCGTCAGTTGAAGCTGCTTCCCCTTTCGCGATTGATCCATCTCCCGAATCTGATCAACCCAAGGCCCGGCCGCATTGACGACCTTCAGAGCGCTGACGTCGCGCGTCTGGCCGCTGATCATATCACGGACGGTAATTCCGGCAATTCGCCCGTTCGCATCGTAGTTCAGCCGCTCGGCCTTGGCATAATTCAGCAGCACCGCGCCTCGGGCCGCTGCCTCCTTCAGCACTTCCAGCGTCAACCGGGCGTCATCGGTCCGGTATTCTACATAATACCCAGCCCCGAGCAGACCGTCCGCTTTAAGCAGCGGCTCCCTGAGCAGCGTCTGCACCGGGGACAGCATCACCCGGCGCTCGCTCCGCTTGACACCCGCCAGGAAATCATAAACCATCAGCCCGATCGAAGTGCTGAATTTGCCGAAGGTGCCCCCCTTGTGAATCGGCAGCAGCATCCATTCCGGTATCGTCACGTGAGGGCCGTTCTCATATACAACCGCACGCTCTTTGCCAACCTCGGCGACCATCCCGACTTCAAGCTGTTTCAGATAGCGAAGCCCCCCATGCACCAGCTTCGTAGAACGGCTGCTGGTGCCAGCGGCATAATCCTGCATCTCAACCAGCAGCACTTTCATTCCGCGCGTGATCGCATCCAGCGCTATCCCGGCCCCTGTAATCCCGCCGCCAATAACGATAAGATCATAAGGATGTGCTCCCAGCCCTTCAAATATCGACTGTCGCTCCAAGCTTGAGAATGACCGTACTTCGTTCATATAAGAACTCCTCCCCAATCCAATCTCCGAAATCGATCTTAGATGCTGCTCTCTGCATTTCCCCTGTATCTGTTTCCTCAATTCCCGGCAAAACCCTGGCGAACAGACATCATCAGCCGATCACTGGAACGCCATCGCTGCATGGACGGCCTTTTTCCACCCGCCATACAGCCGCTCCCTGACCTCATCCTCCATCGCCGGGTCAAAGCGCTGCTCCAGGCTCCACTTGCTGCATATTTCGTCCTGACTCTTCCAGAAGCCGACGGCCAGGCCTCCGAGGTAAGCAGCGCCCAGCGCTGTCGTCTCGATAATGACCGGGCGCTCCACCGGCACATTCAGAATATCGCTCTGAAATTCCATCAGAAATGAGTTCGATACCGCGCCGCCGTCGACCCGCAGCGTTTCAATCTTATAGCCGGTGTCCTCCTCCATGACAGCCAGCACATCCCGCGTCTGATACGCCAGAGACTCCAGCGTTGCGCGCACAAAATGCTCCTTCGTTGTCCCGCGGGTCAGCCCGAACACGGCCCCTCGGACCTCGCTGTTCCAATAAGGGCTGCCAAGGCCGACAAACGCCGGGACTACATACACGCCCTCTGTTGAGTCGACCCTGCGCGCATATTGCTCGCTGTCCTTGGATTCACGGAACATGCGCAAGCCATCACGCAGCCATTGAACGGCTGAGCCCGCTACAAAAACACTGCCTTCCAGCGCATACTCCACCTTGCCGTTAACGCCCCAGGCGATGGTAGTGATCAGTCCGTGCTCCGATTTCACCGGCCGCTCGCCGGTATGCATCAGCATGAAGCTGCCCGTGCCATAAGTGATCTTGACCATGCCTTCCTTGAAGCAGGTCTGGCCGAACAAAGCCGCCTGCTGATCGCCCGCCGCTCCGGCAATCGGAACCTCGCGTCCAAAGAAATGATACGCCGCCGTCAACGCGTAAATTTCCGACGAAGGCCGCACCTCCGGCAGCATGCAGGCTGGAATGTCCAGCAGCTCCAATAGCTCCTCATCCCATTTCAGCTCGTGAATGTTGTACAGCATCGTGCGGGAGGCATTCGAATAATCGGTCACATGCGCTTTGCCACCGGACAGCTTCCAGATAAGCCAGGTGTCGATCGTCCCGAACAACAGCTCTCCGCGCTCTGCCCTTGCACGAACGCCCTCCACATGATCCAGAATCCACTTGATCTTCGTTCCCGAAAAATAGGGATCAATAAGCAGTCCCGTCTTCTCTCTGATCAGACTGTCATAGCCCGCCGAAGCCAGCTGCTCACAAATATCGGCTGTTTGCCGGGATTGCCACACAATGGCATGGTAGACTGGCTCTCCCGTTTCCTTATCCCAGACCACCGTAGTTTCCCGCTGGTTCGTAATTCCGATGCCGGCGATCTGGTCGGTCTTCACACCGGCCTCAGACAAGCAGGTGGCGATCACCGCAAGGATCGACCCCCAAATTTCATTCGCATTCTGCTCAACCCAGCCCGGCTGTGGAAAATATTGCGGAAACTCCTTCTGGGCGGCATGCACCATTTTCCCGTCACGGTCAAACAAAATGGCTCTGGAACTTGTCGTTCCCTGATCGAGCGCCATCATGTACTGCTCCATGTTTCGTCTCCCCTTTGCGGATGCATTTACCCAAAGATTACGATGCGGTGGAAACGTTGTCAAATCGGTCACAAACCGATGTTCGCATTCAGATCAGGATTCCATCAGTGAAAACCCGAACAAATCCTGCAGCAATACCGCTGCCGCGCCGATCAGCTTATCGTCCTCCCCAAGCGAGGTCATCCCGAACACCAGATCCTCCCTCAGGATCGGCATCGCATGCTTGTTGATATATAGGCGCACCTTCTCAAGCAATGCCTCGTTGTCCCTGCCCATTTCGCCGCCAAGGACCAGCGCTTCCGGGTTAAACATATTGATCAAATTCACGATTGCCGCCCCCAGATGGTCCGCGACTTCTTCATTAATATCTAGCGCCAGCCGATCCCCCCTGCGCAGCGCCTCCTTATACACCTCAGGCACGATGCGGGTATAATCGCCTCCCGTCAATTCGTTAATCTGTGTCGTACGCCCGGAGGTCAGTGCGGTCAGGATCCGGGAATAGACTGCCATCCAGCTGATATAGCTGTCCAGACAGCCGACGTTGCCGCATTCGCACCGGACCCCGCCCCGGTTCACGCTGGTGTGGCCAAACTCCCCGGCACCGCCATGCTTGCCGTGCAGCAGCGTTTCGTTAATAAGAATGCCGGAACCGAGACCGTCACCGATAGAAATGTAGATCAGATTCGCATAAGCATACTTGCCAAATTGCCGCTCGGCCAGCACGACGGAGTTCATGTCATTCTCAAGCCACACCTTCATTCCATATCGCGACTCCAGCATACGCTTGAGTGGGACGCGGTTCATGCCGAGCTTTGTATTATAAAGCACAATCCCTTCATCACTTCGCACAATGCCTGGAACCGTAACGGAAATGCCAATGCATGTGCTCTGAACGCCGTCCTCGGTCAGAAAACGATCCAGGTGCTCAACCAAAAACTCGGCCACCGCCTCCCCCTTGACGCCGGATATCGGGTATTCCGCCTTCGCAAGCACCCTGGCTTCCAAATTCATGCGCGCCAGCAGCATCCTGGAATTGGTAATAGCAACAGCGATCAAATGGTGATGATCCGGGTTGAATCGAAGCAGAATGGGCTTCCTCCCCCCGCTGGATCTTCCCGGTCCTATCTCCGACACGTAGCCTTCCTTGATCAGTTCCTGTACGGCAGAAGCCACCGTGGAGGGACTGATCCCGTTCTGTTTGGCCAACGCAATGCGGGAGATGGGACCCTCTCTGCGAATATGGTTAAGCACCTTTGATCGGTTCAGCTCCTGAATGAGTCTATGATCGCCCTTTCTCATATTGGTCAAGCAAGTCCAACCTTTCTATTCCCTATGATACACAGCATATGTGTTCGGATATTAAAATCGATGTTAACAACACTATACCATGTTTTTCGACTTTTTCCATAACTCGAAACAAGAAGTTTAACAGAAACCTGTCTGTTAAGATCATATCGTTCAATCGAACCGTCCTCTCTATCGTTTCACTTGAAATATAGGCTCAAGAATTATATAATTTTCGCAAATGAGCGATATTGACTCGTTTTATCATGTTGTGATCATCGTTACTTTTTTCGAACATTGGAATAACTATGTGTCTAGGGGTCCCATTAGGCAGTCAAAAGGAGTGGTTCAACCATGTTACACGTACTGGTGATCGGTGCTGGCACAATGGGCAGTGTCCATGCCGAAGCTTACAAGAACATGCCCGGCGTTAAACTCGTTGGCATCGCTGATCTCCAAGCGGATAAAGCAGCGCTGCTCGCCGCACATTGCGAATGCAGAGCCTTCACGAGTTATGATCAGGCCCTTGGACAGCTTGGCAGCGAGCACATCGATGTCATTGACATCTGCTTGCCAACCCCGCTTCACAAGAGCTATGTCCTCCGAGCCGCCGATGATGGCAAGGATGTCATCTGTGAAAAGCCGCTCGCAGGCAGCCTGGCCGATGCCCGTCTGATGATCGACTACTGCAAGCAAAAAGGAGTGCGCCTTTTCGTCGGCCAGGTGCTGCGCTTCTTCCCGGAGTATCAAAACGCCAAGGCGCTTTTGGACAGAGGAGCGATCGGCAGTCCTGCTGTCATTCGCGCCGCGCGCGGCGGCAGCTATCCGGTCGGCTGGAACGACTGGTACAGCGATACGTCAGCCAGCGGGGGCGTCATTGTGGATGCGTTGATCCATGATTTTGATTATTTGCGCTGGTGCTTTGGCGAGGTGGAGCGCGTATTTGCCAAAAGTCTACACGGCCGTGTTCAAGCACAGCTCGATTACGCGCTGGTTACGCTCCGCTTCCAGAGCGGCGTTATCGCCCATATCGAAGGAACCTGGGCGCATGAAGGATTCTTCATGCAATTGGAAATGGCGGGAACGAGCGGAGTGATCGACTATGACAGCTCCAAGGATACACCGCTGATGATGCGGGATCGGGGGCAGAGACCCGGATCGCGCGCGGGGGTTCCTGTTCCGGAAAGTCCGCTTGAGCCTAGCCCGTATGCCCGGGAGCTTGCGCATTTTGTGTCGTGTATTCAGGACGGAAGCGAGCCGCTTGTTACAGCGGAGGATGCCTGGGAAGCCCTTCGTATCTCACTTGCCGCGCTGGAGTCGGCCCGCACCGGTCGTCCGGTTACGTTGAACGACGCCGCCCGGTCGACATCAGGTTAATAAGGAGGATATTGTAATGAAAATCGGAATCATCAGCTTCGCCCATATGCATGCTGCCGGCTATGCCTCCGCCCTGATGCAGATCGAGGGCGTCGAACTCGTCGGTATTGCCGATCCGGTTGCGGAGCGCGGCCAGAAGTACGCCGCACAGTTTGGAACATCGTATTTTCAAAGCTATGAAGATTTGTTAGCACAAGGCTTGGACGGTGTCGTCGTTACTTCTGAGAACGCTTATCATAAAGAGCATGTGCTTGCTGCCGCGAAAGCGGGTGTTCACGTGCTGTGCGAAAAGCCGCTCTCGACCAACGTCAAGGATGCTCAGGCGATGATTGAGGCTTGCCGCGCGCATGGCGTGCTGCTTCAGACCGCCTTTCCGGTTCGATTCAACTCATCGGTTCGGCGAGCTAAACAGCTGGTGGATGAAGGCAAGCTGGGACGCATCTTGGCCATGAAAGGCACGAACCGCGGGCGGAATCCGGGCGGATGGTTTGTCGAACCTTCCCTTTCCGGGGGCGGTGCCGTTATCGACCATACGGTGCATGTCGCGGACATTATGCGCTGGATGACCGGCGCCGAGGTGAAGGAAGTGTATGCCGAGGTCGATCATTTGATTGCCGAGACCCCGATTGACGATTGTGGCATGCTGAGTTTGGAGTTTGACAACGGCGTGTTCGCCACCCTAGATTGTAGCTGGTCCCGCAACAAAACGTATCCCGTCTGGGGCGATGTTACCCTGGAGATTATCGGGTCTGCCGGCACGTTGACGCTCAACGCGATCAATCAGAAGCTGAACGTGTACCGGGATGAGCAGGGTTACTCCCATCACTTCTGGGGCGATGATATGGATTTGGCGCTGGTGCGTGATTTTGTCTCTTCGATTGCATCCGGGGCGTCCGAAGCCTCTGTCACCGGAGAGGATGGCCTGCAAGCGCTGGCTGTTGCCGTCGCCGCCTATCGCTCGGATGAGCGCAAAGATACCGTTTCGATGACGGACGTGCTGGCCTAACTTTCACTCTGAATCGATCCAGCCCACAGCCGGATTCACCAGAGGGCAGTGTATAACCGTGCGTAACAGATGGTTTCAGCAGGGATTCAATCACCAAAAAGGCGCCGTTTTCGGGCGCTTTTTTGGGTTGAGTCCTATCGAAGGCTGCTTGTTCCCACTCGCTGCTACAGCAGCACTACAGCCCGATTGAAATATATTTCGTTTCCAAATATTCCTCGATGCCGTACCGGCCGCCCTCGCGGCCAAGACCGCTTTCCTTGAACCCGCCAAAAGGGGCCTGCGCCGTCGAAGGCAGCGCGTCATTAACGCCCACGATCCCGTAATCCAGCGACTCAGCCAACCGGACTGCCTCGCCCAAATGCTCGGTATACACATAGGCGGCCAGCCCATACGGGCTGTTATTGGCCCGCTCCACTGCCTCCTCGATCTTCCGGAAGCTGGAGATCGGTGCCAGCGGCCCGAAGGTTTCCTCGACCATGCATAGCATGTCATCAGTTGCATTCATGATCACTGTCGGTTCCATATAATGTCCCTGCAGTTCGCCCAGCACACGGCCCCCTGCCAGAATGACGCCTCCTTTGTCTACGGCATCCCGGATGTGGGCCGCTACCTTCTCCACCGCATCCCGATTGATCAGGGGACCGATATCAACGCCCTCTTCCAGACCGCTGCCAACCTTCAGCGCGCGGACCAATTCCGCGACTTTGCCGGCGAATGCTTCGGCAATCTCCTCCTGCACATATACCCGGTTGGCACACACGCAGGTTTGGCCCGCATTGCGGAATTTCGAAGCGATCAGTCCGGCAGCAGCCTTATCCAGGTCTGCTTTGGCCGTTACGATGAACGGCGCGTGTCCACCAAGCTCCAGTGATATTTTCTTGATATTGGCCGCCGCTCCCTCCATCAGCATTCTGCCCACTTCGGTTGAACCGGTAAATGACAGCTTTCTCACTCGGGAATCCTGCTGCCACACATCCACAATGTCCGCCGACGGCCCGGTTACGATATTGATGACACCTGCTGGAAAACCGGCCGCCTCCGCCAGCTCCACCAGCTTCAAAGCGGTGAACGGCGTCTCACCCGACGGCTTGATCACCACCGTACAGCCTGCAGCCAGCGCCGGGGCTACTTTGCGCGTAATCATCGACGCGGGAAAGTTCCATGGCGTAATGGCCGCAACAACCCCGACCGGCTGTTTGGTCACAATAATGCGCTTCCCGGAGGACGAGGCCGGAATCGTATCGCCATATACCCGTTTACCTTCCTCAGCATACCAGGATACAAAACTGTTCGCATACGCAATCTCCCCGGCTGCCTCCTTCAGAGGCTTGCCCTGCTCCAAAGTCATGATCCGGGCCAATGCCTCCGTATGCTCTTCAATCAGATCATGCCAGCGCCATAGCAGCTTGCCGCGCTCATCTGCCGTTGTGCCCGACCAGGAAGCCAGCGCCCTGGCAGCGGCGTCAACCGCCTGCTGTGCCTCCTTGCGGCCGGCCTTGGCTGACGTGCCAAGCACCTCACCGGTCGCCGGATTATAGACATCCGTCCCCTCAGGGGTCCCGATCCACTCTCCATCTATATAAATGTCATTCCGAAACATTGCAAATCCCTCCCATTAAAAATAAGGCTGCCTTCCATCTCTATATTATCACTTAACCTTCTGCCCAATTGCAAAACGGACAACGCTCTATCCGGACCAGTCAGGCTGGACTCAGACATCGCGCACCGCCTTAATCCTCATCTCTGATCATAAAAGAACCTCACCTCCCACGTCTGCGTGGAAGATGAGGTCCTTGGGGTAGTAGGTGATGAAAGGACAAGCTTGGATTATTCGATAGCCGCTTCTACTTCTTTCACCATTTCCGATACGGACAGCAAGCCGCCGCCGGAGAGGTACCAATAGTTAGGGTTCAAATAAACGATATGGCCTTCTTTATAAGCATTGGTTGTTTGGACAAGCTCGTTCTCTACCGTTTGCTGTGCGCTCGACTCGCCGCTTCCTGTTGTCACAACGGCACCGCGGTCAACAACAAACAAGTAGTCCGGATTTTGCTCTACAATGTACTCATTGGAAATGTCCTTGCCGTGCGTGCTTACTTCAATGCTGCTGTCAACGGCTTCAAAGCCGAATACATCGTGCAGAATACCGAAGCGGGAACCCGGGCCGTAAGCGCTGATTTTGCCTTCGTTCGCCAGAATGATCAATGCATTTTTGCCGGAAGCTGTCGCTTTTTCATTCAGAGCCTTAATGCTCTCCTCAATGTCGGCAAGCTTTTGCTCAACCTCGGCATCTTTATCGAAGATTTGCCCCAGCGTATGCATGTTTTCTTTAAAAGAATCCATGTAACGGCTTGTATCTACCCCCAGATAAATGGTTGGGCCGATTTTTTGCAGCTCGTCATAAGCTTCCTGCTGTCTTCCGGAAATGATAATCAAATCCGGTTTGATGCTGTTGATTTTCTCGAAATCCGGCTCCTTCAAGCTGCCGACATTCTCGTACTTGGCATCCTCGAATTTGGACAGATACGGAGGAATGTTCGCCTGCGGCACACCGGCTACTTCAACGCCGAGCTCATCCAGGGAATCCAGAATCCCGAAGTCAAACACAACGACCTTGGCCGGATTCTTTGCCACTTTGGTTTCACCAAGCTGATGCGTAATCGTCAATTCCTCAGCTACAGGAGCTTCAGACTCGCCACCGCCGGCACCATTCGCTCCGCCTGCAGCGCTGGAAGCTCCTTGATCCTGACCGCATGCTGCGATTACGATAGTAAATACGGTTAGGGTTAATAGAATCAGCCATTTTTTCATATGTAACACTCCTCTAAATATTATATAATATCTTCAATTTCTTACTATATATGGATTCTTAAGACGGCAGTAAGCCTGCCCTGATAAGCCAAGGCCACAAGGGCCTTGTGCTACAGATCGTAAAGGCTGAGCCTACTCATGAAACATCAGGCATAATACACGCATACACGGTTGTCATTGATTTCCTCAATCTTGATATCCATATCGTAGATGTCCCGCAGTACCTGACTTTGAATAATCGAGTCTGTCTTACCCTCGTTCTCAATTCGTCCATCCTTCAACGCCACGATGTAATCGGAGTAAAAGGAAGCAAAGTTAATGTCATGGATGACAATCACAATGGTTTTGTTCAGATCCGCAACAAGCTTTCGAAGGATCTTCATAATCTGGACCGAGTGTTTCATATCCAGGTTATTCAGAGGCTCATCGAGCAGGATGTAATCGGTATCCTGGGCAATCGTCATCGCGATATACGCGCGCTGCAGCTGCCCGCCGCTCAGCTGGTGAAGATACCGGTGCTGCATTTCCTCCAGCCCCATATAGCCGATCGCTTCATCCACGAACTTCTCATCCTCTGCATTCAGCCTGCCTTGGGAATACGGAAAACGCCCGAAGGATACAAGCTCTCTCACAGTCAGCCGCAGACTGATGTGATTGGACTGCTTGAGGATGGAAATTTTCTTTGCCAGATCACCGCTCTTCCACTGGCTTACCTCTTTGCCATCAACCAGAATTTGTCCGGTGTCCTTGCCAGTCAATCTGCTGATCATGGACAGCAAGGTGCTTTTTCCGGCCCCGTTGGGACCGATGAACGAGGTAATTTGCCCTGTCGGGATCGTAATCGACACATTATCAACGACTTTTTTGCCGCCATAGACCTTCGATACATTCGTTACCTGGATCATGCTTTACTCTCCTTTAATAGCAGATAGATGAAATAAACACCGCCGATGAAATTGATGATGACACTTAGCGTCGTGGAGAAAGTGAATACCCGTTCTACCACGAGCTGCCCTCCGACAAGCGCGATCACGCTAATCAGAATGGAAGCGGTAATGAGATAGGAATGCCGGTAGGTCTTCATCCATTCATAGGCCACATTAACGACCAGAAGGCCCAGGAATGTAATCGGCCCTACCAGGGCGGTCGCTGCGGAGATCAATATTGCAACGACAATCAGCAGCCGCTTCACCGCATAATCATACGGAACCCCGAGATTGATCGCCTGCTCTCTTCCGAGTGAAATCACATTCAGATATTTGGCAAACCTTGCAAAGTACAGAAGTGCTGCAGCCATTACGATGCCGGCGATGAGCAGCAGCTCGGTCTTCACATTGTTGAAGCTGGCAAACATCTTGTCAGATACGAACTGGAACTCATTCGGATCGATGAGCACCTCCATGAAAGATGTCATACTGGAGAACAGCGTCCCGAAGATCATGCCGATCAAGAGCAGGAAGAATATCGATCTGCTGCCTTCCCTGCGGAACAACATTTTGTACAGTATCCCTGAGAAAATCACCATGAGACAGACATTTATCAGAAAGTTCGCATTCGCCCCCATCTGGTACAGGGTAAAGGAGCCAAATACGAAAATGACTGTGGTCTGAATGAGCATATACAGTGAATCCAGCCCCATAACGCTTGGCGTCAATATCCGATTGTTCGTTACGGTCTGGAACACCATCGTTGACAGCGCAATGGCTCCGCCGGTCATTACGATGGCCAGCACCTTCTTGACTCTTCGCGGAAACGCATAATCCCAGCTTCCATTAAGATCAATGAGCAGGAACAAAGCGATCAGAACGGTGGACACCGCAGCCAGGAGAATGATTTTGCCTTTAAGATTCATGTGCCCTTCTCCTCATCAGCAAATAGATAAATATACCGCTTCCGAGCACGCCTACAGTCAGACTGATCGGAATTTCATAAGGATAGATAATAATCCGTCCCAGAATGTCGCAAAACAGCACAAACCCTGCTCCCAGCAGCGCGGTGTGCGAGAGGCTCTTCTTCAGGTGATCCCCCTGATACAGGCTGACGATATTCGGAATAATGAGCCCGAGAAACGGAATCATCCCTACCGTCAGGACGACGGATGCCGTTACCATCGCCACGATCACAAGGCCGGTGTTCACAACACTTCGGTAATGGAGGCCCAGGTTCGTTGCGAACTCTTCCCCCATTCCGGCGACCGTGAACTTGTTGGCAAACAGATAAGCCAGAACGACAAGCGGTATGCTGATGTACATCAGCTCGTAGTTTCCTCTGAGAATCATGGAGAAGTCTCCTTGAAGCCAAGCGGACATGTTCTGAATCAGATCATATTTATAAGCGAAGAATGTCGCAATCGAACTGACGATGTTGCCAAACATCAATCCGACCAGCGGGATAAAGACCGCGTCCTTGAACTTGATCCGATCCAGTATCTTCATAAATATGAACGTACCGGCAAGAGCGAATACGAAGGCAACGAGCATTTTGACAAGCGGACCCGAAGTCGAGAAGACGAGCATTGCAACCAGAATTCCCAGTCTGGCCGAATCCATCGTTCCGGCTGTCGTTGGCGATACGAATTTGTTGCGGCTGAGCTGCTGCATAATCAAACCGCAGATGCTCATGCTTACACCGGCTAATAGCAGACTCACCAGCCTCGGTATTCGGCTCGCGACCATAATATGCTGCTGCTGCTCCGTCATACGGAACAGGTCAAGAGGGGTGATGTCCTTGACCCCGATGAACAAAGAGATCATGGACAGCACGATAACGATGGCGATCAAATATCGAATCTTCATGGCACTTTCCTTTTAATGCAGTGTATCAGCAGCACAAGCGATTTTGTATGCCGACCCAATTGATAGTGATTCTCATTTTCGCTATGTTTAGCATTATAGCATTCACTTAATTTGCCATCAAGTCTAAATGAGAATAAAAATCAATTAAAATTTGATTTTTGTCATTTTCGTGGATTTGGTTCACAAGACGTCTGAATGTTTAATTTTCTTCTTGACAGCGATGACGAATTTGTAATATTATCCTTACATAAATATTATTCCTTACCATTTGTAAGTAAGTAGGGAATAATGATTAACGAGGGATTTTTCCATTGGAATTCCCTCGTGCATATTCGCCTGATTACAGGGAAATCTTAAATCAGGTTTGTATCTGAGAAGCTTGGCCATTTTTGGTACAAAAACAACGATAGCAGGAGGTTTACCCATGTCCAAAGATTTTTCTACAGCCATTAAAGAGCGCCGTTCTTACTATGCCATCACGAAAGAATCTGTCATCTCTGACGAACGGATCCAAGAAATCGTGAATGAAGCCGTGAAATACACGCCGTCTTCCTTCAACTCCCAAAGCGCACGTGTCGTTGTCCTGCTTGGTGAACAGCATGATAAACTGTGGAATATTACAGAAGGAATTCTGAAAGAAGTGGTTGGCGATGGAGATGCTTTCAAATCCACTGCCGAGAAGATGGCTTCCTTCCGTGCAGGTTACGGTACGGTATTGTTCTTTGAAGACAATGATGTCGTTGCAGACCTGCAGAAAAACTTTGCACTGTATGCAGACAATTTCCCGGTATGGTCCAATCAATCCAACGGCATGCTGCAGTTAGTCGTTTGGACAGCCCTCGAGGCAGAAGGTCTTGGCGCTTCGCTCCAGCATTACAATCCACTGATCGACGACAAGGTCAAAGCCGAGTGGAGCATCCCGGACAGCTGGAAGCTGATCGCCCAGATGCCGTTTGGCAAACCGGCAGCCGAGCCTGGAGACAAAGAATTCGCTCCTATTGAAGATCGCGTAAAAGTATACAAATAAGGAATTCAGGAGTTGGTCATCAGCACGCGAGTGCCGTCAGGCCAGCTCTTTTATTAACAAAACTCTGCTTCCCCTCATCCATGAAATGATAAAGACCCGGCCTCACGGCCGGGTCTTTATCTCGTGTATCGCGCGTTACTAGGATGCCTTGCCCATGGTGGGATTAAACCCAAGCAACTGTGATGATAACAAGCAGGATGAAGAGGACCAGAACCACACCTGTAGAAGTTCCCCAGAAACCACCGTATGCTCCGCTCATGGCAATCCCTCCCGAAAAAATAAGGTTGCGTGATGTAATCACAATATTAATCTATTAGTGATGCAGCCTCTCGGGAACGGCGATTGTCCTTCTTGTCCTCAGCCTATTCTTCGTATCCGACAAGAAGAAACCCGCCATAGGCATTCAGCGTATCGGCGCACAGATCCATCAGCTGAGCGGGCTCATCCTGATGATAGATCGCCTCCATCGCTTGCTCCAGCCGCTGCGAGAAGTCAGGATCGAAAGCGCTCAGCAGGCGAAACAGCGTCTTGCCTTCTCCTGTCCACTGATTATGAACGCGCAGGACAAACTCACATAGCAGCGTTGTAATCTTTTGCACGGTGAACCATAGCTCCGCTCCCGGCCGCACACTTCTCAGATCAGCAATGTACTCTGTGAGCATGTAACGGTATGCGTCAATATCCGATGAAACCAGGGGCAACGGTCCGTAGCGAAGATCGCTCTGCGCCTCATGCAGAACCTCGTCGCCATCCGGTGTGCGGCGAATGACTTTGCCTTCGGCAATAATCCGCTGCAGGGTCGGGTTCCCCGCCATAATTCCATGGTCAAAATAAGTACGATATACGTCTATAGGCAGCAGAAACAGCTCTACTACCCAGCCGCAAGCTTCTATGGTTCTCCGCTGGAGCTCTTCCCCGTCACGCTTGACAACCGCAATATCCAAATCGGAAAATTCGTTGAACTCGCCGCGTCCTGCGCTCCCGCCCAGCACAGCAAGCAAACAGTCCGGATACGAATCCTCAATAATTCGCTCCGCAGCCAGCATCGGCTCCATCCTCATCGTTACCTTCCCCCAATGCCTATTCCGGACACCGGAACAGCCCAGTTTCCCTTCCCGATAAAAAGGGCTCAAAATATTAAATTCAGCTTAAACGAAAGACGTACCTCCATCATATGGTAAATAAAACGAATGTGTTGGTGCTGATTATAGGGAGAAGGGATGCTTACAAACATGAACTACATTAATATGCTGTCAAAACTCGGTATGGGCAGCGCCCACCCCGGCGGATTTGAAGCGACGCTGCGGCTGCTGAAGAACTATCCGATTGAGCCGGGCAGCCGGATTCTTGAGGTTGGCTGCGGAACCGGACGAACCGCCTGCTATTTGTCCGAGCAGGGACATCATGTGACAGCCATTGACCTGAATGAGCACATGCTGAACAAAGCGCGGACTCGTGCCACAACGATGCAGGTTGAGGTCGAGTTTCTGCAAGCGGATGTCTGTGCCCTTCCGTTTCCGAATGCGCAGTTTGACATCATTATTGCAGAATCCGTGACCGTCTTCACCGATACAAGCCGTTCTCTTCCGGAATATAGCCGGGTTCTGGCTCCCGGCGGCAAGCTGTACGACCGCGAGCTCATTCTGGACAAAAACATGCCGGAGGCAAAGCTCTCGGAACTGCAAAACTTCTTCGGCATTCCGCGGCTGATGAAGCGGGAGGAATGGAAACAGGCCTTTCTTGACAGCGGCTTTGGAAGCCAGGACATCCTTGAATATCATTACTTTACCGAGCAGCTGAAAGAGGATCAGACCCGCCACCTGGACGCACTGGAGCTGCGCGACGAAGGCGCTTTGCTTGACCTGTCACTGTGGGAAACCGTGTTTCAGCATGACCGGATGATTCTCGACAACAGCGATTACTTGGCATCCGCACTGTTCCTCGCTCAAAAAGCTGAACATGCAAGCTCATAGCCTCGACCACAGCTTCAATCCATATAACAAGGGCCCCCGTCGCCTTCGCACGAGTGGCCCTTGTCTTCGTCAATGTTTGATTTCATCATGATCTGTCCAGCCGTTCCGGAGCGGCTAAACCGGCTGTTTTCTTGCTACAAACGTAATCCACTTGCTTCGGAACAACACCTCGCGACCGGCCATCTCCACCCTTAAACCGCATCTACTCTCGATTGCGGTGCCCCATCACAACGTTTGCATACCTTGACAGCCGTACCGTCAGTTTTCGTGCGGGGATAGAGAAGCTTCGTGCGAGTGCTGCCGCAGATTGGACAAGTGCCGCGTGCTCGGCTTGGCAGATGCCATAGTGATTTTCCTCTTTTTTGTTTGGCCATCGATCATTCCCCCATTCATCGCTTTCAGAACTGTACTATGACAGTGCTTAAATATATGAATGGGCTGGTTAAAAGATGACGTCCGATTCGGCTGCGAGAGTGCTCCCCGCCATGCCATCATCAATAATCTCTAGTTTAGCATGCTCTTCCAGTGTTTGACGAACATTAGCGGTAGCAAGCTTAACTGTAACAACTCCTCCTGAATGTGACTCCCCGAACTCGCTCCCTACTCCCTCACCGGAAAAGCCATAACACTCATCAGAGCATTCTCCGCCTGCGTGGAATCGAGCCGGCTGTACTGCACATATACAGGCACAGAGCTCCGCACCTCCATCGCATAGGGGACACCGGGAGGAATCCGTTCGCTGCCCGCAATTAATGAGCTCGTTCGAATATGGCGTGTTCTTCGCGCAGGCACGATGGCCTGCATATTCATCAGCGGCTCGCGGTCTTCGAAATAAGCATGAATCGTCACCTCCGCGTCCTGATCCGAGGTGTTCAGCACACAGACCGATTCATGGCTGACCAGTTCCCCGCAGCTTGACGGCGGAATGTATCCGTCCGGAATGATCCATAGCGTTTCAGCTTTCGACATCTAACATCGCTCCCTGCTCGATTGGATTCCCACTTACTTCAGATACATATGCAGCTGCTCAAGCTGCTGTTGCTTCAAACCTTGTGCAACCAATTCGGCCAGCCGGATCGCGCCCCATTCCTGAAAATGGGTATCATCACGTACCCCGTCTGGAAACCGAATAAATTCCCCCGGCGCCCCCCACATAAAAATTGATTTGGTCCCTTCCGGTCCCAGCCTGGCAAACAGCTCCGCACTCATGGCTGCCAGGTCAACCAGCGGCACCTGCTCCTCTTCCGCCAGCTGCCGCACAGCGGCGATATAATCGCCATGCGTGTCAATCAGCGTACCCTCGCTGTCAAAATGCCGGCGATGCACAGGTGTAATGAGGACAGCCGTCGCCTTCCTCTCCCGACAAGCGTCGATGTAAACCTTCAAATGCTCTTTATACGTGGTGAACGGATCGGTATGCCGGGCCTCATCCAGCTTCTGATCGTTATGGCCGAACTGGATCAGCACATAGTCATTTGGCTTCAGCCGTTTCACAATCCGGTCCAGCACCCCCTCTGTAATAAAACTGCGGGAACTGCGGCCGGACAGAGCGAAGTTACGCACGACAAGATCAGGCTTGATATACAGGGGGAGCATCTGCCCCCACCCTGCGTATGGATACATCTCGGCTGGCTGATTCGTCACCGTCGAATCCCCCGCGATATAGATCGAGCTGGACGGAACGGACCTCACCTCCAGCGCAGCGATGCGCGGAGCCCGGCCGGAGAAGGTCAGAATGATGGTGCCATCCACAGCCTGCACAGCGAAGCTGTAACGCTCGAAATGCCCCGCCGGCGTATGCAGCCGGTGCAGCAGCAGCTGCCCTTCCTCGCCTCTTACACTTGTCTCCGTCTCGAATCTCGCATCACCAATCAGCAGATCAATTCTGTAATTGCCGTCCGGTACATCGATCCGAAACGATGCATTCACCGGAATCAGCGAGGTGCAGCGTAGCCCGGTCTCCTCATCTCGCGAAATATTCGTTACGCTCCCCGCGTTCGTGAAGCCATAACCTGCCGCCTCCTCATACCTGGTGTCTGCACTTACCGGAATATAGCCTTCCGCAGCTGCTTTCACCGCTCCAAAATCAAATTGCCACACCTGCACTACAGACTCCATGCGTATCCCTCCATAACGTCTAAGATCATTATGCCTGACCCCTCCTGTCCCATGAATGGCCTAAACCGATCACCTTGTTCAAAAAACCGACGAGATGATGTCAAGCACGGTCATGAGCGGCCAAGCTTCCTTTCGCGGCACCCGGCGTCTCATCAATAACAGAAAATCCGTTCATACCGCGCTATATTGACAGCGTTTTCAAGTGAGTACATAATGTGTAAACAACATCGCATTCACCTTGCCGTCGTCTCATATTCCACTGCCACAAGGAGAGGTTGCCGTGCATCGATGGATCGCTCTCTACAAAAATATGAAAATCAAAAACAAGCTGTCGCTGCTCATCACCTTCATTGTTGTCATGGCGTTTACGTTTGCGGTCATCGTCCAGCAATATGCTTTCTCCATCTATGATGAACAGCTCTACCTCAAATCATCGCAGGTGCTCCACCTGTCTTCCTCCGCCATCGAGGCGGAGCTTGAACGCATCGAGCAAGTATCCTTCACCATCATGACCGATACCCAAATCCAGAGTCTGCTGCGCTCGATTTCCGGCAGTGAATCGGATTATGACAGGCTCATCCACAGCCAGCGGCTCGTGGACCTCCTGCTCAATTACGCCGGTTCCGAGCCGATGCTTCATTCCGTCCAGCTGGTCGACAAGCAGGGTCACACGCATGATGCCGGCAATGTCATTCCGATCGATACCGCCAAAAAGCAGCATATCGTGCAGCTCGCCGGTGATGCTCAGGGCGCCCAGGCCTGGATCTACCCGGATGACCAGGATGCCGCCCTGGTGCTGGCCAGAGAGATTCGCTCCTACTCCGGCACCCTGTTCGATCTGAATTATCTTGGAACGCTCATTATCCGCATCAATATCGATAAAATTGTTAAAAAATCAGCCTCCGAAGACGGCGATCTGATTATGATTTCGGGCTCCGACGTTATTTTTCCTGCCGTTCCGCCACTTAACCCGGACGAAATTTTGCATTCGATAACATCCGATAACGGGTACTTCACGCAAGAGCTTGAAGGACAAGCCTTTTTTGTCGCTCACAGCCGATCCGGCAATACAGGCTGGACCTATATCAGCCTCACCCCGTTTAACAAAACGTTCAGCCAGGTCATCTTCATCAAGGAGCTGGTGATCATCGTATTTATCGTCATTTTTGCGGTGGCCATCCTGCTTGGCATCCGGTTCAGCCGCGGCCTTACCCGCCCGATTGAATATTTGATCGCACGGATGAAGCTCGCGGAGAAAGGCAATTTCGCACAGGCCGGTGTTCTTCCGCCCGATGCCGCTCCGGTCGGCATGGATGAGCTCGGACTGCTGCATCGCACCTTCCGCCTTATGATTGAGCGCATCAACGGGCTGATTACGGAAAACTACGCCAACCGGCTGCTGATCAAAGAGACGGAATTCAAGGCACTGCAGGCCCAGATCAACCCGCATTTTCTGTATAACACGCTGGAGTCGATCAACTGGATTGCCAAAATGAATAAACAAACCCAAATCTCCGATATGGTCCAGGCGCTCGCCTTCCTTCTGCGTCATTCCGTCAGCCTGAAACAGCCGATGATCACGCTCGGGGAGGAGCTTGAAATCGTGAAGCATTATATCATTATTCAGAAATTCCGCTTCGAGGAGCGGCTTGAATTTTCAATGAATGTGGACACGCGATACGACCGTCGCACAATTCCGAAGCTCACGATCCAGCCGCTGCTGGAAAACGCCATACATTATGCCCTTGAGCCTGCCATGACCCCATGCCATATCTCGATCCACGCAGACGAGGACGAAGGGGCATTTCGCATCATCGTGGAGGATACCGGTCCCGGCATCCCTGCAAATATGCTGGAGCAGCTTCGCACAGGCGAAGCTGCAGCAACCGGCAACGGCATCGGATTGCTGAACATTGATGAGCGCATCAAGCTGGCCTATGGCGAGGACTATGGACTGCAGATCGATCCAGTGTCCGGGCGGGGCGCCCGCATCATCATTATACTCCCTAAGGAAACGGAGGAATGACGATTGTACAAAGTGCTTCTGGTAGATGATGAACGCATCATTCTGGATGGCATCTCCCGCATGGTGGACTGGGCGGCTTACCAAACCGTACTGATCGGCACCGCTCAGAACGGACTAGCGGCATACGACATCATCGTCAGCGAATCCCCGGATATCGTCATTTGCGATATTCGGATGCCGGGACTGGACGGGCTGGAGCTCGTAGCCAAGGCGCATGCTACCCACCCCCACATTCAATTTGTCCTGCTGTCGGGATTCGGTGAATTTGAATATGCCAACCGGGCCATGCAGTATGGCGTCAAGCATTATCTGCTGAAACCGACCGACGAGTCCAAGATCGGAGAAGCGCTGCAGGGAGTCATTGGAGAGCTGTCCCAGCGCAGGCGGACAGAATCTTTCATCCTCGATATGAAACGAAGGCTCCATAAAGTGCTCCCGCATGTAAAAGAACAGGTCCTCAAAGAGTTCGTGACCAACAAAACCTACGGACGCCATGATCTGGAGGAATACCGCGGCCTGTTCCAATACGATTTCGACCATCCTGTCAGACTGCTTCTGTTCCAGCCGGAAGGGGAAGCCGACTTCGAGCATCAGTTCGCCGTCAAGAACATTGCCGAGGATCTTCTCGACAGACCGCTGCTCAGCACAACCATCGGGCAGCATATCCTTGTTCTGACCGAAGATGCGGCGGAAGAGCCCCTGCATGACCGCATCCAGGATATCCGCTGCACCTTCCGTCAATATTACAAGCTGGACCTGACGATCGCGATCAGTGATCCGGGCCCTATCACTAGAGCGAGGAAGCTGTACCGCGACACCCTCCAGTGTCTGAACTACCGCTTCTATCTGGACGAGAGCGGCATCATTACGGCGAGGGACACGCTCGATACCGATCGCTCTGCCAGCTCGTTCAGTTTGGATGAGGAACGCTTGTGCATGCCCGTCCGATCCGGCCATCTGCAGGAGGCGCAGCAAGCGCTGGCCGATTTCATCCAGGAGCTCAAGGAAGCCCAGCTTGGCATTGAGCTGACCAAGTCCTATGCCATCCAGCAATACGTAGCGCTCATTCGGCTTGCCGACCCTGCTGAGATGAGCCAGAAGTATAAACGGATTTCCGAGCTCGCCGAAGGGAACACGCTTCAGGCCATTCAAGCGGTCCTCGATGACACCGTCAAGGAGATTGCCGGACGCAACTATGACAGGAATTCGTTCAAATATAATGCCATCGTCCGCAAGGTGCTCGATATTATCGAGGACCAGCTCGGCAACTCGGATCTGTCGCTAAATGTTGTGGCCCGCGAAATGCTATATATGAATCCCGACTATCTCGGCAAGCTGTTCAAGAAGGAAACCGGTGAGAAATTTTCCAACTATGTGATGAAACGCCGCATGGAGCAGGCCACGGTGCTGATGAAAGAGAACCCGGACATTAAAATATTTGAAATGGCAGAGCGGCTCGGCTTTGGCGACAATCCCCAGTACTTCAGCCAGGTGTTCAAGAAACAGATCGGCTGCACCCCTTCCGAATATATGAAAAAAGAGGTTTGAAATAAGGAGGAAATCTCTGCTTTTTAAACAAACAGCACGGTTTTTTTCCTTACCCTTTCCTCTTCGGCATTTAATAATTGGTAATGTAAGCACTATCAAAAAAACTGTCGGTAACGTTCTAACAAGGGGAGGAAATGGAATGAAAAAAGTGCTCACCTGGATTATGTTGTTTTCTCTGATCGGAAGCCTGATCGGCTGTGCGGGTGGAGGAGCCGCCGAGCAGCCGGAAGCAACCGGCACCGATGCGGCGCCTGCCGCCGGCGCAGGAGATGCCAACACCCCCGTCAAGCTTCGCATCGCCTGGTGGGGTGGCCAATCGCGGCATGATTACACGCTAAAGGTCATTGAAATGTACGAGAAGCAGAATCCTCATGTCACGATTGAGCCTGAATACGCCCCGTTTGACGACTACTGGAAGAAGCTTGCACCGCAAGCGGTGGCCGGAGGGCTGCCGGACATTATTCAGATGGATATCTCCTATCTGAACCAATATGCGGGCCGCAACCAGTTAGCCGATCTGAAGCCCTTCATGGACAGCGGATCGCTGAATGTGGACGACATCAGCGAGAACGCCCTGAGCGGCGGCGAGGTAGACGGCAAGCTGGTCGCCATGAACCTCGGGGTTAATGCTCTTCAAACCACGTTTGACGTAGAGACGATGAAAGCAAACGGAATCGACATGCCGCCGATGGACTGGACCTGGGACGACATGGACAAATTAGGAGCCCAGGCCAAGGAGAAAGGCTATCAGATCGGCGGGTTTGCTTACCGCCATGACGTCTTCTTCCCTTACTATCTGAGAACGATTGGACAAAAAATGTACAGCGAAGACGGAAAGACAATCGGCTATCCTGATGATCAGGCCTTCATTGATTATTTCACAAGATATCAGCGCTGGTATGACAGCGGCTATATACTTTCGCTCGATAAGGAAGCGCAGAAAAAAGGCGTAGCCGAGGAGGATGAAATCGTGCTCGGCAACTCCATCTCGGGTACCGGCTGGTCGAACCAGTTCCTTGCTGTAGCGAATCTGGTGCCTGACCGTCCGCTTGAGCTCCACCCGATGCCGGGTCCCGGCATCAAGGAAGGGCTGTTCCTCAAGCCTTCCATGTACTTCTCGGTGACGGAGTCCTCCAAGAACAAGGAGGAGGCTGCTAAATTCATCAGCTTCTTCGTCAACGACATCGAGGCCAACAAGCTGATTATGGGCGAGCGCGGCGTGCCGGTATCCTCCAAGGTCAAGGAAGAGCTGCTTCCGCTCCTGTCCGAGAATGAGGCCAAGATATTCGAGTATGTCACCTGGGCTGAAGAGAACAGCAGTCCGGGAGATCCGCCAAATCCGATCGGCGCCGTGGAAATCGAGAAGCTGCTGCGCGATTTAAGCGAGCGGATTCTGTTCAAGAAGATCTCTATCGAGGATGCGGCTGCCGAATTCCGCAGCGAGGCGAATGCTATCCTGGCAAGATCGCAGCAATAGCCATATACGTTTATCGTTGCTGAACAACGGGGCATTTCCTTGAGCTTGTTCCCAAGCCGCCGGGAATGCCCTCTTTCTTCGGCATAAGTGAGTGAGAGGCTGTCATACTTGAAACTGAGGGGTTGAAGCTTATGAAGAAGCTCAGGGAGAACGAGCACATCACCGGGTACGTATTCTCCGCTCCGTTTATACTCGGCTTTTTGATTTTTACACTGTATCCCATTCTTTCGTCACTGTACTACTCCTTCACCAACTATAACCTGATGGAAGCGCCGCGATGGCTCGGCCTCGCCAACTATGAACGGATGTTCATGGAAGATGCGAAGATCGCCAAGTCATTTCAGGTGACTTTCACTTATGTCTTCGCCAGCGTTCCGCTCCGGCTCATCTTCGCCCTGTTCGTTGCGATGATTCTCAACGCCTCCACCCGGGCGGTGGGCCTCTATCGCTCCGCCTTCTATCTTCCGTCCCTGATCGGGGGAAGCGTGGCGGTGGCGATTATGTGGCAGCAGATTTTTGGAGACAAGGGTCTGGTCAACTCGTTCCTGTCGCTGATCGGCATCCCCTCCTCCACCTCTTGGATCGGCAATCCGAGCACGGCACTGTGGACGCTGGTCGCCCTGTCGATATGGCAGTTCGGTTCCTCGATGATTATTTTTCTGGCCGGTCTGAAAAATATCCCCAGGGACTATTACGAGGCCGCCAGCGTGGACGGCGCCAATGCGGTTTCGCGGTTTTTCAAAATTACGATCCCGCTGCTGAGCCCGATCATTCTGTTTAACCTGACGCTGCAGACGATTTCGGCATTTCTGACCTTTACGCCAGCGTACATCATTTCCCGCGGGGAAGGCGGCCCGCTGGATCAGACCTTGCTGTACTCGCTGTATCTGTACCGCAAGGCGTTCTCGCACTTCGAGATGGGATATGCCTCCGCGATGGCATGGATCATGCTGCTGATTGTCGGGATTTTCACCGCACTGATCTTCAAATCCTCCACCGCCTGGGTTCATTACGAATCGAAAGGAGACTGACCGATGACCAAGTCCGGACGCTTCACGTACCACATATTGGTCGGATTGCTGGCCCTCGGCATGACCTATCCGATCCTGTGGCTGGTTGCCAGCTCCCTGAAGCCCAACAACGAAATTTTCGCCACGGCCTACAGCCTCATTCCAAGCCGGCTGGAGTTCGCAAACTATGTCACCGGTTGGCAGGGGTTTGCCGGCACGACGTTTGCTACCTTTTTCAAAAACTCGTTCATTATCGTGATCATCTCCACCATCGGTGCCGTGATCTCTTCCGCGCTCGTCGCTTACGGGCTGGCGAGAACCCGGTTCTTCGGCCAGAAATTCTGGTTCGCCTGCATGATGGTCACGATGATGCTGCCGCATGATGTCATTATCGTGCCGCAGTACGTCATGTTTGCCAAATTCGGCTGGCTGTCGACCTTTAAGCCGTTGATCGTTCCGCATTTCTTCGGAGCGCCGTTCTTTATCTTTCTCATGATGCAGTTTATCCGCACCATTCCGAGGGAGCTCGACGAAGCCGCCAAGATTGACGGGTGCAGCAAGTACGGCATCTTCTTCCGGATCGTCGTTCCGCTGATCGTACCGGCGCTGATCACCTGCTCGATCTTCTCCTTCTACTGGAGATGGGACGACTTCATCAATCCGCTGATCTATCTGAACAATCCGGAGAAATATCCGGTGTCGCTTGCGCTCAAGCTGTTCCTGGACGGCGAATCGCTGAACAACTGGGGCGGGATGTTTGCGATGGCGACGTTGTCGCTGCTGCCGGTTGTGATTGTGTTTTTTATCTTTCAAAAATATATCGTGGAAGGCATCAGCACCACCGGTTTGAAAGGATAATACTTGCTATGGCTACAATTCAGCTACAGTACACATGGAGTTCGTTATCATGAAAGGAGAATTTTCCATGCCCGCACTTGTATATGATGAAGATCGGATTCGTCAGACGATTCATCAGATTGTCGATCGGACGTTTCGGATGGATTTCAGTTGGGATTGGCCAGGGGGCGTCGCCTTCTACGGTGTCTGCCAAGCTTATGAGGCTACCGGCAATATGGAATATATGGAGAAGCTCAAAGCGTGGGTAGATGACAATATGGAGGACGGGCTGCCGAAGCTGTCGGTCAACGGCGTTTCTATTGGTCATTCGCTCTTGACGCTGTATGAGGTGTATGAGGATGCGCGCTATATCGAAACCGCGAAAGCGATGGCCGAATATTTAAAGCATGACGCCGTCCGTTTCGGAAACGGAATTTTCCAGCATACCGTCAATTCGGAGACATACAACTTCCCGGAGCAGGCATGGGTGGATACGATGTTCATGGCCGGCTATTTCCTGCTCCGCATCGGCTCGCTGCTGAACGAGGAGGATTATTTGGAGGACGGCCTGCGCCAATACCATGGACATGAAGACTGTCTCCAGGATGCGGTCACCGACCTGTACTATCACGGCTGGGACAATATAGCCGGCAATCACATGTCCGGCGTATTCTGGTGCCGCGGCAACGCCTGGGCGGCGGTCACGATGGCCCGGGCGCTGGAGCTGGTGCCGGTCACACATCCTTCCTTCATGATCATCGAAGGATCGCTCCGGGACCAGCTAAGCGCCCTTGTCAGACTGCAGCATGAATCCGGGCTGTGGCACACCATTGTCAACGATCCGGACTCCCCGCTGGAAACATCGGGCTCGGCCGGCATCGCCACCGCCCTGCTTACGAAAGGGCGCATCTACCATAAATATACGCAAAGATCCATCGACGGCATCCTCGCCCGCATTACCGAGGATGGTGCGGTTACCGGCGTGTCGGCCGGAACGGCTGTTATGAAGGATGCCGAAGGATATAAAGGCGTTCCCGACAAACGGATACAAGGCTGGGGCCAGGGGCTTGCCCTCGCCTTCCTGTCGGAAGTGCTCAAGGTAAAGCAGAATCCTTACTAAAACTATAATCAGAGTTCAGGCATCGGCAGCAAGCGTGTTGCCTTGCCGCACCGGTACGAAACATTCCTGATATGAAAAACAAGGGGCACCCTCTGCAAGTGCCCCTTGTCCCACGTTCTTTCGTTATATCTTCACTCTTCCTCTGTCTTCGTCTTCGGATGCGGTGTTCCGTCCAGGCCATAGACTTCGTCGTAAGCATCAAAAATCGCTCTGGCAACCGGCGCCGCACTCTGGGAGCCGAAGCCGCCCTCCGGGATCACCACAGCCACCGCAAGCTTCGGGTTCTCTCGCGGCGCATAGGCGATGAAGATGCCGTTATCCTTGATGATGCCCTTGCTTGTTTCCTGCTCGGAGGTGCCGGTTTTGCGGGCAAAGTCATACTGGAAGCCCTCGAAGCCGGCAAGTCCCTGCGTGTTCATGCCGCGCTTGATGACCGCCCAGTGCTCCTTGGAGAACTCCACCTCATTCAGCACTTCACGTTCAAACGCCTGGACCACATTCCCGTTCTGATCCGTAATTTTGCTGACCAGGTTCGGCTTGATCCGCTTGCCCTCATTCGCCAGCATCACCGTATACTGCGCCAGCTGAAGTGTGCTGTATCTGCCCTGCTGTCCGAAGGAAGCGTACACGAGCGAGGACAGATTGCTTCCGGTCGCGGCCGTCTTGTCATAGTTGATCACGCCATGATGCTCACCGGGAAGACCGCTTTCGGTCGATACCCCAAGTCCGAACTCCTTCATGTACTGATCCCAGACGCTGACACCCTTCTCGCCGCCATACTTGGCATACAGTTTCTTTCCGACCCAATCGATCATGAACGCGTTGGATGATTTCTCAATCGCTTCATGCGGCTTGATATATCCGAGTCTGTGCCCGCCGGAATTGCTGACATACGACTCGCTGCCTACGCGGCCGAAATAAGCTCCCCCCTGATCCAAATAAGCATCATTCGGCCCGAAGAACCCTTCATTCAGCCCGATAAGTACGGAAAGCGGCTTGATCGTGGAGCCGAGCAGCAGAATTGAATCAAAGCCGCTGCCCGATCTGCCCGAGTTGTACGGCGAGATCGTTCCGTTGCCCATAGCGTTCACCGCAGACTCCGGAATCGGCCCGCCATTCACCCACACATTGGGATCGTAATCCTGTATGCTCGCCATCGCTACGACATTTCCCGTCTCGACCTCCATCGCCACAGCGTAGCCGTTCAGCGCATCACGATGGAGCTTGCCGGACACCGGATGGGTGTGAAGCCAGTCCAGACGGTCCTTAATCGCCTTCTCGGCCGCAAGCTGAATGTCCCGGTGGATGGTGGTGTGGATATCGTATCCTTTTTGAGGCGGCACCATCACCGGATTTCCGTCAATCATATTACGGGGATTAATCGGAATGCTGATATACCCGCTCTTTCCTCGCAGCTCCTTCTGGAACATGCGCTCCAGACCGTCGTAACCGACATATTCCTTCTCCGAATAGATCAGTCCCGGGTCGCTTTCCTCCTTGTTAGCTGCATCCTGGGCTTCATATTCCTTCAGAGACTTGGCGCCCTCAAACCGCTTCAAATATCCGATCGTCTGCACGGCAACCGTATCGGGATCATAATGCCTGTCGCTTTCCTCCACGATTTGAATGCCGGGAAATTGACCTCGATGCTCCAGGAAGAACGCAATCTCCTCATGCGACAGATTCGACTTCACCAGCCTCGGCTCATAGCCAAGCTGCTTTCGGTATTCGAGATCAAGCGCAGTGATCACATCGTCCA
The DNA here is from genome assembly GCF_002276395.1 of Paenibacillus sp. 7541. Taxonomy (NCBI): domain Bacteria; kingdom Bacillati; phylum Bacillota; class Bacilli; order Caryophanales; family Paenibacillaceae; genus Paenibacillus; species Paenibacillus sp. 7541. The sequence goes on along the minus strand of NZ_NQLZ01000011.1, from coordinate 104,321 downwards.
GCGTCATGACCGGTGCCTTCGGATCACCGTATTGTTGAAAAGCCTCCGCCATCTCCCCGGCGATGCGGAGTATTTCCGGGCGATTCTCCATCCCGCTCTCGGTATTATTGCTGTAATCCTTCATCAATGTCATATATAGCGAACTCGACGAGGTCGAGTAGGCCAGCGGGGTCCCGGATGCATCCCAGATGCTGCCGCGCATCGGCTGAAGCGGAAAGGTGCGGACCTGCCCCCCGCCTTCTTGGGCCGCAGTCTCCGGCCCGTGCACGAATTGCAGCACAGCCAGCCGGATAATAATGGCGCTAAACAGTATAAAAGCTGTAAAAAAGAGCAGGTTCACCCTCGTTTTGAATCTTCGGTCATCCTGCTGTTCTTGTTCACGGATAGATGGTTTAAATGCCTTCACAACACATCAAGTCCTTCTCCTATGGATTACATTAATCAAACCAGACCGGCAGCTCAGGGTTCTTCCCATATTCAAACAACCGGGCAATCTGCGCCTTCGTGTTGCGTTCCTCCGACAAGGGCGGCAGTTCGTCCATCTTGAAAAATCCAACCTCCGACGTCTCTACGCCGGTCTTTGCACCGCCGCCAACGATGCTGCAAAGAATAAACATTTTGTAAACATGATGCGGCGAAGGCGGATGTGCATGGAACTTCTTGTCCAGCACAGCGAGCAACCGGACAGCCTGAACTTCATATCCCGACTCCTCCCGGACCTCCTTCACAGCCACCTCAGCCGGAGACAGCCCGATATCCGCCCATCCTCCCGGCAGCGCCCAGGCACCGTCAGCCTTCTCCTTGACCAGCAATACGCTGTCCTCTTGAAAAATTACGCCCCGAATGTCCACCTTCGGCGTCGGATATCCGCGCTCATCTGCAAACAACTCCCGGATCTTATCGCTGCCCGCATCGGTATACTCCTGCATAATCGTTATGCTTAAATTCCGCAGCTGCTCAAACCGCTCCTCATCATATACATCCTTCGTATAGGCAAGTCCCGCTTGCGCAATCGCCTGCATTTCCTTCGCCCAATCCAGCCACTTTAATGACATGTTTCCACCTCCACCTTATATTCCATCATGCCAACAATAATAACATATATTGGATCAGGACAAGGTTACAGCTCATTAACCGGGTGCGAACGCACGGATAGCTGCCGCTAACCAGATGCGAACGCACGGATGACTGCGCTACAGCTGCAGCAAATCCCGGATATCCTCTTCCGTCAATGTTGCCAGCCTATCCTCACCGGATTGAATCACCTCGTCAATGAGATGCTGCTTCCGCTGCTGCAGCTCCAGCATTTTGTCTTCGAGCGTGCCCCGGGCGACCATCCGTATGACCTGGACCACCTTCGTCTGTCCGATCCGGTGGGCCCGGTCCATCGCTTGCTGCTCCACGGCCGGATTCCACCACAGATCATATAGAATAACGGTGTCGGCGCCAGTCAGATTCAGCCCGGTTCCCCCAGCCTTCAGCGAGATGAGGAAGATGTCGCCCTCCCCTTCATTAAAGCGGGTGCTCAGCTTCATTCGCTCTGCCGCTTCGGTTTCGCCATCCAGATAGAAATATGGATATCTCCTGTCGCCAAGCTCCTGTCCGATCAGCTTCAGCATTTGCGTAAACTGCGAAAATACGAGCACTCTGCGGCCGGCGCTGCGGCACTCCTCCAGCGTTTCCATCAGCTGCTCAAGCTTCGCCGAGCCGCCACGATATCCTTCCACGAACAAAGCCGGGTGGCAGCACAGCTGACGAAGCCGGGTCAGCCCGGCCAGAATTCGTATCCGGCTCTTGCCATAGCCGTCCGAATCCAGATGCTTCAATGTCTCCTGGCGCAGCCTGGCCAGATAAGCAGCATACAGCTTTTTCTGCTCCGGCATCAGCTCCGACGTCTGGGTCATTTCAATTTTGTCGGGAAGCTCTTTTAGCACATCGCTTTTGAGCCTGCGCAGCACAAACGGTCGCACACGTCTGGCCACTTCATCCGGCGAGAGCTCCTGAAACGCCTTCCTGCCGCCGAACAGCTCCGGAAACACCGCATCCATAATGGACCACAGCTCCTCCAGCCGATTCTCCATCGGCGTTCCGGTCAAGGCAAAGCGGTTACGGGCCTGGAGGGATTTGACGGCCTGGGCAGTTTGCGTCGTGTAATTTTTGAACGCCTGCGCTTCGTCCAGGATGAGGGTATGGAAGGAAAGTCCGGCATAGCGGGACAGATCCCTGCGCAGCAGCGGATACGAAGTAATCAGCACATCAGCCTTCATCGGCCCGCTCAAAGCGCTCCGCCGCTCCTTCAACGCGCCGTCGACCACAACCGCCCTCATATCCGGTGCGAACTTCTGAAACTCATGGAGCCAGTTATACAGCAAGGAAGACGGGGCTACGACTAACGCGGGCTGTCCGGATTCCCGAATGTCCGGCAACACCGATTGCAGATAGGCGATGCTCTGCAGCGTCTTGCCAAGCCCCATATCATCAGCCAGAATGCCGCCGAACCGATATGCAGCCAGCGTCTTCATCCATTGGAATCCGTATTGCTGATATTCGCGAAGCACACCCTCCAGCGCAGGCGGCAGCGCAAAGTCAAGATGGTCAGGATTCCGGATGTTCGCCAGCAGCTTGCGAAGCGATTTGCCAAGCTGTACGGACGAAGAACGATCCTGCATATCCATCAGCTGCATGCCGCGGACCGCAGGCAGCCGCAAGCGATCCCCCTGCACTTCAGCTCCCCATGCGCCAAGGCGGTTCATCGCATCGACCAATGCCTTGAATTCTCCGCCGGTCAGAGGCATGAAGGCGCCGCTTGGCATCCGGTAGTACCTCCGCTTCTCTTCCAGCGCCTTTATCACCTTGCGAATTTCCGATTCGGAGATGCCGTCCATTTCGAACCGCAGCTCCAGCCAGTCTGTTCGCTCATCCACATCAATACTCACCTTCGGCACAGCATGCTCCGGGAGGATCCGCTCCTTCACCGCCGAGGTGGCGTACACGACCAGCAGCCTTTCCAGCTGGGGCACAATTTCATACAGAAATTCAAACTCGCTGTCCTCGTCCTCCATGAAATATCCGCTCTCGGTCTGGGCGAAGCCCGCGCCCTCCATCAGCTCCAGAATCCGCTGCTCCCGCGCTCCGTCCCGAACAAGGATGGAGCCGGGATGCCGCTTCACTCGATGCCCATCCAGCGGATTAATGACGATGTGGCCGTATTGAAATTCAAGTCCGGCAAGGAGCTTGCCCCGGACTCTGTCCAGGTACAGTCTGGCAGACAGCTCCGTCTTGATCACCCGATCCGCAATCGCTTGTCCTACCTTCACCTGTCCGATTTTCATCAATCCCGGGATCACGTTCTCCATAAAAGGCTCGACCTGCTCAGGCGCAATAGAAAGCCGGCTTCCCTCCGCCGATTCAAGCATTGCCTTCAGCGCAGACAACCGGCGGCAGGATTCCGTTTCCATCGAAATCAGCTTGCCCCCGGACAGAGCCATGCCGTAGCTGTCCATGACAATCAGCCTGTCCAGCCCTTCCGCCCTTAAGGCATATCGCTCATCCCCTTCCTCGTCGAGCGCAAATCGGACCGGCAATGCCTCACTGCTGAACTGAAGCGGCTCGGAGAGAAGCCCATTGTCTGTGAATGACGCAGCGGGCACTTCTGCAAGCAGCGGTTGTATAAGCGGCCATGCCATCGGTGTGACAAGCAGCATTCGGTCAAGCCCGCTCGCTTTCTTGCGGGCCGCGGCCGAGCCGCGAATAACCTCCATCACCATGCTGTCATTGCGATGAATGCGGATCATTTCCCGAATCAGCTTGTCATCCTCCGCTTTGAAACTATGCTGTTCCGGATCATATGTAAAATGCCTTGTCACTTCATATGGCTCTCCCAGCTCCACACTGACCAGAAATTCGCGCAGCCGCTGCACCGTAAAGAGCCGCTTCAATCCGACGCGCATCTCCAGCCCCAGCATCGCCCGCTGATCGTCCCCGTGAAATAGCCTGCACACAAACTCGACCTCAATCACCTTGCGCATGTCAAAGCGGGTCGCCGCCGCTATACGCGGCCTGGCAGACGGACTGAACAGCTCCAGCATGCTGTCAGCAGCCGGATCATGACCACCGCTCATGTCCATCCTCCGTTCATTGATTCTTTTCTTCGACTCATTCGCTGCACCCACATGCCCTCTGTCCTTCCTTATGTCGTATCCAGATCACTATACCATCCCTCGAAGGCTTAACTGAAACCTGCACATGGGCTTGCCGCTCTATAGAATGCCAAGGCCGGGATTGCCGCCGCCATATCAAGTTCAACTCGATCCGCTTCAGGTCCCGCACCAGAACAGCCTAATTCGAAGTATCCTTCTTCGCCTTCCCGTGCTTGATCAGATTATCGTATTTCATGTTGTTCCCCTTCCACGAACTGGCGGAGATCAAGAAGCCATACAACAGAAATAGCACAAAATAGATATAATATCTGTCCATAAAATGTTCCGGTGAAAACCGCTCCCGATCCCAAAACCAGGTGACGGCTGCCCACACCAGATAGATGAGAAGCCCCCGGAGCAGCCCTCTTGTCACAATATATCTTGCCTTGCCCTTGCTTCGTATTCGTGGCCATGTTTCCAGCCATTTCTCCTCGTTTCGCATCAGCATCGCGGTTTCCTCTTCTCTTCGTTATCCTATAAAAATTATACCTTCTGGTAAATTTTTGACAAGCAGCAGCACTCCTATATGTAATAGGGGGGAGCGCCCTCGCCTAGCTGAAAACATCAGCCAGTGAAGCCGCCCCCCTCCCGCCTCGGTTCCACTAGGCGGTAAAAAAAACACCCAGTTCCCGCCGCTTTCCTGTCCCTTCCGTGACCGCCAGCTTTTCATATCGGTTAAAATGCGTTCCGTTCAGCAGCACCGATCTCTCCATGTCGGGCGCTCCGCCGGATTCCCAAAACAACAAGCCATGCACCGTTTGGTTGATTTGACGCAGGAAGGCTTCCCGGACATGGTCGATGTTCATGATGTGGTAGAACACAGTCAGCAGCAGCCCGATGTCATAGCTCTCCGGCAGATGGGCCGATTCAAACCGCTCCAGCCGCAGATCAAACGGGACCCGCTCCAGCTTATTGAGCGCTTGGGCCAGCTCATAATGTTCCGGCATCGGATCGATTCCGGTTACCATCGCGCCTTCCCTGCTGAAGTAACGGGCATAGTAGCCGATGTTGCAGCCGATATCAATCACCCTTTTTCCGGGCAAGGGCAGCGTTTGCAAGCAATCCAGTATTTTATCCAATCTTGTCGGATACTTAGAATCACGCTCGCTGCGCATGTTCATATAAGACGGATGCAGGATCGGCGTATAGATCAGGCTCCGATGATATCGTTTGAACACCTCGGCGACGGCCCCAAGCTCGCGTTCATTCATCCAGTCCGCATAATCTTCGCGGGTCATTCGGACCGGAATATGGCGAATGCCGTGGCAATACAGAAAGACGATCCGATGATGTCCGTCCGCAATGTTGAAATAACCGCGATCCCGGTTATATCTTACGAGCGCAGGGAATTGTTCGAATCGGGCCGGAGAGTCCTTCAGCATGGCCAGCATATGATCGTATACCGCTCGCCGCTCCTGAAGAAGCGCTGCATCCGTCAGCGGCGGCTGAAGCTGCCGGGTCGTATGAATCATGCGATACCATTCCAGATACAGTGCCGGGCTCTGCTCCTGACCCATGAAATAGCGGAACAGCTGAATATGCGGGGTCAAGCGGGCGATGGACCGGCTGGCATATCGCTTGTGGTAGTCATACCAAGCTTCCGTGAAATGGTCAATGACCGAGCGTCTCTCCTCCGGTATAAATTCAGTAAACAGCAGCTCCACAGGTACCCTCGTATGGATGTAAGCAGCGTTCATTGGGCTCAGCACCTCCCCATTTTTTCGGATCAACCGGTCTTCATGGATGCAGCAAACAGATACGTTGAGAAATCGCGCTGGATATAATCCTTGAAATGCTGCTTCGCAGCTACCGGATACTGATCCAGCTCCTCGCGCGTCCAGGTGCTGCGATGGGTCTCATACGCATTGCCATACGTTGTGCCCTGCGGCCAATTCGTACCGATCGGTACGTTCAGCATCACATAACGCGATTTTCCGATACACGCCTGCAGCAGGGGAACAGCCGCTTCCTTAGTAAAATGCTCCAGCACATCCCCGAGGATAATCATATCGAACTGTCCGGGCTGTACAGCGGTATGAATGAATGCAGCCGCCTCGGCAATATGAATCTGATTGTAAAAGTAAGCATGATAGGCGTCGATATTCTTCGGAAACACTTCAATCCCTTCAATCCTGGTCGTCCACTGTTCGCGGAATACACGCCCTTCCCATACGTCCAGAAACTCGCGGCACAGCACGCCCCAGCGGCCGAAGCCGACGCCGACGTCCAGCACCGATTTCGGTGCGGTTTGACGGAGCAGCTCCACGCAGAACGATATATTTTGCCAATTCGATGTTCCCATCCCTACCCCAGCCTTTCCCCACATATTCAGTCACATATGCTTCAAGTGATTAATAATTCTATAATCGGGAATAAAATAACCCTTCGGCAAATTCGCCTTCACTCGCTCCCATATCGCCTTGTCAACGAGCAGAAAGGGATGTGACGCCGGAGCCAGAAAAAGATCATTATACTGATCGCCGCTTACCAGCTCTGTACCCATACGATTCCCTCCCCATACAACGTTAGGCTTGCTTTCGCTTGAGCTCCCGGCGGTAGACCTGAAGCAAGCGTTTGATCATCGTCTCCAGATCCCGATGGACGAGCGCCCATTTCCTGGCCCGTTTCCCCAGCCGGTTCCGATACGTTTCATCTGCAAGCAGCAGCGCCAGTGACTCGGCAAGCTTGCCTGCATCCCCTGCCGGAAACAGCAGCCCGTTATCCTCATGCCTCACCGCTTCCTTCAGCCCCCCGGCATCGGAGGAGACAATCGGCAGCCCGGCCAGCTGCGCTTCCATGACGGAATAGGACAAGGTCTCCATCATGCTTGGCATAACAAATATGTCTGCCAGTGTCAGCAAACTCGGGACATCCTCCCTCGTCCCCCAGAAATGAACGGAGGACTGAATCCCCAGCTTGTGAACGAGCTGCTCATACTCCGGCCGCTTGTCTCCATCGCCAACGAGCCAGCATTCCCAATCCTGCCGCTGCTTGTGCAGTTGTCCGAGCGCTTCAATCAGCACATGAACCCCCTTTTCCGGACTGAGCCGCGACGTGCTGATCAGAACCTTGCGGTCTGTCGGCCGCTGCAGCCTATGCTCGGCGTTCAGCCTGTGCTCAAAAGCGGGAATATCCATCGCATACGGAATGAGACTGATGCCGTTGCCCGGGATATCAAACTGTTGGACCATCACGTCCCGCAGCCAGCGTGAGGCCAGCAGCACATGGTCACTGGCGTTGCCACCGATATATTCAATCGTTTTGTAATACTTCCATACGAGGGAATTCAGCGGGTCGGCATACTTCGGATCCGCCTGCAGCACATCCCGAATCGTGAGGGCAACCGATGCATGGATGCTTGTCACGAGCGGCGTCTGCGCCGGCTTGACGCGGCTTACGGCCGAAGCAGCCAGCACGTCCTGGGCATGTATGATGTCGTACTGCTCCAGTCCGAGATAGGATAAAGACAGCTCCAGCGTCAGACGCTCCACTTCCGCATCTCTGACCCAAGGATCGGCGGTGATCGGCGAAGCGCTCGCAGGGTTCAGCTTGTGCTGCAGCATCGGTCTGAAATGACTTTTGAGCACCTTCCGGTGTTCACCGCCCCCGTATACATAAAAGCCATCAATTCCGTCCCCGATCATGTCCACTTCGTGTCCGTCAGCCTCCAGCCCTTGCTTGACCTGCTGCATATATTTCCATACGCCACCGACATACGGGATTAAAAAAATGGTGACCAGCAACACCTTCAACGGGTTTCCCCCTTCCTCGTTAGCCGAAACTACGCGCCCTAGAACGTCAGGCAGACAACGTCGACCGGAAGTCGGCAATCGGCTCGCCAATCGGGCTGTTGGCAAACTCCTCGCCCGTGAAATAAATCAATTGCCCGACATCCCAACGAAAATATGAGAACAGCGACGGCACTTCCAGTTTTCTCAGCTTGCGCTGTTCACCATAATATATAAATCCGTCCGGCCCGGAATACAGCCTGCCGTCGATTGCAGAATGAGACAGAAAGAACGAATCATCAATGAGCTCTCCGCGTGGCAAAGAAGCAATAAGCGAATCCGGCAAATTGACAAGCTGATGGGCCTGGTAACATAGCCTGCGAAACATGCCGCTGGTCGCAATCGGAAACAGCCGCCCTCCCATCCACACATAAACCGCCGAATCACCGCCTCTCACCAGCAGGGTGGAGGGACTATGTCTGACATAATCCCCGCACCGCCTAATCATCTCTCCGTTGACCATTTCGTTCAGAAAGCCATCCTCGATCCTAATCATGTGCTTGAGGCTGAGCTTGTAATGATAGAGCGACTCCGGGTCGGCGATCGGGCGCTTGGTTCCCCGCTCTATTAAATAGACGGAAGAATCGCTTCCCCGAACCAGAATTCCGTCTGGCAATGCGGAGCTCATGTTGACCTTGGTCATAATCTCCCCGCCTTTCCAACTAACCTAGTCCCAGTATATTCGTTGCCTGCACAGGGGGACACGTCAGGTAACTATATCGATGGCCCCTTTGGAGAAATCAACGCAGCTGCCTTTCCGGTAGGCATAGTAAAGAAGCCCTTCTCCGGTTCAACCGGAGAAGGGCTTCTAATGTCTATGATCCTATTTAACAGTCACCGTAATCGTCACTGTTTTGGTATCGAATTTTGCTTTAATTCTGGCTGTGCCTTTGCCAACAACTTCAATCTTTCCGTTCGTTACCTTCGCAACGCTTGCCTTGCTCGTCGTCCACTCCGCACTGCTCGTTACATTCGTCTGCAGACCGGTATCATAGAGCGCAGTCAGCGTAACGGTTTTAATATCGCCTGGCTTCAAGCTCAGCTTCTTCTCGCTAGCGGTCAGCTTGCTCAGCTTCGGCACCACCTTGACATCCACCTTCAGCTCTTTGCCCTGATAGGAGCCCGTCAGCGTCGCTGTTCCTTCGCCCACAGCCCTGACAGACGATCTTGACACTGTTGCAACCGAAGTATCTGACGATACCCAGTTCATCTTCGTGGACAGGGTAACGGTGCTGCCATTGCTGTAATAGCCTGTTACCTTGATCGATTTGGATTTCTTGATGTTCAGCTCAATGTTCTGAGGCTCCACTACGAATTTGACGACTTCCTGCTCCACCGAGACAGGAATTTTCAACGACTCGTTCAGGTACTCCCCACGCAGGGTAGCCGATCCCTTCACCAGACCTTTGATCGTGTTGTCCTTAATGACTGCCTGGGAGCCGGACAAGGACCATTTCACCAGCGAGGTCACATCCTTCTCCTCGCCGTCTTCAAATACAGCGGTGACGCTTGGCAGCTCGGTTGTTTTGCCGATAACCAGCTGATAGGATTCAACTTCCGGCAGCAGAACGAGTACCTTTTCGCTTACCGTTACGCGAATATTCGCCACTTCCCGTGTTCCGATCTTCCCGGTAATAACGGCTTCCCCGGATTCGAGCCCTTTGATCTTGCCGTCCTCAGTCGAAACAATCGTATCGTCGCTGGAGGTCCAGGTGACCGACTTGGTGAAATCCTGCTTCTCTTCGCTCAGCAAAGTGCCTGTTACTTTCGGATAAGACTGGGACTGGGACTTCAGCAGCTCAAGCTCTGTCTCCTCCGTTTCGAAGCTGGTCACGGTAGGAAGCACCGTAACCGTAAATTCACGGCTGATGCCCATGTAGCTGACCTTGACCGTGGACGTTCCTGTGCCTCTAGCTGTCACGACACCGTTATTGACCGTAACCGCAAGCGGATTGGAAGACGTCCACTCGCCATTGACCTCGATCGATTGTGTCGCTGCGTTTCTCACTTTCGTCTTGATCGCAACCGACTCATTCATGAACAGAATCGGGTTCTTGATGAAGTCGGTCTGATCCAGAATAATCGCTTCGTACGGATTGCGAACATATACGTCAATTTGGGCATGGCTGCCCAAATGGCTTACGCTGATCGTTGCTTTTCCTAGAGCCACCGGCTTCAGTTTGTTGCCGTCCTCAATGACCGCAACCGAGCTGTTCGACGATACGAGCTTAACCTCATCCGTCACATCCGTTCCCAGCCCGCTGTCCGCTTCAGATTGCTTCGCATACACCTTCAGCTCCACCGGCGCATCGCCAACCAGAAGCTCCTGGTCATCTCCAGGGATGATCGCAAGCTTCTTGAACGGAGCAACAACCTTAACGGTAACAGAAGCGCTGAGCCCTTTGTACTCTGCTTTAATCGTTGCTGTACCCAGACCTTCCAGCGTCAGGCTTCCTTTGTCAACCTTGACAACGCTGCTGTCCGAGCTTGTCCATCTTGCTTCGCTGGTCACATCATTCATGCCGTCCGCCAGCGCTTTGACAGACAAGCCTTCGGTTCCCAGCTTGTATTCCACTTTATCCGGCAGGTCCAGCTTCAGCTCGTCATACAGGTAGCTGACATTAACGTCAATGGTGCTGACAGCGCCCTTGTATCTTGCTGTAATCGTAGCCGTACCTTTGTTCAGCGGGGTCAACAAACCGCTTTCCACCCGGACGATGCTCGTATTGGACGACGTCCAGGTCGAGTCATTGGTCACATCCTTCTTGGTGGCGGAGCCTTCGATGTTGGCCAATACGCGCAACTGCTTTGTGTTCTCGTTTACTATGAGTTGAATCGTGCTTTCTTTCGTGTCAAATTCGATGGAAGTTACATCGCCGGCAGCGGCGAATACGCTGGTAGGGAATACCATCGCCAACATCATCACAACGATGAGGAACAACTTCGTTGTCTTTCTGTTTACGCTCATGTATTTCTCTCCTTTGTACTACGGTCTCAGTCGTTTTTTTACAGTCTTGATGTTTATATCGGCACATGGCTGCCAATTCGTTAACGATCTCTCTAAATTGAGTACAAAGTAGGATAATATTTCTAGCACGCCAAGGTTGAACCATCCGTAGATTAAAGAATGCCTCAACAACTGCCATCTGAGTGGCTGAAACCTAAGAAACCCGTTCACCGATAACGGGAACGAGTCTCGTGGATCATGCACTATTAAAGCTCCTATGCCTCCTGATCATAGAAGATCATATGGTCCTTCTCGGCACGATAATAGGCCATCCGATCGGCCAAGGTTCCTGTGTGGAACTCAAACCTGTGACCATCGGGATCAAGAAAATAGATGGACTTCCTGTCCTGTTCCGACCGGCTGCGCCCGGGCAGCACCTGAACGTTCAGCTTCTTCAGCCGCTCGAGAACCGCTTCATATGAATCCTCCTCAATCGTAAAGGCAATATGCGTATAGCTTCCTGCCTCGCCGCTGCGGTCCACATCCTCCTCATTCAGGGCAATCCACAAGCCTTGCAGATCGAAATAAGCAAGCTTTCTTCCCTTCACGAGCAGCTTCGCCTCAAATACATCCCGATAAAAAGCAATCGACCGTTCGAGATTGGAGACGGAAAAACAGAGATGATTGATCGGATGGGGAATCAATACGGAACAGCCTCCTCTCACATACCGATTTCAAGCGCCTTGTCCCGATACTTCCTTCGGGTGCTGTCCAGCACGAGATCCGCTTCACGATCCCATACATCGCTGTGCTCGAACGTTCCTTCTTCAAAGAACAGCGGAAACCGCTCCCTGAACCAATCCTGCATAGGCAGCTTGAGCGCGTCCTGAATATCTACCCACAAAAGCTCGCCCTCGGGCGGGTCCTGCAGCAGTTCTCCCTCCCACGATGTGGCCAAATAATTAAACACCATGTAGCGCAGCCCGGTGCTCGGCTCGCACCATTCCTGCAGCCCCTTATAAATAATATCGTTCACCACCAGGCCGGTCTCTTCCCGCACCTCCCGGATCGCGCCGTTGACAATGCTTTCAGGAAACTCGACTTTGCCGCCAGGCGCAATGTAGCCCGGGAACCCCTTGCTGTCGGGCCTGTTCATCAGCAGCACCTTCGAGCCGTTCTGCACCATGCACATCGTATAGATTTTATATGTAATATTCTGGCTCATGACAACCACTCCTTCCCAGCCTGCTGTAGATGCTTATATTATATAATGATCAGGCTTCGGCGGAATAGAGCCGGTTCCAGGCCAGTTATCGTCAAGCTGCCATAACGATGCCCATGCACGACACGGCAAAGCTCCCTTCAAGCGTGCCCCCATAGCCGGATTGGATGCGGTGCTGCGGCAGCAGCATGCCCACCGCCATGACCGACTCTCGCGGCTGTCCGCTCGTCTGAATCAGTCTTACTACCTCGTCCACGTCGCCTGCCAGATAGGCGGTTGCCAGCGCTTGTAATAGTTGGCCGTCCACCTCCTCAACCTCTGCCTCCGTCATGGCGGTCCACGCGGCGTCCTCTTCCAGCTCAGCTGCTTCAAGCGCCTTGCGCGCCCGGTGCAGTGCCGCTTTGACAGCCCCTTGCGTGGTGTCCAGAAGCGAGGCCGCCTCGGCGACTGAGAACTGCCATCCTTCCCTTAGTACAAATACCGTACACTGCGCCCGGGACAAATGCTGCAGCAGCAATTGAAAGACAGCCTCGGTCTGAAGCTTTCTGTCCAGTTGTTCCGTCTGCATCTCATCTCCCTGGACCAGCCACTCGTTCACGATGCGCCGATACACGCGGTTTCTGCGAACCCGATCGATCCATGTATTTTTAGCCGTGCGCAGCAGAAGAGCCTCGGGATTGCTGTGCGTTCGCTTCTGAAATTTGTCCAGCACCTTGAGCCACGTATCCTGAACCAGATCCTCCGTGTCCCAAGGGCAGCCCGTCAAGGACAGGCAGTATCGGTGCAGCAGGGCGTGAAGCTCCTCCACACGCTGCTGCGAAAGCATGAGGATATGTGATTCCGGTTGAATGATCGTCATGTTGGCCAGCTCCTTTCTTCGCTTGATCCCGTCTTTCTTATATTTGATCCGCAGAACCTTTATTCCGGATAATTTGAAACAGCTATATGAAGTAAACGATTGTAGGTCCGGAACGGTTACGCCCTGCCATTGCCATTATTTCGGGACCTGCTTCGCGTATCCTTTCGCGCTATCGCTTCGTTTACCCGGTGAAATCCAAAATAAGCACGCAGGAGGTATCGCGATGAATTACATTCCTTACGTCGTGGAGCAGACGCAGCGGGGGGAACGCTCCTATGATATTTATTCCCGATTGCTGAAGGATCGGATCGTGTTTGTCGGCACGCAGATTGACGACACGTCCGCAGGCAGCATCATTGCCCAGCTGCTGTTCCTGGCAGCCGAGGATCCTGACAAGGATATTCATATGTACATCAACAGTCCGGGAGGCTCCACCTCCGCCGGATTTGGCATCTACGATACGATGCAGATCATCAAGCCGCAAGTGAACACAATCTGCACCGGAATGGCCGCTTCCTTCGCCGCTGTACTGCTGCTGGCTGGCGCCAAGGGCAAGCGCATGGCGCTGCCCAACAGCGAGGTTATGATTCACCAGCCGCTGGGCGGGGTTCAGGGCCAGGCCAGTGACATCGCCATTACCGCCAAACGCATTCTCCGGACGCGGGAGAAGCTGGTGCAGATTACAGCCGAGCGGACCGGGCAGTCGCCGGAGCGCATTGAGAAGGACATGGACCGGGATTATTTCATGACCGCCGAGGAAGCGCTGGCGTATGGAATCATCGACGAGATTATTACGTCGATGTGAGCAGCTAACAAGCTAGGCAAGATCGATAAAGGAGCGTGGTTTACGATGCTGAAGGGGCTGGAGAAACAGGCGGTTACGATTTATTTTCTCGACGGAAGCTGTGTTCGCGGAGGAACGCTGGAAGAGGTGAACGAGGCCTATGTGAAATACAAGGACGAATTCGAAATGCTGTACGTCCCGATTTCATCCATCCGCGCCGTCGCCGCTGACAGGAAGGTGCGCGAGCAGCCGAAAATCGGCTTTTCCGCACAATAAGAGGGTTCGTCACAGCCACAGTCGGCCATGATCCACTGGCTTGCCCTCCTGCTGCTATGAGCAGCACATAGGAGAGAACATGGCCGATATACTGGAAGGATCGGGCAAGGATATCCTGCCCGGTCCTTTTTCGATGATGACTTCCCCTTAAATCTCAGGCTCCCACAGCATCAATACCTGCTCCATCGATCCTGTAAATCCGATTTCTTGCAGGATACGAACCAATTCCTCCTGTGTGGCACGAATGTTGAAGGCGGTCCGTCTGCAGCGATCCTTCGGCTGGAGTATTGCATACAGCGCCGCTCGGATCACATCGCCGGCATCCCTTCGTCCAGGTGCGGCCTCACAGCGAAACAGCGTAATGCCTGCCAGTACTCCCTTATCATCGAAGGTTCGCTTGAACAGTCCGTAACCGACCTGTTCGTCCCCGTCATATACCTTCACACACTCCGCATCCTTCAGATTAGGAACATCCGACTGCCATACCACACCCGAGCTATAGTACGGAATCGCCAGCACTTCCGCCGCATGCCCCCGCACGACCGAGTAAGCGGACCGTCCGCTGCCACCATCGTCCAGGCGCAGCTGCTCGCATGTCATAATAAGCAAGCGATCCACGATGCTGTATCCGACACTTTCGTACAGACGAATGGCCGGCGCATTCGTGCTGATCGCCTCCAGATAAGCCCGTTTGACCTGCTCTTCCTTATACAGGGCCAAATTGTATTCCATCATCGTCTTGCCAAGGCCTTTGCCGCGATGATCAGGACCAATCGCCGTGCCCCCGTTGCGCGCAATCGTTATTCCTTCCAGCTCACGGAAGCTGTTCAGGATAATGCCGGCCGGTTGTCCATCGACATAACAAGCCAGAGAACGCTTTAGGCATAACTCATCATTCGTCACCCGGGCGAGGAAGCGCTCCAGCGGCATCGAGGCATTCACCATATACCCTTCGAAAGAAGCGTTCCACAAGTCTGAGACCACCGTCACCGGCAGCTCGCTTAATCGTTTATATAAGATATCCATCCATTATCCCTCATAATATAAAAATAGCAGGAAGAGCCCCGGGCTCATCACAAGCCTTCGTTCTCTTCCTGCTGTTACAGCATCTACTGTATCCGAGAACGGATTACAGCGCCTTATCGTCCACGCTGTCCAGCCAGCTCTCAATGCTACCGATCACCGAGGTTACACAGCCGTCCTCGAATGGTGAGATCAGCCCGGCTTCTTTCACCAGCTCGGTAAAGGACTTGCTTCCGCCTAGGCGGCACAGGTGCAAATAATCGGCCCAGGCCGCTTCACGGTCCTCATGCATTCTCTTCCAGAATTGGAAGGCACAGATTTGCGCCAGCGTGTAATCGATATAATAGAAAGGCGAATTAAAAATATGCCCTTGTCTATGCCAGAAACCGCCGTTATCCAAGTACGCATTGTCCTCATAATTGCGATGCGGCAAATACTTCTTCTCGATTTCACGCCAAGCCTGTTTGCGCTCCGCAGGCGTTGCATCCGGATTCTCATACACAAAGTGCTGGAACTCGTCTACCGTTACCCCGTACGGAATAAAGATGAGCGAGCTTGCCAAATGCTCAAAGCGGTATTTATCCACTTCATCCTGGAAGAAGTGCTCCATCCAAGGCCATGTGAAAAATTCCATGCTCATGGAGTGAATTTCAGCCGCCTCCATCGTCGGGAAGCTGTACTCCGGCACTGTCAGGCTTCGGCTCTCATACACCTGGAAGGCGTGACCGGCTTCATGCGTCAGCACATCGATGTCATGAGACGTGCCGTTAAAGTTGGAGAAAATAAACGGTGCTCCGTAATCGCTAATATACGTGCAGTAACCGCCGCTCATTTTGCCCTTCTTGGCGACGAGGTCCATCAGTCCGTTGTCCAGCATGAAGCTGAAGAATTCATGTGTCTCCGGGGACAGCTCCTCATACATCTTCTTGCCGTTGTTCACGATCCACTCCGGATCACCCTTCGGCGTGGCATTGCCGGACTTGAAGGCAAAATTCTCATCATAATAGAGCAGCTGATCCACGTCGATCCGGTTCTTCTGGCGCTCCTTCAGCTTGCTAGCCACTGGAACGATATAATCCAGCACCTGCTTGCGGAAATTAGCCACCATCTCGGCATTGTAATCTGTGCGCGCCATCCGGGCGTAAGCGAGCTCTACAAAATTGTTGAAGCCAAGCTTCTTGGCAATTTTCGTTCTGATCTTTACCAAGTCATCATAAATCCGGTCGAACTGCTCTTCATTCGCGGCCATGAAGCCGCTGGAAGCTTCCGCCGCCCGCTTCCGCATCGCGCGATCGGTTGACTGCTGGAACGGAACGAGCTGGGACAAGGTGCGCTCTTCCCCTTCGAACGGGATTTTCGCCGAAGCGATCAGCTTCGAGTATTCGGTTGTCAATTTGTTCTCTTGCTGTAAATCCTCAATCACCTCAGGACTGAATGTTTTCAAGGACAGTTCTGCAAGCTGGAACAGCTGACGGCCCCACTTGTCCTCAAGCTGTTCTCTGAATTTCGAATCCACCAGCGCCCGATAATACTCGGTTATGTATTCTTGCACCACAGGACCATTCTCATCATAAAAATCCTGCTCAGCCTTATACAATTCATCGTTGGTGTCAATCGAGTGGCGCACGTATGCGATTTGCTGCATCGTTTCAAACGTGCTGCGAAGTTTGTTAATTTCTGTCATTGCCTGATCCTGCTCATCATAGCTTCCAGCTGACGTGAAAGATTGAAGCAGCTCCTTGAACTTATGCTCGAATGCTTTGACATCCGGGCGCTCGTAGCGGTATTCATTAAATTTCATTGCGCATCTGTCCTTTCCATAATAAATCATGGTAAACCGTCAATTGTTCGACCTATGGTTAATTCGATATCCTATTGCATTTCTCCTGCCCCGATTGGGAAATTCCTTAAATTAAAACTAATTCCGATCCGTTCCCCAGCTAAGCTAGAAGAGAATTTACCCCTAATCCCCTTGATCGCCCTGATCCGGAATGGATAACCAGGCCCGTTCCTGCTGCCAGGCAACCTCAACCGGCGTTTCGAAAAATTCGCTTAAATTGTTGCTGGTGAGCATGTCCCGGGAACGGCCTTGACCGAATATGCTTCCGCGCCGAATAAGCAGCGAATGTGAAAATACCGGCAGTATCTCTTCAATGTGATGGGTGACAAACAGCAGTGTAGGCGCATCGGGTCTTGTTGCCAGCGCCGTAATGCTGGACAGCAGCGCTTCCCTCGACAGAAAGTCGAGCCCGTTGCAGGCTTCATCCAGAATCAGCAGCCGCGGTGACGCCATCAAGGCGCGGGCGATCAGCAGCTTCTGCTTCTCCCCCTGCGAGCAGGTCTCATACGTGCGTCCAAGCAGATGATGGCAATTGAATTCCTTCATCAGCTGCTCGGCCTTCTCGCGGTCGGACTCCTCCACTTTCTGGTATAGGCCGATCGAGGCGTGCTTGCCGCTAATCACAACATCCAGCGTAGATTCATTCGGGCGGATCCGCTCCTGAAGCGAGGAGCTGACCCATCCGATCGATTTGCGCAGCTCGCGCAAATCCACCGTCCCGAAGCGGTGACCCAGGACAGAGACCATGCCGCTCGTAGGCCAGATATACCCGTTAATCATATTCAGAATCGTCGTTTTCCCCGACCCGTTCAGGCCTAGAACCGCCCAGTGTTCTCCATTCCTGACCGTCCAGTTCACATCCGTCAGCACCGTCTTCTGCTCTCTTCGCCAAGTCACATTATGCAGTTCTATCGTTGTCTGCTCCATTGTCTGCTCCTTTCCTGCTCGACATTTCATTGTCGCACGAGACGACACAGCCAGTGCAGATTGCCGTTATCGCCAGACTCCCGTGTCGGTTGAGAAACCGTGCTCCATAGACACGATATCTCGTTGTATAATTCTCATTTTTGCGAAGCTTCCGATAGGATTAGAAGGTATTATATCAGATTTTACATAAAGTTTGGGGCTCATCTTAGAAATCAACGCTGACTTCACATCCAGCAAAGCATGCCGCTCCCTGGAAATCAGGGGGGCTTACGCCACGGCTCTCCCCTGATTTCTGCATTCAACCGTTACAGCGATGGAATCCGGAGGCAAAGACAAGCATATTCCTTCTCCAGCGTCCCTCTTGCCTCCCTCTGCCCCGTATGATGATAATGTAAGGACAGATGCTTGGGTTGTGCACGCCCTGACCCGCAAACCTGATTAACCTTGCACTCTGATTGCCCAGGAAATAAATCATTTCACTCCGCTTTCAGATTGTCGAACAACAGCTTGTAATATTCCTCAGAATTGGGTGTCACCTGATGCAGGCCGATCCTTCTTCGTTCCCGTATCAGCCCTTCTCCCTGAAGATCGGTCACCACACCGTCCACCCAGCATTCCTCCGTCTGTCCGAGCACAAGCTCCCGGAACTCGTCGCAACCAACCGTAAACAACCCTGTAATCTCTTCCTTCTGAAATGAATACTCATCGACTGGCCGGCTGCTCTCGTATAGAAAAACATGATTAAACTCCCTGTCGATCAGATCGCTGGAGATGATGCTTTCTTGAGGGACCATCCCGCAGTAGGTCAACTCATCAAAGGCAGCCACGATGCCTAGCTCTTCTGCAAGCTCGCGCACCCCCTCCTCCACCGTTTCCCCGGCCAGAAGATGACCTGCACAGGAGATGTCGAGCAAACCGGGATACGTGTCCTTGTCCGGATGGCGAAGCTGAAGCAGCAACCGGTCCTCTCCGCTGGAGCGATCGACGATCCAGCAGTGAAATGTATGATGCCACAGTCCCTTGGCATGAACATTCTCCCTGCTGTCCACACCGATATGAATATTAGACGCATTATATATATCAAATAGTTCCGTACTCGACATCCATTCCACCTCCTACCAAGACCTAGACACCGGAAACGGCGATATTGTCCAGCTCTTGAGCCAGTAGAAACGCCCCCTCGGTCTGATTGCTGAGCACGTGGGAGCGGATCCCTGTTCCGGCATATATGAACGAAATAAGACTGACTCCGGGATCGCAGCCCATAATGTAATGTCTGAAGATCTCATTGTCGCGGATGTCAATCCAAATCCCGTATCCGTAACTGTCATCGTCATCTGGCTCAACCTGTGGCGTGAGCATAAGCGCTGCGGTTTCCTCGGAAACTAGCTTGCCTTTCAGGAAATGCTGCCAGAACAGATCAAGATCGTACAGCGTTGTATATGCACCGCCATCCGGCTGCCCAATGAGGGGCACCGAGTAAATATTGGTTCTCCACTGGCCTCCCCCCTCGTCAATATATCCGAGGGCGGTCTGCTTCGGCAGCCGATCCATGCGGTAATAGCCGGTAGATTCCATGCCGCAAGCCTGAAAAATGTGCTTCTCGATGTAGGTTCGGAAGGATTCACCCGTCACGCGTTCAATCAGAAGTCCGAGCAGCACGTAGCCGGAGTTGGAATAGGAAAAACGCTCGCCGGGCTTGAATTTCATCGGCTGGTCTTGAAATAAAGCCAGCACATCCTCCGGTTCCCTAACATGATACATCGGTGTCGTCAGCCAAAGCTGCTCGAAATCATCCATCACCTCTTCATCAAAATAGTCTGCAACTCCCGAGGTATGGGTAAGCAAATGATGCACCGTCACATCGCCGAAACCTTCAATTTCTGGCAGCTCGAGCCATTCTTGCAACCTCGTGTTATAGGTGATATGCCCCCGTTCGACAAGCTGACATACAGCAACCGCTGTAAACAGCTTGCTGCCGGAAGCCATGGCAAACCGGGTATGGGGATGGTTCGGCATCTCTTCGCTGCGGTTGGCAAAACCATACGCTTGTTCATAACGCGTTTCTTCATTCTGCCGAATAAGGACCGCCCCTGAAAATTGCGCCGTTTGGATCGTCTGATTAAGTGTTGCCAGCAGAGTTGACATCGTCATCATCCTTTCAATATCCACATGGTTAGAACAAGCAGCAGCCTGATCTTCCCTGTGTTTTTCTCATTCTAGAGAGGTGTCCGGCACGGCATTTCTCATGCGTATCATGGAATAATGCAGCGTAGAGGCCAGCACCTGTTCCTTGAGCCGCATCAAGGACGGCATCACGCGCAGCTCAATATCGGCGCCGACAATGGCGCCGATCAGATCATCCATGGGCTCCACAGCAATCGGCGTCACCGGATGGGGAGAAACGTAGTATCCCGCATTGCTGTCCAGCAGCTCAAAGCCTTCCGGATGGAAAACATACCGGTACAGCTTCCCGTCCCGGATACGTGAGTCCCACCCCGCTTCGACTGCGATCATTCTCCGCACGCCAGACAAACCAAAAAACTTCTCCACATCCGATTCAGCCGTCTCCCTTCCTGCTTCTACGCAGATGCGAGGACAATCTCTCGGAACATAGTAGTGCGGAGCATGATGAGCATCGATTGCCCATACGACCGCCCGCTCATCATCCCGACCCGCAGGATGTCTCGGTGCGAATATATGAATCTCCGGATTCTCGCTGAAATGATACAGCACTGCGCTCCCTCCTAATCGTTCTAACGCGATATGCTTTCATGCTCTACGCTCTTATGTCCGCTTACATCCCGCCCCATAGGCACCAATCCCGCCCAGACCGAATATAGTGAAAGTAACGAGGGAGGGGCACAGCATGAAATTAAACACGGCTCAAACGCAGAGAGCCATCTTTCTGGCTGCTGTCTGCGGCCAAACTTATATGCAGTTCTCCAATCAAGACGGCCGCTTTGTTCTTCCAGCCAACTACACCCTCTTTGATACGATTGAAGCCCAGTCTCTCATCGGCATATGGGAGCGGTTCGGGTATATTATTCAGTCCGATCAAGAGATCATTATTGCCTTTCGAGGGACCAGCTCGGCCCCCAATTGGATTGCTGATGTGATCGCTTCCCAGCGCAAATTCAAGTATGTACAAGAAAATGTGCTCACACATGCCGGGTTTACCGGCATCTATAACTCTGCGCGCAAACAGATCAAGTCCGCTTTAAGGCGGCTGTCCAAGGATAAGGCGCTGTTCATTACTGGTCACAGTCTCGGCGCTGCACTAGCGGTGCTGTGCGCCGTGGATGTGGCAGCGAACACGGCTCGGGTGCCTGTGCTGTTTACTTATGGTTCCCCGCGTATCGGGGATCCCGCATTCGCCCAAGCCTTCAAACGCTATGTTCCGAACAGCTACCGAATTGCAAGCACATTTGATCCGGTAACGTACGCGCCGCCGAGCATCTATAAGCTGCCAAAACGCGACAAGTCCTACTACTACAGCCATGTTCCCACGCTCATTCCGTTGGATTTCCTGAAAGGATCGATATCAGGCAATCATGTCATCGGCAGCTATTATGCCGAGCTCGCCAAGCTCGACCCTCAATTCAGCGAGAAGCTGCGTGAAGCCAACCCTGGCCTATGCCCTGTAGAGTAAGAACCGCTTCGATTCAAAACCCAAGCAGCTCTTCCAGTCGTTCATCCGCAACGATATACATGATGGATAGGTCGTTGACCGTTTTGATTTGAACGAAATGATGGGCAAGCGAATCCTTTCGGGTGCCGGCGATATGGATTTTACCTGTGCTCACCGGATCTTTCGGAGTATAAATGAAACTTACTTCGTAATCAGCGTAACCGCCGGCATAACCATAGGTATACGCATATTCGCTCGTATCATCCTGAAAGTTCTTGATAAAAAACTGCCCTTCCGCTCCCTCGGCCTGAGCGTCGGCAAGCCATTGAGTGACCTCCTCCACATGCTCCGGCTCAATCTCATTCAATGAATAGGAGTATACGTGCTGCATCGCCGATTCAAGACTCACGGGCGGCTTCTTGGCCCCTTCAGCGGTGCATCCGGTCAGACATAAACCAAGGCATAGACCAACTGTCAGCCAGCGTGCTCTCATCCTCTTCCCCCCGCACAAATGGTTGATTATAAACTTTCGCCTATTATCTCATACAATGGTAGTCGAATACAGCTATGCGTCAGGTATAGAATGAATATAAGAAAGGTCTGCATTCACCGCTTCAGCGGTTGACTCCTAGGACAAGACGAGGCTCCTTGGTTTCTTGATTTCCTCGCTTCTCAGTCCCCCTTCCTCTTCCTTTCTGAAACGTTCATGATGGCAACCTCGGAGGTTGGGCTTCAGCCTAAACAAGACTCTTGCATGAGCAAGAGTCTGAATGCATTAAGGCATATGCCAGTTGATGCAACCTATGATGGAACGGAATCGATATCTATAGGCTATCCTTATTTAAAAAGTGCTGTTTCTCCCTAGGATCCCCTCAATTTCTTCATACCGCGCGAGCATTGCCTGAATAATCGGACGGTCGGGCGGATTGATCGCCTCCGGCAGCTGCTCCAGGCCAAAAAACTTCAGCTCCGACACTTCTTCCGTATCCGGCGCCGCAGTTCCTTCCACCTGAGCGGATACATAGACCGTCACAACATTATATACTTCATCACCATTCGGGTATTTGTAGTACAGCTCCGGGCCGGAAAATACATCAAACAGCTTCAGCGGCCCTGCCGTGAACCCCGTTTCTTCATAAAGTTCCCTTGCAGCGGCCTGTTCCAGCCGCTCTCCCGGCTCCATGGACCCGCCTGGAAGGCCCCATGCGCCATTGTCTGTCCGTTTGACTAACAGCATGGAATCGTCAGCCAATACCAGCACACATGCCCCGGTCATAATTAACGGCCGGGTTCCGACTTGTTTGCGAAGCTCCATTATATAACCCATAGAACATCCTTTCCTGTTCATGATGGCTAACGCTTAAAATCTCTTTGATGAACCTATTATATGCGGTACGAAGACTGCCGCTCTTCCACATGACCTGGTGAAACATAAAAGGTTAACCGAACAAACGGTTTGCTCGGTTAACCCTAATCGATGTAGATTTAGTCTTCTTCTGTAATCTGGATATTCACCTTGTCAATATTGGAGGCAGAGGACAGAGAAACGGAGAAGTTTCGCACATGCTCACCAACGACAAATCCACTCGAACCTTTCGTTTCTACCGCTTTGCCGTTTTTGTCATATCCGGTGACGACGATGCCAAGTGTTTTCCCTTTCTCATAGCCATTCTCCAGCACCGCTTCCACGACAAGCTTGCCATTATCAACACGGCTTGCTTCTGACAGCACCTGAACAGCATCCGCGAACCCCGTTGCTTTCACTTCGATGCGTGCAATCTGTGAAGCCGCGTTCAGGCTGACCTTGAAATTGCGGACATGCTCACCAACAACAAAGCCGCTCGTGCCTTTAGTTTCAATAGCTTTTCCATTCTTATCATAGGCTGTTACCACGATTCCGGTCGTAGCGCCCTTCTCATTGCCGTTCTCCACGACGCCGGTAACTTCAAGCTTGCCTTGATGAAGACGATCAGCATAAGAAATGAGTTCGACCTGTTGACGATGGCCTGTCAGCTCGACCTTGACAGAATCAATGACATCCACAGCATTCAGCGAAACATTGAAATTACGGACATGGCCTCCCACCACAAAACCGCTTGTGCCTTGGGTTTCAACCGCTTTCCCGTTCTTATCATAACCGGTGGCTACGATGCCGACGGTTTTCCCTGAGCTTGCCGTATTCTGAACCGAGGCGGTTACCTCGAGTTTCCCATTCTCGGCCTTATCACTCCAGGATACGAGTTTCACCGTATCGTCTGGCACCGCAGGGCTTGGTTGCGGCTGTGCCGGCGGTGTTATTGGTTGTGCTGGTTGTGCCGGTGTTGAAGGATTTCCCGTTTGAGATCCCTCCCCAATGACAACCTCTTTACGTTGGGCATTATAAGACACATCTACATCCAACAATTGGGAGACCGCTCTGACCGGAAGATATGTAGTTCCCTGATATGAAATAGGGAGAACGCTTTTACCATTGGCGTCCTTCAATTGAACGATTTGTCCATCCATTCTGATTTTCAGTTCCCCATTGAGATAAGCTTTTATTTCCTGCAATTGTGTGTTCGCCCATGCACTGATGCTCATGCCAAACATCATGAATGCGAAGCATAGAGCAGCCGTGATCCATTTCTTTTTCATTCCGTTACGCCTCCCCTTTCATTGCTTTACAGAATTTAACTGGCAACCTTTTCGATCCTATCATCGGGAAGAAAAATTTGTCAAACCCGCAGCTACAAGCGCTCAGCCCTTTCCAGCCTTGATCTTATCTCGATTCACCCAACAAATATAGGCTTAAATTCCTTCCCCATAATTTAAAATCGCGAAATTAGTCCCGGATCGTGCCAGCGACTATCGTCCGTTATGGGCACGCAGGCAAGTACAGATAAAAAAATTCACCCGGACACCCGGAGACTACAGAGGTTTAATTGCTGATATGTTGCGAAGGTCTGCTTCAACAAGAACCTACTCTAGTTGAAAATTTCCCCATACGATAAGTCTAATAGTACGACTTTAGTCGTGATTCAATACTTTCCGATTATATATAGGTCTATATGCACATTTTTTTTAAAAAAAGTCCCTTCCAGCGTTAAGTGTTCCGGCAGCACAAAGTCAAAAGGAGGATGACTAAACTAAAAAAGCTCGTACCACTAAGGTACGAGCTGACGTTGAAGAAGATGCTATGCTGCGCCCGGGATTCACACCGGGTTCGGTACGAATTCTCCGCCGCGGCACCGCTTCAAGTAATGAAGTGCATGCACTTGTCCCGTCATTTCCAGATCCCCTTTATACACAGGGTCATGCCATCCTTCAATATCGATTGTGCCCTGATAATTCGCCTGACGCAAAATCGTGATGATGTCGGTCCAGTTCGTGTCACCAAAACCTGGCGTACGGTGCCATACAAACGGCTTCGGCCCGTGGATGCCGTATTCCCTCACGACGTCCCAAGCAATCGTCGCATCCTTGCCATGTACGTGGAATACCTTATCTACCCACTTGCGCAGCTGCGGAATCGGGTCAATCAAGGACACCATCTGATGGCAGGGCTCCCACTGCAGCCCGATATGATCTGACGGAATCGCGTTGAACATCATCTCCCATGCCGTCGGGTTATGAGCGATGTTCCAGTCCCCTGTCGCCCATGTTCCGCCCATGTCGCAGTTCTCGAACGCAATTCGGACGCCCTTGTCCGCCGCTCTTTTGGACAGCTCGCCGAACACCTTCGCATATTGAGGAATAGAGGCGTCGATGGATTCCCCTGTCAGCCGCCCCGTAAATCCGGATACGATGTCAGTGCCGAACAGATGAGCATGATCGATCAGACGCTCCCAGCTTGCCAGAGTATCTGCGCTATCGCCTGCTCCCGTCAGCGGATTGCCAAAGATGCCGAGCGTCGACACGATGAAACCGTGTTCAGCCTGAAGCTCACGAACCCGCTTGGCCGTCTCCGCAAGATCGGTCTCGCCTGTCGTTTGCCAGAAGGTGAGACTGAACGATTCAAATCCGTGCGGCGCAATCTGGGGGATGACGCGGACGGCGTCCCCTCCGCCGACCAGCGTTCCGATACGCAATGAATTCGTCATATGTTTACCACTCCTATATTGACGTTTAATATGCCGAAGCAACCTCAGTATAGCCGGATTTCTCCGCTTTTTCTCATCCTATCTTGTGCATTACTAGCTTGATTTTGCGGGAGTTACCAGGCTTAACTACGCCAGCTAACCGGGAGCTTCGGCATATTGTTCGATCGACGCTGCGCCATTTGTGGCATGAAGCAACCTCGAAGAAGTGGCTCACTTAACGATCTATAACCGCCTTGTTGCCAAACGTATAGGAGCGTCCGGCCTCGCCCTCAAACGATAGGTGATCAAGACCGGGAGCTTCCAGTCGGAAAGGACCGGAAACTGTGCAATTCACAACCGCTTCCGTTACCTGTCCCCGCGCCCAGACGAAATCTACCGTATAACCGCCGCGGGCCCGAAGCCCCTTGACGCTTCCATCGCTCCATCTATCAGGCAGTGCGGGCAGCAGCCGAATCACTCCATCGTGGCTTTGGATCAGCATCTCGGCAATTCCCGCCGTACCGCCGAAGTTGCCGTCGATTTGAAACGGCGGATGATCATCGAACAAGTTAGGCAGTGTGGAATGAGCCAGGAGCGCTCTGACGTTGTCGTAAGCTTTGGCCCCGTCCTGCAGGCGGGCCCAGAAGTTAATGATCCACGCCCGGCTCCAGCCGGTGTGTCCCCCGCCTTTAGCCAGCCGGCGTTCCAATGTCGTCTTGGCAGCCTCAGCCAGCTCCGGTGTGCGCTCCACACTAAAGCTTTCACCAGGATAAAGGGCAAACAGGTGGGAGATATGTCGGTGCCCCGGCTCCACCTCTTCATAATCTTCCATCCACTCCTGAATTTGGCCGTATTTTCCGACTTGCGGCTTGGGCAGCCGCTTCAGCGCGTCCCTGAGCTCCTCACGGAACGCCTCATCTCGCCCGATCATTTCCGCACTCTGCATACAGGCATTGAACAGCGCTTCAATGATCTGGAAATCCATCGTGGCCCCGACGCACAGTACCCCCGTCTCTCCGTTTGGCAGCTTATACCGGTTCTCCGGAGAAACGGAAGGGCAAGTGACGAGTCTCCCTTCATCATCCTCGATCAGATAATCGAGCAGGAACAGCGCTGCCTCCTTCATCGTTTCGTAAGACCGTGCCAGAAAATATCGGTCTTGACCGAACCGGTAATGCTCCCACAGATGCAGGCATAGCCAGGCGGCGCCCATCGGCCAGAAGGAGGCGGGAAGATACGTATCCTGCGGCGCCGTATCCGCCCATATATCCGTATTATGATGCGCCGTGAAGCCACGGCAGCCGTACATGACGCTGGCAGTGACGCGACCGGGCTCGCGCATTCTTTCGATTAGCTCAAACAACGGCTCATGGCATTCGGCCAAATTACAATTTTCCGCATGCCAATAATTCATCTGTGCGTTGATATTGATCGTGTATTTACTGTCCCACGGCGGAGTGAAGCTGTCGTTCCAGATGCCCTGAAGATTCGCGGGCAAAGAGCCTGGCCGGCTGGAGGCCATAAGCAGATAACGTCCGAAATGAAAATAGGTCGCGATCAGGCCGTGGTCTTCTTCGCCCTGTTGGAATCGCCGCAACCGTTCGTCGGTCGGGAGCGCGGCTTTGTCCGGATTCCCGGGCAGTCTCAGTTCGACCCGTCCGTACAACTCGCGGTAATCGGCGACATGACCGGCTAATAGCTCGGCATACGGAACCCGGCTTAGCTTATCCAGCCGCCGTTTGCCGTCAATCTCCGGATCGGGATGACGGAACGTCGTTCCGGCGGTGAGCAGCAATGTGACTGTGCTGGCTCCTTCCACCAGCAAATACTCTCCCAGCGTGCGGCAAACGCCGCCCTCCGGAACCGCCTTCAAAACGGCACTGAAGGAGCTGCCTCCTTCTCCGCCGCAGTGCCCACGCATGAGCAGTCCGCTTGTCCCCCATTTGTCTGTCTTCTCCAGGTATCGCCAGTTCTGGCGATTGAACCGGGCTTTTAACGAGATTGCCTCCTGCTTGTCGGCGGTTATCCGAATGACAATCGCCTGATCCGGATAACTGGCAAACAGCTCGCGCGTATACCGGATCTCGCCGATGCGATAGCTGACCCGGGATACACCCTTCTCCAAATCAAGCTCACGCACGTAATCATTGACAGGCTGACTGTGCTGGCCGAAGGACAGCAGCAGATCGCCGAGCGGCATATAGTGTCGCTGCGCTTCCGGCTGCCCCGCCATCGTCATCGCCGCCAGCTCCTCCGCTTCCCGCAGCCTTCCTTCCATAATCAGCTTACGAATCTCAGGCATATGGGGCAGCGCATCTTCGTTGTTGCGGTCACGCGGACCGCCGTACCATACCGAATCCTCATTAAGCTGCAGCTTCTCCTCAGCCGTGCCCCCGAAGATCATTGCGCCGAGACGTCCGTTTCCGATCGGCAGTGCCTCATTCCATTCGCTAGCCGGTTTGCCGTACCATAATCGAGACCCTTGCTCCATGTCAGTCCAACTAGTCATGCTTCTCCTCCAATCCGTTATTTATCGAACCCGCCCAGCTCCACCATCGCCTTGATCACCTTCGATTCCGGCAGAAGCCAGCTGTCGAAACGGTCGATCATATCCTCAAGTGCACAGCGGTGGGTAATGTAAGCGCCAATGTCCACGTAGCCGCCGTTTATAGCTGCAATTACCCGCTCGAAGTCCTCCCGCGTTGCATTTCGGCTGCCCTGCACGGTCATTTCGCGCGCGTGAAATTCGGGATCGTTAAAGGTGATCGTGCTTTTGACCAACCCTACAAACGTCAAGGAACCGCCGTGGCCGACGAGCCCAAAGGCGCTTTCCATCGACGAAGCGTTGCCAGTGGCGTCGATCACGCATGCCGGAAAGCTGCCGCCCGTCAGCTCAGCCAGCTGTTCCCTTGGCTCCCGGAGCGCGTTTACCGTATGTTCAACCGCTGCCCAGGACCTGCAAAAGGCAAGCCGCTCGTCGTTCACGTCCATCGCAATCACCTTCGCGCCGGCGTAGCGGGCCATTGCCATTACACCCAGCCCGATCGGTCCGGCACCGATGACCAGCACCTGTTCCCCTTCGCCCATCCCTGAACGACGGACGGCGTGTGCGCCGATGGCCAGCGGCTCCAGCATCGCCGCCTGATCGAGGGTAAGCCCCTTCGGCTTGATGAGATTGCGGATAGGCACGGCAATCCGCTCCCGCAATCCGCCGTCCACATGGACGCCAAGCACCTTCATGTTCTGGCAGCAATTCGTTTTTCCCTGGCGGCAAGGCCGGCAATGACCACAATGGAGGTACGGAATCACGCTGACCAGATCTCCCGCCTGAAGCCCTTCCCGGTTGTCGCCGATCTGCTCAATCGTCCCGGAAAGCTCATGGCCGAGCACGCGCGGGTACGTAAAATAAGGCTGATTGCCCTGGTATGCATGCAGATCGGTCCCGCAAATACCGATGCGCCGAACCTTTATGATCGCCTCGTCCTCCCGCATGCACGGCTCCGGCAAATCCTCCCGAACGACGAACCGCCCCACATTCTCGCAGATGACCCCCTTCATCAGGATCGCTCCCCGCGCTGCAAGGTCAGTTCCCCGCCCCACTCGGGACGCCCGCTCGGCCAAGTTGCGCCATCGATTGGCTTCAGAATCTCCAGCACTTCTTGCAGCAGCTGTTCGTCCATCGCTTCTTCCGTCCACAACACGTTGCGCTGGATATTGTCCGGATTCGCCGTGCTGACGAGCGTCGTTGGAATTCGTTCATCGGCCGTCGAGAACTGGACCGCAAGCTTCGAGATATCCGCACCCCGGCTCCGGCAATGTTCCGCGGCACGCCGGCAGGCGGCCTTGATGTGTTCCCCAGCGGGATGCCACTCCGGCACGTCCCGGTTGCTCAGCAGACCCATGGACAGCGGTGACGCATTGATCAGTCCGGTTCCGTTACGCTCAAGCAGCGGCAGCAGTTGCAGCAGCGAGGTATCGTTCAGAGAATAATGGCAATAGGATAAAACGACATCCGGAGCGCTATGAGACAGCACCGCCTCAAAGACATTGAGCGGCAAGCCGGATACGCCGAAGAAGCGAACTTTGCCCGATGACTTCAACTGCTCCAGCGCTGGAAGTCCTTCCTCCAGCACCTGAGCCGGCGAACCGAACTCAATGTCATGCAGCAGCAAAATGTCGAGATAATCGGTTCCCAGTCGCCGCATGCTCTCTTCCGCACTGCGGATCAGCCGCTCCTTCGAAAAATCAAACTCGTCCTGTCCGTAACGCCCCCCTTTTGTGCACAAAATATACCGGTCCCTCGGAATCGTCCCTAGCGCCTCGCCCAGCACCGTTTCCGCTTTCGTCAAGCCATAGTAGGGCGAAACGTCAATCAGATTGATGCCCATGTCGATGGCGGTATGAACCGTACGGATCCCTTCCTCCTTCCGAACGTCCCGGAAAACGCCGCCCAGTGAAGATGCTCCAAAGCTTAACACCGATACGTCCAGCCCCGTGTTCCCCAACTTTCTGTATTTCATCACCTGGTTCCTCCATTATTCATGTTCATTCAACTTATAAAATTTGGCGGCGTTCGCGCCGAAAACGGCTTCAATCGCTGCCGGTGGCAGCTGACGATCCCGAAGGGCATGCTGCAGCACATCAACGACATCGTCATAGGTGGCTGCCAGAAGACAGACGGGCCAATCGCTGCCGAACATCACCCTTTCGGGTCCGAACAGGTCAAGCGCTTCATGGACATATGCGGCAAAATCGTCCTTGCGCCAGCCCTGACGGTCGGCCTCCGTTACCATCCCCGACAGCTTGCAGAAGATGTTCGGATATTGGGCGATTTCCGCCATATGGCTTCTCCAAGGTTCCATGATCCCAGATGCGATCGGCGGCTTCGCCAAATGGTCGACAACGCCTCGAAGCCGAGGCACCCGCTCCAGCAATTGGGCCAGCTGTGGCAGTTGGTCAGCCAGTACCAGCAAATCGACCGGAACGTCCTGTTCCGCAAAGTATGAAAGCGCTTCTATCCAAGTGGGCGACAAAATGACGTTCGGGTCCGCCATATCCTGGATCATGACACGAAACCCGATAAATTTCGGATGCCTGTTAAACCGGCGGAACTGTTCCATAAACGCAGGGTTCTCCAGATCCAGCCAGCCGACCACGCCGGCGACGAAATCGGCCGTTTCGCTTAATTTCAGAATATATTCGGTCTCCTCGATCGTCGGCGCCGCTTGGACCAGAATCGTTTGGCCGATGCCATGCCTCTGCAAATGCGGCCTGAGGTCAGAGGGCAGATAGTCGCGGTAAAGCACCGGAATTTCAGGCGTAATCCAACCGTAATCGTTGCGTTCGATCTTCCAAAAATGCTGATGGGCGTCAATGCGCATCGAACACCACCTCCATTCCTCCTTGTTATAACATCTCACCGTAAGAATAACCATGACCAAATTCCGCATAATGGAACCAAGAGCCCCCGCATGCTGAGCGAAGACTCCTGTCCCCATGAACCCAAGCTTATCCCGCTACAACCATTTACTTCGATATGGTTGATGAATCGTAGGCAGCCTGCATGATTTCAATATAACGCTGCATGTTGAGACCTTCCAGCCCTTTCACATAATCATCCCAATCCTTATCCAGACTTTTAGCGCCGGTGATGAACAGCAAAGCGTTCTGGTCAACATAGTCCTTGATGTTCGTCTGCATCATGCTGGCTTCGTCGGCTACCAACGGGTCGACCCATAGCGCCCAGTGCGGGAAGATTTCCTGCGGCTCCTTGCCTTCCATCAATAGCGTTGCCTCGTAAAGACGGCGTTCGTAGCCGTCATCAGCGAAAATATCCGTGCCTTGGACTTCAGCATCACGATAATCCCGATGGTGGTTATATTGAGTCAGTGCGCCCCAATTGTCATTGCGAGGCTGCTCCCCGGATTCAAGCGGAATCGATTTATAAAGCGGCTCTACTTTTTCGTTCAGTGCGATTTCTCCATCCTGAGGCTTGCGCCAGCTTACGCCCTCTTCACCAAGATAGGAAAGCATCGCGCCTTCTTGCGTATAGAAATAGTCCAGCATTCGAATGGCGGCGATTTGCGTCTCTTTGCTAGCTTTATTCGTCAGGACGAAGGATGCGCCCGGATCAATCGGATAGTTGAATGTTGCATAATTGGCATGCGGGCCTTGCAGGGGCGGAAGCGGATTGTAATCCCTGCTGTACGGCGCGTCTTCTCCCGTAGTCATAAACAAGGCGGGATGCATGCCTGCCCCGGCACCTAGCAGCTGTGCGTCCGCGTTATCCCCGATTTTTTTATATGCGCCTGCATTTTGTGTAAAAGCCCCTGGGTCAATAAGCCCTCCATCATAGAGCGATTTGATGTAGCCCAGTGCTTCCCGCCACTCAGGTTTGTTGGCAGCGGTGTCCACCTGGCCATCCTTCATGATAAGGTATGTTCTGTCGTCGTTGTATATAAAGCCGTTCATGAGATACGGGATCACGTGAACTCCGAAATTCTCGACAGATCCGCTGAGCGGCACTTCATCCGCCTTGCCGTTGCCGTTCGGATCCTGCGTCTTGAAGGCCTCGAGAACCGCTTTGAATTCTTCCGGCGTCTTCGGCTGCTCAAGCCCGAGCTGATCCAGCCACTTCGTATTGATCCACATTTTATTCGGATAGGAGCAGTGGAAGCATTCGTTTAAGCCGGTCAATCCGTAAATGTTGCCGTCCGGCGCGGTGTTCATCGCCTTGTAATATTCGTTGTTCTCCAGCACTTCCTTAATGTGCGGAGCATGCTCGTCGATAAGGTCGTTCAGCGGAATGATTACCCCCTGCTGTCCGAACTTCAGCAAGTCCGTCTGCGAGAAGCGGTCTACCCATGGAATGAGCAAGTACAGATCCGGATAATCGCCGGACGCAAGCGAGATTTGCCGTTTTTCGGCCGCGCCGTCGAATGGAACGGTTGTCCAGTTGAATTTGATGTTAAACTGCTCTTCCATTTTTTTCGTAAACTTGTTGGTCCCTAGGTCCACATCCGATGCTTGATGGGCAAATACGTTAATTGTTACCTTCTGTCCGGCATCCGGCATGCCGCCTTCTTCGCTCCCTGCACGGTCATTTCCGCCGGAGCATCCGGCAAGCACGAAACTAAGCGTCAGAATGAGAACAAGCAGACGAGTTCCTGTTTTTCTCAAATCAATCTCCCCCTCATGAATGGATAATGAAATGTAACGGGCTCTGCCCTCGATTTAGCCCTTTACAGAGCCAATCAGCATGCCTTGCACGAAATAGCGCTGCACGAACGGATAGATCACCAGTACCGGAAGACTGGCCACCACAATGAGCGAGTATTTCATCAGCTCGGCCATTTGCTGCTGCCTCACCATCTCCCCGGCATCTATATTGCTTGTTCCGCTGCCCAGGATGAGAATGCTGCGGAGAATGAGCTGAAGCGGATAGAGCGATTGCGATTTCAAGTAGATCAAGGCGTCGAAATACGCATTCCACTGCCCCACCGCATACATGAGCGAAAGCACGGCGATGATCGGTTTGGCAAGGGGAAGAACGACGCTGAAAATGTAGCGGATGTCGCTGCACCCGTCGATATCCGCCGCCTCAGACAGCTCATCCGGGATCGAGGTCTGAAAGAAGGTTCTGGCGATAATGACCTGCCATACCCAAACAGCATTCGGGATGAGCAGTGCCCAGCGGGTATCGATCAGGCCCATTGATTTAACAACCAGATAGGTCGGAATCAAGCCGCCGGAGAACAGCATGGTAAAGGTGATGAAAATCATAAGCGGCGTGCGGCCGAAGAAGGACTTCTTCGACAGCGGGTAGGCGACCATAATCGTCAGGGATACGCTAATTAACGTACCGGCCACGGTATAAAACAATGAATTGGCATAACCGGTCAGCACCTGGCCGTTCCGGAACACCGCCTCATACCCTGCCAGCGTCATGTCGACCGGCCATAGCCACACCTTGCCCGCAGAGACGGCGCTTGGACTGCTCAGGGAAGAGCTTACGATGTAAATAAGCGGATACAAGACAGCGATTAATACCAAGGTCAGCATGATGTAGGTCACAGTCAGAAAGATGCGGTCCCCTAGCGACTCCTTGATCCTTGTGCGCTGCCGGCTTCCAGAGTGGGTTTGCCATGTTTTCATGTCACTCAACCCCTTTCACAAAATTTACCAGAGACTGGTATTGGAAGCCCGCCTGGCAATCGTGTTGACGACCAGGAGCAGAACCAGGTTGATTAAGGAATTGAACAGTCCGACCGCCGTGGCGAAACTATAGTTCGCGTTTAGCAATCCGATTTTGTACACATAGGTGGAGATGATTTCCGACGTGGACAAGTTCAGCGGATTTTGTAATAAGTACATTTTCTCGAAGCCGAGCGCCATGATGTTGCCTACGCTAAGAATCAGGATGATGACCGCTGCCGGCATAATGCCGGGGAGATCGACGTTCAGAATCTTCTGGAACCGATTGGCGCCGTCCACCTTCGCCGCTTCATACAATGACGGGTCAACCCCTGCCAGCGCAGCAAGATAAATGACGGCGGAATAGCCCATCGTTTGCCACACGTCGGACAGCACGTAAATCGTGCGGAACATGCCGGGCTCTCCAAGATAATTGATCGCTTCGAAGCCTAGCGCACCCGCGATCGTGTTCACGATCCCGAGTCGTGGGGACAGGAACAGCATGATGATGGACACCATGACGACCGTGGATATGAAATATGGCGCATAGGTGACCATCTGCACGGTTTTTTTGAACCTTGCACTTTTCACCTCATTCAAAGCCAGCGCCAGCAGAATGGGGACCGGAAACCCGACGATCAACTGATAGAACGAAATGTACAGCGTGTTCTTGATCAGTGTCGCAAACGCCGGATTGCGAAAAAACATCTCGAAATACTGCGTGCCGACCCATGGGCTCCCCCAAATCCCTTTCACCACGTTATAGTTCTTGAAAGCAAGCACGGCGTTTGCCATCGGCAAGTACTTGAAGATGATGAAGTACAACACCGGCGGAATAATCAGCAGATACAGCTGCCAATGTCTTCTGAAGCTTCGGTAAGCGACTCTCCTGATTTCCGAGCGTTTGCTGCTCGGAGTTCCGGCTGTTTTGGACTTGGAAAATAGGGTACTCAGTTCCATCCCTCCCTCGATGTAATTGCTGCCGTTAAAGTGAGAACACTTTTTGACAGCGCTTTCTTGTGCGTAATCATAAAATTGCACGCTAGACTTCGTAAAGGCACACTTACTTCCACAGCGTACAATTCCGGATATGGATGCCCTCAAACCCTTGATTTCACTCGTTTTTTCACTTACCGAATTCTATAAAAAACATCCGCCAACACGTCGATCCGGTGGTCAGAGCAAGGACTGCCTCCTAGGCTGGCGTAACCGTCGTCTCCCTATTCGGCCATTTGCCGGAATGCGCTCGGAGACACGCCGCGAACCCGCTTGAAGGCTCTCCGAAATGAATGGGCGCTGTTATACCCCACTTGTGCAGCAATTTCGTCAATCGTCAAATGGTTCTGCTGCAGCAGTTC
Source organism: Paenibacillus sp. 7541 (assembly GCF_002276395.1). Classification (NCBI taxonomy): domain Bacteria; kingdom Bacillati; phylum Bacillota; class Bacilli; order Caryophanales; family Paenibacillaceae; genus Paenibacillus; species Paenibacillus sp. 7541. The sequence goes on along the minus strand of NZ_NQLZ01000011.1, from coordinate 69,216 downwards.
AACTGCCTTGCCGATCCTCACCAGTTCAACATAGTCCGAAGGATTCTTTCCCGTATGTTCCTTGAACAATTGGGAGATATACTTTTCGGGCTTACCGATATGCTCCGCGAGCCGGTAAAGCGTCAACTCCGCATCGGAATAGCGCTCATGGATGTAACGGATGATCTCGCCCACGGTCTCGGCAGACATGTCCTTTCTTTTCTTACGAATGTCTGTACAAATATCATGAACCAGCCTTCCGAACCTGTCCCTGAGTTGACTGACCCCATCTGTCGTTGAAACGGCTGTAATCTGGTGCTTGATATGATCGGTCAGCGACTCGTCATGGAATATCTTCTGTTCCGCCAGCTTCAAAAAGGTGCCCCTGAGCTCCATGACAAACTGCTGTGTCATTTCGTACGACAGCTCCCTTTCTTCAAAATTCCGGCTAAACAGCTGGTCAAGAAGGCGGCTTGCCTCCTCAAGTTCACCTGCCTTCAGCATGTTGAGCATCCGTTGTTCGGATTCAATCGGATAGTAGTACAGCTCCGTCGCTTTCATCATATCCTCGAACCGGATCATGCCGAACGCTCCGGTATGGATGGCGTATTCCAGCGCTTGCTGCGCTTCATTAAACGAGTCAGCCACGTCATTCCACGCATCGTACGGTGAACCGAGCCCGATCGTGATCGACAATCGATGTTGCCGATATACGGAGTCCATTAATTCAAGCAAAGCGGCTTCCATATGATCATTCATGTCGTCTATCGGCTCTTCGCCCAAAGGATGCACGAATGCGATCTGGTCTGAGCCCCAATCCGTAACCAGCACGTCGTGATCCAGCCGGCTAAAGGCCTGACGAACGATCAGCCGCGCCACGCTGAGTTCCTGGATGATTTCCTCACTGTCAGCGCTTCCATATCCGGACACTTTAAGAATACCTGCACGGCCGCGCTCGCCGCGGAGCGGGACACCCGTTTGGCCGGAAGCCGCCTCAAGCTCACGCATCGTATAGAAGTCGCCTGTCAACAGCCGTTTGATAAACGCGTCCCTAAGCAGCGGAAGCTGATCGTTCAGGGAGGACTCCAGCAATTTGTTGTTTGCAATCAGAGCTGCGATGTTGCCGGCCAGAAAATCATACTCGTTGTTGATCTTCTCCCGGGAGGCGTGGTTTTGTTCGCGAAACACGGACAGAAGTGAATGGATGGGAGCACTGTGCCGATAAGCAAGCAGCAGTCCGATCAGCAAGCCGATGACCAGCGCGGCCAGCGTAAACGTGATCGTCACCTGCTTGATTCTATCGGCCTTTGTCATCAGCGCCTGCTCGGGTATTCCAGCCATATAGGTCCACCCGTTCAGGTCAGACCGGATCGACATCAACAGCCGGCCGTCTTCTGTGGGGCTGACTTCGCCATTCTCGCCTGCCGGGGCCCCTATATAGCGTCTGGCCTCACTTTCGTCGATTCCCCGTGATAAGATCAGGCTGCCTTCCCGGTCCGCAACCAGCGCCCAACCGCCGTATTGGTCTACGATATTTTGCAGCAGGCTGCCCATATGATCTTCATCGATCAGAACGCCGATCATCGCCTGCGGATTGTTGAAGCTGTTGAGTGGAATGGACTGGAGAAACGTGATGGCTGGCGTCTCGACAAACACCGAATCACGGATTTCCCTCCTATATTTCTTGAGCGGCATCAGCTCATTCAGATGCGGTTTCTTCAATACGGCCTCTTCCCACTCCTCGAATGTCCATCCTTCAAGCCGATTCTCAGCGTAATAATGCTCGGGCCGATAATAGACGGTGTTCGGCGTAATAATGGCATTGTAATTGCGGATGTAGATAAAGAAATTGGACAGGTAGTCGTTTGTACTGCTGTACATGGACAAGCTGCGCTGCATGCGCCCCAAGCCGTAAACGTTGTTGCTGTCGAGCGGCTTCGGATCAGCGATTAGCCGGTACAAATCCTGGTTGATCGCCAGCTGCTTCGTGAAGGCTTCCACCTCCACCAGATGGCGCTCGATGATTTCTTTTCCCAAATTCAAGGAACTTAAACTGTTTTCAATGGAGCTTGATTTCGCGACTTCAATCGAGGCCTTGTAGGATGCATAACCAGCGACTTGCGGGATCAGCAACACAATCAGGTAAGAAATTAGAAATCTTCGGAACACAGGGGAGAACTTGGACCATAAACGCTGCATATGTACCCTCCTCAAAAAAGAAAGCGTTTGCAAATATAAGTAACTTGATGATACACTTCACTATTCGCAAGGGAAAGGTACAATCCCTGCCTCGGGGTACAATTCCTTACGGATGAGCAAACGAAGCTCCGAGCCGGACAGAATCTGAACAGGCCATTGCATCAAATATCATTTCAGCACGGTAGAGCCGGGATCGCCAACAGATATCATCGTCACAAGCGGCATGATTGAAAAGCGACAATAATAAAAAAAGAGGGACGATGAAACAGCCCCTCTTCGTTTAAACCCGAATGTCATTCACTTGGTTCACTTAGTCATTCACTTAGTCGCTTTACTTATAACTATCTTCATGCATCTTCTCTTTACTTCTGAAAATCTACGTAAACATTCTGACACCTCACAGGAGCCTCGAACAGGCTCGGATGCGGTTGTCCTTACGAGCACTTGCTGTATCCGCAATTGCTGCAGGTTTTGCAGCCCTCGATGTTGATCAAGGAGGCGCCGCCACAGGATGGGCACAGGTCAAGCGACATGGAACTGCCGGACGGATATCCGCCGCTGTAGCCTGCTCCGGACGATGCTGCTGCACCCCCAGCCAAGCTCTCTTCGCTGTCCGTCCCTGGAGCGCTCTCGGTGGTTGCTGCTACCGGAGCAGGGTCATGCCCGGTATCCGCTCCGGCTGCAACATGGGTCTCCAGCGCCTTCGCCACGGCGTCAGCGATCGATTCCACACGATTCGCACCAAAACCGATCGCGCCCGTACCGCCAATGCCCTTCAAGTGCTTGATGAGCAGCTCAACCTTGTTGCCATGTTCACCATAGCGGAGGAACAGCGAGCAGACGCGGCCCAAAGCTTCGGCCATCGCAAACACATCCGAGCCCGCCTTGCCCACATTCAGGAAGATTTCACCCGGTGTGCCGTTCAAATCGTTGATCGTAATATAAGCCATGCCAAACGGCGTATTCATCTTGTAAGTCGCCCCGCGCAGCACTTGCGGACGCTTCTGGTAGTTTCTGTCGAGACCGCTCTTGCCCGGAGCTTGATCTGAAGCTGAGGACGAAGCGAGGAATGCGGTCTGCGCTGCCTCTGATCCCGCGGAGGCTGCGTCTGCTGATTCCGCCGCTGAACCCGGTTCCGGCGTGGCCGCTGCCGCAGGCTTCACCCCGCCGGCCTCTTCGCTGCCCTGACCTACGGCTCCTTGCTCCAGCGCTGTTTCCGGAGAAGCTGCCGTTATCGTTGCTGTGCCCTTGTCATCCTTCTTCTCCGTCTGAAGCACCTGAACATCCCGGCTGCCGTCGCGGTAGATCGTAACCCCTTTACAGCCGAGATCAAAGGCAAGCTCATACAGCCGCTTCGTATCTTCAATCGTAAAGTCAGCCGGACAGTTGGCCGTCTTCGAGATGGAACTGTCCACCCAGCGCTGGATAGCCGCCTGCGCCCGGATATGATCCTCCGCAGAAAGATCCATCGCCGTTACGAAATAGTCCGGCAGCTGCTCCCCAGGGTGGCTGTCCAGCCACTCCTGTGCGATCGGCACAAACTGCTCGTCAAAGCCAAGCCGGCTTTGGCGGTAATATTTGAAGGCAAAGTAAGGCTCGATGCCCGTTGACGTGCCCACCATCGTTCCTGTGCTGCCTGTCGGCGCCTGGGTAATGACGGTGACGTTGCGAATACCTTTTTCCCTGATAGCATCCGCAACCTCCGGGTACACCTCCGTCATATTCTTCATGAAGCCGCTCTGCAAGTACAGCTCGGCATCAAACGCCTCAAACGAACCTTTCTCTGCCGCAATATCGGCCGAGGACAGATATGCCTCTCTGGCAATAAAGCCATACAGCTTATCAAGAAACTCCAGCGATTCCGGACTGCCGTAACGGATCTTCAGCTTGATCATCAGCTCGGCCAATCCCATCGAGCCCAGTCCGACGCGGCGCTCTTTTTTCTGATTCTGTTCGTTTTCTTCAAAATGGTACGGTGTCCGGTCGATCACATTATCGAGGAAACGCACCGCATAACGGGTCGTCGTGGCCAGCTCATCCCAGGCCACATCATGCTTGTCTTCGTCATAGAACTTCGACAGGTTGATGGCCGACAGGTTGCAGACGCCCCAAGCCGGAAGCCCCTGTTCGCCGCATGGATTGGTACAAATAATCGGATTGAAATACCAGCTGTTGGACATCTGATTGTAATATTCCATGAATACAACGCCAGGCTCAGCGGACTTCCAGGCCGACTCAATGATCGTATGCCAGATGTCGCGTGCTTTCACCGTTTGATACGAAATGACGGGACGTCCGGCTTTTCTCCATTTGTCCAGGTCTCCGTCCCACACCTCATCGTAATCCGGAGAAGTCGTGTCCGGGAACACAAGCTCCCAGTCCAGATCCTCCTTGACCGCCTTCATGAAGTCATTGCTGACGCACACGGACAGGTTGGCGTTTGTCACCTGCCCCATCGTCTGTTTGACTGTAATAAAATCCAGAATATCCGGATGCCAGTCATTCATCATCAGCATCAATGCGCCCCTGCGGCTGCCGCCCTGTTCAATTAGCCCGGTTGTGTAGCTGAACAGTCCGCCCCAGGATACGGCGCCGCTGGATGAACCGTTAACCCCTTTTACAATGGCCCGCCGAGGGCGCAAGGACGACAGGTTAATGCCAACCCCGCCACCGCGTGCCATAATTTCCGTCATCTCGGTCAGCGTCTCCATAATGCCGCCGCGGCTATCCTTCGGAGACGGGATGACGTAGCAGTTAAACAGGGTCAGCTCATCGCTCGCACCCGCTCCGGCCGCAATCCGGCCGCCCGGCACAAGCTTCCAGTCATCCAGAACATGACGGAACTTCTGACGCCACTCATCCTGAAGCTCCGGTGTGGCCTCCACCGATGCCATCGCCGATGCCAGCCGGTCCCACATCTCTTCCGGCGTCTTCTCAATCGTTAGTGTCAGTTTCTCGACATCCGATTCCACCAGCTCGCCCTTCCGCGTCTTGACGGTGACGGAGCGCCCCTCCCGCTTCACAATCTCTCCGACTTCCTTCGTCGGAAATTTCGGATCATCCTTTGTCAGCACCAGCACGACATCGCCGACTTTGGCATGACTAGTATCCGCATCCTTCCACGCATATCGATCCAAAAAGATTTTCTCGCTAAGTCCTTCAAGCCGATTATTCTGTAAAGTACCCAAGAGCTACGACCTCCCATGACTACATTAGTATGATCTAAATCCGGTTATCCTGATTCGAATACAACTTACCCTAGTATGTATACGGCTAAACGTAAATCTGCGGCCGTACACACCATATATTGTAGGTATGAATCATTATACTACACTATATATGGTCAGGCTATGCCGAAGTTGTGAATTTTGGGCCCCTCCCTTCTGCCAAAAAGGCGCCACAGTTATGAACCCTTCTGTTTTCGTCCATACTAGGGGTACTGCTGTCTTGGAAACTTTCATCATGAGGAGGAGAATCCTATGAATAACCGCCCTGCCGAACCTGTCGGCAGCCATCCGGACAATCGCCTTCCGGTTCCCATACACCATGACCGGTCGTGGCTGGAGGATCTGGAGAGCCGCCTCGACAAGGGAGGCCCCTGGGGCGACTGGCGTCTATCCAAGCTGGCCGTCGAGGGAGAGAAATCGCGTCTCGTTACAAGCTTTGAAGAGCTGCAATGCTTGAAACATATCGGCGATCTGTCTCCGCTCCCGCACCAGACGGATACCGCCAGACGCGTCCTGTTCGAAATGTCTGGAAGGGCGATTCTGGCCGATGAAGTAGGACTTGGGAAAACGATTGAAGCCGGTCTTATTTTAAAAGAATATATGGTCCGCGGGCTCGTATCCAAAGTGCTGATCCTCGTTCCCGCCTCCCTCGTGCTGCAATGGGTCCGTGAGCTGAACTCCAAATTCGGCATTCCGGCCGTGGCCCAGAAGAAAATGTACTCCTGGGAAAACGACATTGTGGTCGCTTCCATGGACACCGCCAAGCGCGATCCGCATTCGGAAATTTTGCTCAATCGGGAATACGACATGCTCATCATCGATGAGGCGCATAAACTGAAGAACAAAAAAACGTCCAACTATAAATTCATCGAAAAGCTGCGCAAAAAATATTGCCTGCTGCTCACGGCGACACCTGTGCAAAACGATCTCAGCGAGCTGTTTAATCTCATCACTCTGCTCAAGCCCGGCCAGCTCGGCGGGCAGGGTCAGTTCGCCGCCAACTTCGTCGTCGACAAGCGCAAGCCGAAGAACCAGGATCAGCTCAAGGACGAGCTGTCCAAAGTGATGATCCGCAACCGCCGCGGGGAGAGCGACGTAGCGTTCACGAAACGTACCGTCCGCAACGTCGGACTCAATCTTTCCCCTGACGAACAGGCGCTGTATGACGGCGTCACCTCTTTTGTTAAAGATCAGTATCAGGCAGCTGGCGGCAATCTGAGCAGCATGCTGTCGCTTGTCACCTTGCAGCGGGAGGTGTGCAGCAGCAGGGATGCCGTGTTTGTCACGCTGGTGAACCTGTCGAAGAAGCTGCCTGAGGACTCACCGCTCCGCGATAAGATCTGGGAGCTTGTCTACCTGATCAAGAACATTAAAGCCAACACCAAAGCGGAAAAAACGATTGAGCTGATCCGCGAGATGAACGAAAAGGTGATCGTATTCACCGAGTACCGGGCCACTCAGGAATATCTGCTTAATTATTTCCGGGATCACGGACTGATATCCGTGCCTTATCGCGGCGGGATGAACCGGGGCAAAAAAGACTGGATGATGGACCTGTTCCGCGGACGCGCACAGGTGATGATTGCCACGGAAGCGGGCGGCGAAGGCATCAACCTGCAATTTTGCCACCATATGATCAATTTCGATCTGCCCTGGAATCCGATGCGCGTAGAGCAGCGGATCGGGCGGGTGCATCGTCTCGGCCAGACGAATGATGTCAAAATATTCAACCTTTCAACCTCTGGGACGATTGAGGAGCATATTCTGAACCTGCTCCACGAGAAGATCAACATGTTCGAGATGGTGATCGGCGGCCTGGATGTCATTCTGGAGCGGTATGAGAAGAAGGAATCGATTGAGAAAAGCCTCTACAAAATTATGCTGGAGTCCGGCAACGACGACGAGATCCGGCAGCGCCTTCACAGCCTCGGCGACTCGCTGGAGCACATCCGCAGAGATCTGGAGCAGCAAAACATATCGGAGCCATTACGAGAGGAGGAAGCCTAAAGATGACCATGACGCCGCAGGAGGTTCAGGAACACTTCATGACGTATCTGGAGGCCACCGAGTGCAGCGTGATCGAGAAATCGTCTGAGCATGTCACCGTCAAGCTGTCTCCCCAGGCCGACAAAATGCTGACCAATCGCCCGTATTACTGGGGCTTCGTGGAACGTACCGGCGCTCCGGCGGAGACGCTGTCCTTTACCTTTGTATTCGATCCGACCAAGTATGACGAAGCGCTGGCCAAGCAGCAGAAGAACAGCGCTTCGCCCGCCGGGCAAGGCCAGGACCCGGTGCTGTCACGGTACTATGGCACAGCGCCTCTCCTTCCTGTGCTTGGCCCGGGACGAATCCAGCGCGAGGATGTCACTTACGGAAGCAGCAGACTGGCGCAAATATGGAACGCGGCCCGCGAGGAAGGAAAGTGCGTCTATCTGTTCCAGCAGCCATCAGCCCCGGCGGCACAGAGAGGACGCTCGACCGCCTATGAGCAGTGGCTGGGCGTCTGCTTCAAGGTGGAATTCAGCTGTGACTTGAAGCGGGAGGAGCTGCATTTTCTCGGCATTTCTATGTCGAGCCGGGCGATTATTGAGCATTTTCCGGCCGTGCTTGAGGGCCGGGAGCTGCATCCCAGATTGCCGGAGCGTGTCCATGTCAAGCCAGCCGTCCTGACGCTGACGGAAGCTGCTGCGCTGCTTGAAGACTACCTGATTGAGAAATTAAGCAGGCTCGACTATGGATGGGCCGCTCAGGCGCGCGAGCGGCTTAAGCAGGAATTGGCCGTCATTGACGGTTATTATGAAGACCTGCTCAAGGAAGAAGATGAGGAGAAAAAAGCCTTGATTGCCGAGCAGTATGAGAACCGCAAATCGGAGATGCAGTGGCAGTACGAGCCTAAAGTGAGCTTATCCGCCATAACCAGCGGGCTGTTTCATCTGTGTTCGCCCGTGAGCGCCTCTTCCTGACCACGCTCTACAAATCAAGGCAAATTTAGAACCTCATATTGAGACGGTACCCCGACAGCTTGTAACAGCCTTTGCACAGCTTGTCCGATATACTGGGCGTATATAGAGGGGTTCATCGTCTAACTCCATCCTAAGGTACGCAACATCCAATTGTTGACGACAAAAGGAGGCAACCGACTTCCATGATGCTGTCTCGAACGCTTAAATCCTATTTCGGGCGGATGCTGCTATGCGCTGTCACCCTCGCGCCCGCCTTGCTGGCATCCCCGATCGCAGGCGAGGTGTCGGCAGCGACAGGCACAGGCGCTGCCCAAGGGCACGCCGCAGGCGGCACCTCATCGACCGGGCAAGTCATTCCTGCGGATAACCCGGTATTTTCACTCTGGACTGCTCACCAAGCGACTGCCAATATCCGAACCCCTGATCGCCAGACTGTCGAGCCACGATCCGCTGACTTGCGATCCATTGACTTGCGATCCGCTGACCTTCGATCCGTTGACTTTCGATCCGTTGACCTCCGGATCGCTGACCTCCCGATCGCTGACAAGTCCGGACTCGATTTAGCTGCGGCAGTGCCGGACAGCCTTGTTGCCTTCGCTGAACAGACCGTTGACCATTTATCCGGCCATGCTCCATTCACAGCCTGGTCTGAAGCCGAGCTTGAATTTACCCCGCTCGGTCCGGGAACGCATGGCTGGTTGGTGACGCTATCCGAAGGCGGGCTTCCGCAAGGCTATCTAATTATTACCGCTGTGGAAGACGGCGGCTACAGTCTGACTGAATACGGAATCGGCTCTACGCTTCCGTTCAGTCAGGCGCCGTTATATGAGCGTCTCGCAGCCGAAGGGCTGCTCAAAGGCAACGCGGGATTGCCCGAAGGAAGCGTCATCGAACGAGGGTACAGCGGTGTCTTACCGGTGTGGGATATCAGGCTGCCGGACAAGAAGGTGCTTCATATCAGCGCTTTTACCGGGCAAGCGTTGCCGGTCGAACCCGATGATAGTCTAAGCAAAGGCCAAGCCGCCTCGGCTTCGCACGAATCTGCCCTTCCCCCTGCCCAAGCAAAAGTAAAATTCGATGCACGGCAGGTCTGGCTCCCGGAGACACCTTCGCTGGCCAATCAGGCGAGCGATTCATACAGCAATTTGCTGTGGGTGACCACGCCCAGCCTGCAGGCCCGAAGCAGCAGTGAGCTTCGGAAGCTTCTCCAGGCCCACTCATCGCTAGTATTCTCAGCCGGCTCTCGGAACGCAGCCTATGAAGCTCCCTTCGCCTTGAACGGCTGGCAGCGATGGCATGATGCAGACAATGGAGCCGCTGTGATTTATACTGCAGTCACGCTGGAAGGAGCCGATACCATGCGCTTTCTTCCAGCCTCAAGCCTTGCCGGACATGGGGTGTTTCACGCGCTTCCACGGCATTGAGTGACGTTCGGAATTCGGAATGATCTTTATTTTCACCATAAAAGGGCGCTGACTTTGTACTGCAGTCAGCGCCCTTTTTTTAAAATCCACGACTCCCACAAGCTTACAGAACCGCCAATTTACATCTATGGCGAATCAGCCCCACGGTGGTATCAACCACATGCCGGATATCGCCACACACGGGGTATTATCGTTCAACGCCCCTCCCGATCATGAACATAACGAGTAATGGTTATCATCTCATCCTTGAGACTGTTTATGTTTTTTGCCACTTCGTCTGGTTTTGATGTCATCCTTCCATAAAGAGACCGAAAATGGTATCATTCCGAACCATTTTTTCGTCCAGGGTTCCTTTACCTTCCCTTTTTCCTGCCGGCGTACCTCCCGGGGCGTATCCATATAGGTGACAAAACGCTCCGTAATGTATTTAATCAACTCATCACCGCTGGCCATCGTCTTCAACTCCTTGTTGGTTTTTCCGCATCCCTAATATCAGTTTGCGCAGTTTCAAGCGCTTTTAGACGGACTTGACCCACTCGGCATGTTTTTCCCGAAAGTGTACATTCTAAGAGCGTAAGGCGGATCTTCGCCCATCGTGACAGATATTGAATCGAAGGAAGGAATCGATCTTGATTAAAGCCATCCTAACCATGCTTGCGTGGACCATTGCAGCAGTCCCGCTGCTGGATATTGCCTCGGTCGCTACCCAGCAGTTCCCATTAACCATACACCAGATATCTGACAGGCCATCAAGGCTAAAGTCAGCCCATTTGAAGCTGCGGCTGGCTGAAATTTCGAGAAGCTCTGCCTACACGCCTCCACGCATTCAGCCCGGGACAAGCAAGGATACCGTTTCTTCTCCCTATCCCGCCTCCGCATCGGAAGCAAACAAAAGGGAGGATGCGTATCCGCTCCATGGTCTGCATCCCTTTCCGTATGATGTCATTTTGATTGATGTAGGACATGGCGGAATTGACGGAGGAACATCGCATGGCGACATTTTGGAAAAAGACATCAACCTGGAAGTCTCCAGAAGGTTATTCATGCTGCTTCGCAAAGAAGGCTTCCACGCCGTACTGAATCGGGATGGAGATTACGCGCTCAGTGACGACAATCGCTGGCATCGCAGCAGGTCCAGGCATCAGCGCGATCTGGCTCAGCGTAAACAGCTCAGCAAGGAAATCCCGACAGAGGTCATTGTCAGCATTCACGTCAACTGGAGTAAAAATACGAGAAGCCGAGGCGGAATTGTGCTGCATCAGGCCGAAGGCAGAAGCTCACTGCTCGCTGAATCGATCCAGCGCGAGTTGAATCAGCTATACAGCCGAACCAACCGAGTGACGGTTGGCAAGCCCTTCTATCTGCTTAACACAACCGATGTCCCTGCTGTAATTGTAGAAACCGGATTTATGAGCAATCCGGAAGACCGGCTGATGTTGACCACCCGTAAAGGACAAGCAGCGATTGCCGAGGCAGTAGCGAACGGTATTATCAGTTATTTTGCTGCCCTGTGACAAAGGCAGGCCTGTTTACTGTATACGCATAATGCAGGAGCTACTAAGACAAAAAGAACCTCCCTCATGTCACAAGGACAGCCGAGAGAGGTTCTGTGTTTTGTCTTAGAAAATAGGGACGGTACCAGGTCTCCAGCTGGAACGTTCCATCGCCAATTCGCCGATGCCAACGAATTCCACCTGTCCTTTCATCTGCTCAACCGAAAGCTTCAGCGCTTCAGCTGTCCGTCCCCCAAACTTCCCCACATGGCCGATCGCAATGCAGGTGTCCTTCCTGATCGCATGTTCAGCAGCGGTTTTCAGCTGCTTCTGCACATGGGGCACCGTATGCACATCGTCAAGGAAAAGATCATTCGCGAGGGCAGGAACCCCTTTGGTTTGCGCCAGCTTCAAGGCAATGCTGTGGTAATTTGTCTTGCTGTCGATGAAGAACAAGCCTCGCTCCTTGCATACATCAAGAACAATCGACATGACCCGCTCGTCGCCGGTCACTTTAGAGCCCATGTGGTTGTTAATACCGATGGCGTGGGGGATCGAATCAATAGCAGCCTCCAGGCGCTGGCGAATTTCTTCATCCGTAAGCGAGGTCGTAATCGCTCCGGGCCCCAGCCAACTGGCTTGTCCCTGCTTTGGCTCCATCGGCATATGGATGATGACATCATGCCCTTGCTGATGAGCCTTCTCTGCATCCTCACGGCTGGTGGCCAGAAATGGCATTACCGCTACCGTAATTTTCACAGGCAGGTTCAGCATCTCGGCTGTCCCTTTTTGCCCATTGCCAAAATCGTCGATAATGATAGCCAGCTTGCGGTTCTTGCTTTGCGGCACCCCCGCATTTCGATCCTCGGCATCCGGATAGCGTTCCCCTGCTTTTACCAGTGGTGTTCTGCGCCCCCTAGACTCGGTGGTCGGCATACGCTGTGGGTCTTTGGCCACATGGAGGCCAGTTGACAGACCAATTACCGGTACTTCAGATCTGGCCGACAACCGACCAGCCCAGGCACCAGCTTCAGCCTCATCCAGGCAGCCCGCTGACAGCAGCGCAGCACAGAACATGAGCCCCGTCTTGACATAACGGCTCCGAATCATCGCTTGCAGCCCCTTTCCATTCTGAAAACTACCTTCCGTTCACCTATATTGTTTGAACTATGGGCATCATTTATGTAGGGGATGGATACAACCGAGCCGGGTTTCAGTTTGCAGTGCGGCTAATTTTAGCAGTGGTCATAACCGCCAGCTTCTTATTATGATTCCAGTCGACCTTAATATCGTATATCTGGCACACCTCCCGCAGCGGGACAAGCGAATCCTCCGGGCTTACGCCCTGAAGCAGCTTGGAAAATTGTACGGTTGTGCCGCTGATGCGAAGCTGTGCTCCATCTCCATTCACAAGCAGACGCTGGCTCGGATCCTGACCCTTTAATTTGGCCAGAACTATCTCTGGACGTTGATCAGACCGCCCGGCATTGATGCGGTATCCGTTTCTGTCCTCCCGCTCATTGATGCCCTCCTTCACCGTGAAGGAAGCCTCAATACCCACGGAATCGAGAATCTCTAGCAGCTTGTCGTTAAAGGCCCCGTATGGGAGCGCCATCACGCTCCGGTTGTTGCCCAGCTCTTCCTTAAGCCTTTGTTCAGCGTGGATAAGGTCGTCCACCATTCGTTTCTCGTACTCTTCGTCCGTCTCGATGCGTTTCTCATCTGCAAGGTATAAATTCCGGGTGGTTACCGGCTTCTGTGTACCCTTGGCGTCGATGCTCCCGTAACGGTGCATGTCATAGGTATGACTATAGAATCCGATCCGATGTTCCTGCATTTCTCTCATCTGCTCCCAGGTTAACTTCGGTCTGCCTTCACCGCTTGGTGAATCCACTGCCGATACGATGACAAAGTTCACGGCCGGATAATTATATTCCTTCAGAATGGGGAAAGCGTATTTGTAAAAGCTCTCATACCCATCGTCAAACGTAATCAAAACTGCATTGTCCGGCACCTCGCTTCCCTTGCCGATGTAATCTAAATATAAGTCCATACTGATTGGTACGAACCCTTCTTCCCGAAGCAGCTCCATCTGTCCCCTGAATTGATCCACGGACAGGATGTCTCCGCGATCCGGGTTCTCCATCAGGTCATGATACATCAACACGCCGACTTTGCCGGAATAGTGTACAATTGGCTCTGAAATCGAAGGGGCCTTTGCACTAAGATCTTCGCTCCACTCCACCTCTTTGCCAAGCACGTCTTTAATGAAGGATCCTGGAACCATCAACTGCCCTTCGTGAATTTCGGCCAATGGTTCCTTGAACTCTTTGCCATCCAGGGACAGAGTCACTTCATCAGGAACCTTGTTGCCGCCGCATCCTGTAACCATGACAACCAAGGCGAGGAGAAGCACCACCCCTCTTAGTTGGACTTGAAGCCTGCCAAGGTTTGATTTTTGTGTTGTACATTGTGCTTTCATGTTTGTTTGCCTCCTTGTTTGCTTGCTGCTGCAAGTATAAGGAAGACATCTTAACGCTAACGTCTTTAAATGCTTAGCAAACACTTAAATCAAACTGAAAAAACGATGCTCTAGTCAGAAAGATTGATTTGAACAGGAACACACGAGCACTTAGAAAAAAACGCCCCCTGATCAGGGAGCGTTTCAGCATGATTCGATTATGATTTGTTTGGCAACGGCATAAATAGCATATTGACGGGAAGATTGCTGCCCGAAGCAGGCACAAACACAAATGTCACGCTTTCCTCGGCACTCCCTGTTCGGTACAGGACACCGGCCTCGCTTTGATTTCTTAAGATGCTGCCATCGGTCATTTGCACCACCTTGCCGTTAACGAGCAGCGCGCCCGCATAGTGGCCTCCCCGGGCATTAAGAGCTACTAACGTGTTTGGCGCAATTCGCAGTTTCATCGAATAAAACACGCCTGTATTTCCAATATTAGTCTCTTCCTCCCCTGTCACACCGTCGACGCCCTTCAGGAATGCATCCTGTTTGGAATCCCCCAGCACCAGACGCTGCGGTTCTAGCCCAAGCTGGCCGCTATCGACAACGACTTCCCGGTTCGCGCCTGGGAACGTCCCCCGCACATGCTTGCCGTCCCGAGGGAGCACGGGCAGTTCCTCCAGCGCTTCCAGCGGGTCGCGCGAAGGATCAGCCACGACCACGGAGAGTTTGACTTCCTGATCGGTATGCAGATCGGTATATATCGTTCGCACCATACCCGGTTTAAGCGGAATGCCGCTCATATCAGGCAGCAGAACAGCCGATTCCCCTGCCGGGATGGTAACAATCTCCGGTGCCTCCTTTTTGCTGAACGCCTCCAGGTAACGAGTGATCGCCGCCTTGCCGCTGGTGGACACATATTTCGCAGGTCCCCCGATTCCGGTCGCACCAAGCCGGATGGACAGCGGCGTGCTTCCCGGATTCGTAGCGATCAGATGAACAGACAGGTCCTTGCTCGCACGGCTCTGATTGTGAATATTGATTCGCACATCACCTGAAATCGTATCTTGATATGCAATCCCTTCCTCAGTCAGATGTTCGGGGCTGTTACTGCGAATGAATGTCTGCCCGTCTTGAGGCACGATTGTAAAAGGAAGGGTATTCATAAGCAATGCAGAAGAGGCGTCAAGGTCAAACTTTTGACCAATTGGGGTAAATAATCGATCAAACTCTTCCTTCGTATACAGCGATTCATCAAGCACCTTGATCACTTTGCGGACAGAGCTCTTGACTCCCTCACTGTTGACCACCTCCAGCATGATCTCATGCTCTCCGGGCTCAAAGAAGGCGGATTCGTTCCCCTCCCATGTTTCCTTCACGATTTTGGAGCCGGGGGCGTGACTCAGATTTTCGTATTTGACCGGCTCCCCGAGCCGATACTCCGCCTTATCCGTGGCAAAATCGGCGACAGGAGCAATGCCCTCCGGATGCTCCTGGTTTCCCCAGGATAATGTGAGCTGTTTGTTTTCCCATGCCAGCCTGCTTTCCGTAAGTTTTGCCCATTCGCGAACGGGAACCATCATACTTCCGCGGTGTGTGATTGCGGGGAGTTCCATTGAGTAAGTCGCTCCACTCCCCTTAACGATGTGGCTGCCAGGCTTGAAAACATACTCCTCGCCGCCGCCCTTTATTCTAGCCTCTTTGGTCGCTGGATCATAGGCGAGGCTGAATCCTTGCAGTTTCGCCATCGTGCTGACCGGCACATAATTATAGCCGCCACGGTTAATCATCGGTTGAGCTGCACTTATTTCTGCGTCATTGAGTATATACACTGCTTTCGTTGATGAGAAAATCAGTTTATGTGCCCCTTCTTCCGGGACTGATTCATTCATCTGAAAGGTGTCTGCATGTTCCGCATAGATTATGTTTTCTCCGGAAGCCGGAATAAGGACGGTCAGCGCCGATATGGCGCAAACCGCAACCGCTATTTGTTTTTTCAACACCGAAGCACGTTTATTCCTCATCTTTTCATCCCCTATTCAAGTCTTGTCCTGCCTTTTGAAAACGCGTTTCAAAAGTCGTGCTTTGTCGGTCGCTTCGGACCGAAATAACCCCTCCTTGCACCTCGACGATGCTCTTTGTAATGGCAAGTCCGAGTCCAGTTCCGCCTGTCTCCTTGGAACGCGAGCCCTCCACCCGATAGAACCGGTCGAAGATAAATGGCAAATCTCGCTCCGGTATGGGCTCTCCATAATTCGTGAAACGGACAACCGCCTGATCGCCTTCACTTCGGACTGCAATATCTATTTTTCCGCCTGACGCTCCGTACCGGATGGCATTGGACATTAAATTTTCATAAGCCCTGACGAGCTGGCCGCCATCAGCCACAATCGCTAGCCCCTCCTCGGCCTCCAATTCAACTTCAACCCCTGACTTTTCCATAGCCGGCACCGATTCCTCGATCAGTTGCTTTATAAAACGGGTCATGTCGATTTCCCGGATTTCCAGCGGAAGACCGTTGTTGATTCTTGTATATTCAAACAAATCATCAATCAGCTTCTTCAGATTTTGCGCCTTCTCATAGGCGATATTAATGAAATACCGAAGTTCCACTTCATCCTGATACCGATCCTCCTCAATAACCTCTAGAAACCCGAGAATTGATGTCAGCGGGGTACGCAGATCATGAGAGACACCGGTAATTAGATCGTTCTTGGTCTTCTCTGCGTTGCGTTCCTCCAGAATGGACTGGTGAAGCTGCCGGCTCATCTGGTTGATACTGTCAGCAACCTCGCCAAGTTGACTATCCTGGCGGACGGGAATTTCCGTATCAAAATTGCCCTTGGCAATTTCCCGCAGCCCATGCGTGATTTCCTCTAGATATTGCTTCAACTGCTCGGTCATATGGTTAATGCCCGAGGCTAGACGCCCCAGCTCATCCTGCGAATGCAGCTCGATCTTGTAATCGAAGTGTCCGTCAGTCACCTCGCGGACCCCCGCTTCAATGGATTCCAAATCGCGAATGAACCACCTTGTCCCTAAGTAATACATCACAAAGAAGAGGGGCACGCCAACGACATACATGACAGGCTTGGAACCGATGTTGTTGACGATCCAGGCTAGCGGAGAATTAATATATGGAATACTTAGGATCAGAATGCATAACGCATAGAGAACTATAACCAGAGCAACGGTAATGCCGATACTGGCTACCAGCATAATCAGCATTTTCATTCGAATGTTGTTAAACTGTATTCGTCTCAAGTTAGGACACCTCTGCCTTCGTTTACTCTATCTTGTATCCGATCCCCCACACGGTTTTGATAATCTCCGGCTGTTGCGGATTTTTCTCGAGCTTCTCCCGAAGCTTGCGGATATGTACCATGACCGTATTCTTGGATTCCATAAACGGCTCGTTCCATACCTCCGTGTAAATTTTATCCATACTGAGCACCAGACCTCGATTGACTGCCAGCATATGCAGCAATGCGAACTCCCTTGGTGTCAGTTTAATCTCCTCGCCAGCCAGCATTACCCGATGAGAGGCTACGTTGATCGACAACTCGTCGATCAGGATTTCATTCTCGTTTTGATCCCGGCTGCTGTTCAGATGCTTATATCGGCGAAGCTGAGATTTGATGCGTGCAATCAGCTCAAGCGGGCTGAAGGGCTTGGTCACATAATCGTCTGCCCCGATGCTGAGACCGGCGATCTTATCGATTTCCTGGCTTTTGGCTGACAGCATAATGATCGGTGTATTGTTCTCCTCCCTGATCTTCATACAGGCCTCGATACCGTCCATTTGGGGCATCATCACATCCAATATGATGAGATCCACCGGATGAGATTTCAGTATTTCAAGCGCCTCCAAACCATTGGAAGCCGTCAATAGCGTATACCCTTCGTTTTTTACGTAAATTTCCATCAATTTAATAATTTCTGTCTCATCGTCTACCATCAGTATTGTTACTCCAGACATGACTCCTCCTTGTACTCTACTGCTATATGTTATGGCGGAAGGCCTCTTAAGTCTGACCGTTGCTTCCTGGCTATGGTTATGATGTCCGGGAGCTGGATCTTATAACCTGTTCTCAACAACACGGTATACACCTGGTCTTCGAATTCAGGTTCTAAGACTGCGGCTCGCCGCTATGTCCTGTTGTTGTCCGGTACTCTTCGACTTTGGAACACGGCCAAAGATCACCCATGATCCCGGGAGCCAGCGTACCGTTATCTCCACCACTATCCATGAGCACATCAGCGCAACGGCAAAGCCCCCGGCATACCAAAGATGCATCATTAGTGAACTCCCTGTCTCAGGTGGAAACTGTCGATAAACCAGCAAAAAGAACGGGTGTATTAAATAAATCCCAAATGACACCGCACCTAAACGCATCAAGCCATCGGTAACCCTTGGTTTCGCCCCCCGATAAACGAGCGATGCCAACTGCAACAAAACGATTACTCCCAGATAAGTATGCAGATTCCACATCAGCTCATATAAGGTCGAATTATATGCGGTTCCATATAATCGGCTGTTGTAATAGACATACACATGACCAAGCCCTGCCGCAATCCATCCAAGCCACAGTATGATCCACAGGGCCGTCCGCAATGGCGTTGCATGGGTCCGGCAGATCGTAAGCCAAGCTTTTAATTTCGGGTAATAGATGCCAACAAAAGCGCCAAGCATGAAGTAGGCTATGTAGGACAATGCCCAGCTTCCTTTATTCGGCACTTGCCAATAATACTTGTTTAAAAGTATAAAGGTCCACTGGATTCCTAGTCCAATCGGAACTGCCCAGCGAGCGAGACGGGGCATCTTTTTGAGCAGCCACAGTATAAGCGGGAACAGCAGGTAAAATTGAATGCTGATGAACACAAAATAAAGATGGGTGTATGCTTTGCCTGTTAGCAGCTTCGTAAAGAAGCTCTCCATCGTTTCCCCGAGCGGCCTGCCCTGGTAATGCAAGTAATGTAGCAGTCCGAAGTAGAATACCGAAAACACCGTATACGGGACGATGATATATAACAGTCTCTTTTTATAGAAGCCGCTAATCCGCTTCAAAGTAATAGGCTCGCTGTAATAATTGTAGAACAAGACCAAACTGCTTAAGAAAATAAAGGTCGGCGTTCCGAATTTCATAAAAATATTCAGAAAGTTGTACGTCCAAAAATATTGGGAGCTTGTCATTGCAGATACCGCAAAGGACGTGGAGTGTACCGACAGGACGCCGATAATCGCACATGCGCGAACCAGCTGTAATTCTGGAAGTCTCTCTCTTCGAAGCCCTAATGCTTGTGAATTGTTCATAGTATTGCCCTCTCATCCTGTTTGAATCGCCTCGGTGGTCCGAAACGGATTTCAACAGTATAGCGGACAGTTCTTAACGCTAAGCTATTAAGTTCTTAACGCCAGACTATTAAGTTCTTAACAAAAGCTTAAGATTTGCTTTCGGGACAACTTAGATAACAAATATAAAAGGCACGGATCCGGGTTCATACCGGGAATCCATGCCTGGATGTTTAATAAGGCGACCTGCTATTTTCATTTAGTTAAAATTTGTGCAACCGTGCTCGGTTTCCTATTCACAGCGGCTTGGGATCGTGGGAGCTCGCAACCCCCATCACTTTCCAGAACGAGTCCTTCGGCTCATGCCTCTCATCAAACAGGAACGGCCAATTTCTGCGCCCTCTCACCGGGAAATCATGCAGCCAGGTATAGTCATCAGCCGCTCCCCAAAAGGTAACCGATCCGATTACATCCTGATATTCCTTAAACAGCCCAAAAAACTGCTCATAACGCGCTGCTTGAAGCTCCAGCATGTCCGCTGTCGGAGATGTCAAGTCGGTTCGGCGGTCCTCGAACTCAAACATCGATACATCCAGCTCCGTAATATGAAGCACAACGCCGAGACTCGCATAGGTTTCAATCGCTACACGGATTTCATCCAGCGCGGGGCTAACCAGGTTCCAGTGCGCCTGCATGCCAATGCCGTGGATTGGAACGTCCCGCTCCTTCAAGGACTTGACCAGGGAATAGATTTTATCCCGTTTGGCTGGAAACGACTCGTTATAATCATTGTAAAATAACAAAGCATCCGGATCGGCGTCATGCGCGTATTCAAACGCTTTTGCGATAAATTCCTCACCAGCAATATCAAGCCATTTGGAAGAGCGAAGGAGTTCATTACCACTGTCGGAGACTGCCTCATTCACGACATCCCAAGCATAAATACGACCCTTGTAGCGGCCGGCCACAGTATCAATATGTTCCTTCATCCGTGCCAGCAGAACTTCGCGGCCAATGACGTTTCCTGAACGATCCTGAAACACCCAATCCGGCGTCTGATTGTGCCATACTAGCGTATGGCCTCTGACGGCCATGTCGTTCGCTCTCGCGAAGTCCATGAGTCTGTCCGCCTCTGAAAAAGTGTATTCTCCCTCCTCGGGGTGAAGCCTTTCGAATTTCATTTCATTCTCCGCAGTGACACTGTTGAAATGCTGTACGAGCAGCTCTTTTTGGGCATCCAAGGTTAACGGATTCACGGCCGCCCCGATCAAAAAGCGATCCTGAAAAGTTTCGGCTAGACTCATTGCGGCAATCCCATGCTTCTTGTCCATCCTTCATCCCCCTCACGTTATCTCATATCCCCAACATAGCATAAGGATACGAGTCATTGAATGAGCATTGTAAACATGGCATATCAGAAATTATATATGTTAAAAAAACGGCCTCCGACTACTGACCCTCTTCCTCACCTCTATGCCTATGACCTCGTCTCTATGCCTTTGACCTCGCCTCTATGCCCTTGAGCTCCTCCTTCCTCTCCCCCTCCCCTTTAATCATTATCCCTTTCGTTCAGGGTGTAGGGAGTCTGAAACATAGAAACAAGCGAATGACCGTCAGTCATGATCGGCTTAACAGTTGAAAAAGAGAGTGCATTATGCGCACAAACAAGTGTTGATGAGTGAGAATCAGGAAACGTGAATCGAAATAATAAGACATTTTTTTCACGTTTTCGATTGAAAGAGGAACATACGTTTGCTATAATGAAATAAAAGGAACGAGTGTTCGTCATTTTCTTTAATCGGGAATTTATGCAAGTAAACTTTTATTCGGGGTGAGCGGATATGATGAGCCATACGGGGACGGAGCTTCAATCTTTCCATAACCGTTATCAGAGCGAGCAAGACTGCATGGAGGCGCTGATTGCCATGAAATGGCCAAGCGGTTTTATTTGCCCGCGCTGTAATCACACAGGGTGCAGCCGTCTGAGCTCCCGGCGTATTCCCTTGTTCGAGTGTGGACGATGCAAGCATCAGACATCGGCTTTGGTGGGCACCATTTTTGAAGGAACCCGGCTTCCCTTGCTCAAGTGGTTCATTGCCCTGGATTTGTTCCTGCTCCCGGACGGCATCTCGGCCACACGGCTGTGTCAAGTGATTGACGTCACTTACAAGACCGCGTGGTTAATGCTGCACAAAATTCGCCATGCTGCCCTGTATTTCGATGCCCGGGAGCTGCTCTACGGCGATGTGAAGGTAAACAGTGATCAATATGGACGCAATCCCTCCCGATGTACGGTTTCGCATCCACATGCCTCGGCAGTCGTTGCTGGCTGCACGGTCGATGAGGCCGGTGAACCGCAGCAAGTCATAATTCGCCTGGTACCGCAGAGCCGAGGAACCGATAAAAAGGCAGCGCGTCGCGATCTTACCGCGTTCATTGATGAGCATGTGGATCACCTGTCATCGGACGTCGGTCTGTTCCCTCAAGCGTTTCGATTGTATACGCCTTTGCGGAACGTCGTCAGAGAGGCTTGGAAGTCGCTAACAAGCACTTATGGTGCGCTGGAGCTGAAGCATCTCCAGGCCTATTTGAGTGAGTATACAGGACGCCGCTGGTTGCGCTTGTCCGAGACGGAGGAATCGATGGGTCAGAAGTTGCTGAAGATGTGTGTGACCGTGCCGCGGATTTCCTACAGGCAGTTGATCGCCCGCCAATGTAATCCCTCCCTTGCCGCTGTTGCATGATCAGTATGTTGGAAACCATATGAAATCACAGCATCTCTGAACATATTGTATTTGGATGGCCACAAGGGGCGCCTAGCCAGTCTGTTCTGTTTGTTTGCTGTCCTGATTAAACGGGATAACTGCGCAAGGGTTCTGGGAAAGCGAATTATCAATAAAAACTCACACGCGATCTCCATCCAGCGCTGTCTCGATCAAACCAAGGGCGTTTCCCGGATGCCACACAGGGAACCACCCGCGCAGGACCGCTCCTCCTTCCGGATGATTGGCCGCAATTAGGTCACCGCCATGTCGCCGGATAATTCGCTGCGAAATGGTGAGCCCGAGACCGCTTCCACCCGTCGCACGGCTTCGGGAAGTTTCCCCCCGGTAAAGAGGTTCAAATGCCCGCTCCAGGTCTTCTGTCGAGAATCCTGAACCGGCATCCCGAATCTCGAAAACCACGCGATCGTCATCCTGGCTACAGCGAACTTCAATTGCACCGCCTGACGGTGTATGTCTGACCGCATTGTCTAGCAGATTGTTCATGGCCCTCTCCAGCAGATGGGCATCGCCGCTAATCATGCACGGCCCAGCCAGTTGACTGTTGATCACCATCTGATTGTGCTCCGCCAACGGTCGTAGACTGTCTACCGCCCGCTCCATCACCAGCTTCACATCCACCTCTTCCATGCTTAGCTTGGCCTCCAGATAGTCCAGCTTTGTAAAAGTAAACAGATCCTCTACGAGCAGACCCAGCTGTTCGGACTTCTGTTTGCATACCGCCACATATTTCGATATTTGTTCAGGCGACCGGGCGATTCCCTGCTCTAGGCCGTCCAAATAACCACGCAAAGCAAACAGCGGCGTACGCAAATCGTGGGCAACGGCGCTGATGACAAATCGGCGCTCCTTCTCCAATTGTGCCTGCTTTTGAAAGGAGTTCTGCAGTCCCTTCACCATCACGGCAAATCCGTCACGCACTTCGGAAATCTCGGTAATCCCCGATCGAGGCAGTTCCACGTCCCAATCTCCTTCCGCGATCTGCCTTGCCGCCACACTCATCTTCTCCAGCGGCTTTAAGAGCAGCCTGCGCATCGCTGCCCCCATGACAAAGAATGCCAGAATCAGCCCGGCAAATATGGAAAGGATCAGCGACATGTTCGACGAAGGCAGATAGATGATAGCTTTCCCATGCAGCTCTCCATTCACAATAATCGAGAACCGCTCGGTTGACGATGAAGTGCCCCGGCGATCCGGATCGGAACGAAACAGTTCCTCTCCTGAAGCAGACAGAAGTACCGCATCCATTTCCACTGCCTGCAGCTTGTCCTTCAATTCCCGCTGCCACGCCGGGTCGATCCAGCTTTCCGTTCCCGCTTCAATCCTGCCGATCATTTCGTCCAGCTGCTGCTGGACCTTCTGCTCATGCGACCGGGATTCAGATAAGCGGAATGTCCGATTCTCCATATAGTGAGATGCCACAAAAAACGTCCATGGCAATATAAACATCAATAGTAAACAGATGATGGTAAACGTACGAATTCGCACAGTTTTCATATTATTCTCCCTCATCAAAACGATAGCCTACGCCCCATACATTGATCAGGTGCTTCGGCTGATTCGGGTCTTGTTCGATCTTCTCACGCAGCCGCCCCAGATGCACACGCACGGTGTGCCTGTCGCCGATGCCTTCCCAGAACTTCCCCAGCAGCTGCTCATATGTGAACACTTGCCTCGGATGCTCCGCGAACAACCGCAGCAATTCATACTCCTTAGGGGTCAGCACCACCTTCTCCCCGTCTACAAACACTTCCCTTGCCGACAAATTAAGCTTAATGCGTCCGTATTCAAGTGTCCGCTCCACTGGACGCTGCGGCGAAGCCGAACGCCTCAGTACCGCACGGATACGGGCGATGATTTCACCGGGAGAAGCTGTTTTAACAATATAATCATCCCCTCCGAGCGTCAGTCCACGAATTTTGTCAACGTCGTCACTGCGGGCGCTCAGGAACAGGATCGGCACCTCGCTCTCCGCCCGAATCCGGCGGCACAGCTCGTAGCCGCTCTGTCCCGGCATCATGACATCAAGCACGATGCAATGAACCGCGTGCTTCGTAAAGAGAGACCACGCCGCTTGCGCATCATACGCGGTCAACACATGAAATTGTTCAAACTCTAAAAAATCCCGCAGCAGTTCCACGATGCTGGCATCGTCATCCACCACAAGTATCGTTGTCTTTTCACTCACAAATATCCCACCTTTGGAACCAGTTTATCATTTATTTCATAGGAAGCTAACGCACACTCCTGATTTGTGATACATTGTTATTGTTTTGTGACTTTTTGGACGCCTTGTTTGAGATATTCGTTTGTTACGATTCTTCTATGAACATTCCTTTAACGGAAGACGAGAAGGAGGATCAACATCATAAAAATTCAAATTGTACTGTTTGACGGTTTTGATCTAATGGATGCCATAGCTCCTTATGAAGTCTTTTGCGCCGCTGCCATGATCGCAGGCGGTACGCTCCATGTAGAACTGGTTACTGCCGAGGGGCCCCGATCCGTTCCGAGCGGCATGGGCGGCTTAAAGATTGAAGCCAGCGGCAAGCTGAACCCACAGCAAGCTGGCATTATCCTTGTCCCCGGCGCGGCCGGGGAGGTGGAGGGCGATGGCCCCGATTCTATCCCAGCCATTCTCGGCAGAGCCGCGCAAACGGAGCTGGGCAGTTTGATGCGCCAGGTGTTTGAACGGCCAGCGGTTGGTCAGCAGATAGACGAGCGACAGGCGCTTGAACGACAGGCAATCGAGGAGCAGAAAGATGAGCGACAGGCGCTCCAGCAGGACATCATCGTCGCTACTGTATGTGGCGGGTCGCTGCTGCTTGCGATGAACGGCCTGCTGGAGGGAAGGCATGCGGTTACCCACCATATGGGTATGGAGGTGCTGGCCGCCGCTGGAGCGATCCCGGTTGCAGCACGCGTTGTGGATGATGGCAATCTCGTCTCCGGCGGCGGCGTTACTTCTGGGCTCGATGTAGCACTATATCTGGTGGAACGCGAGCTCGGACCCAAAATAGCGCATGCGGTTGAGCAGCTGTTCGAATTCGAACGAAGAGGTACTGTCTGGAGAAATACCGGAATGGATCCGGGACAAGCCGCACGGAAGGACGGCGGAGCACGATCCGAGATGGAGCATGCCAAGACGGGACACTCCGTTACGGATCATGCCAGGACGGATGACATCGAGACAGGGTATTCCGAGGCGGATCACCTAAAGGAAGATCATTCCGAGCTAGTTGGAAGCATGCCCTACCTGAAGGATACCGCCTTACCGGCCTCTGCCTTCGATGGAGACTGGGATATTGCCATCGCTACGCCAATCGGAAATATGCAGGTCATGCTGTCGATATCCTCTGTAGATGGACAGATTCAGGGTCAGGCAACTCAGGCAAACGAGACGGTGCCTTTCCTGAATCCTGTGCTAAAGGATGGCAAGCTGATCTGGTCGCTGCGCGTCACGAAGCCAATGCGATTGAACCTGAAATTTGAAGTGGCCGTCGAGACTGATCGCATGACCGGTGTTGCCAAAGCCGGCATGCTGCCTGCCTCGAAATTGACAGGCACGCGAAGATCCTGACCGTCCTGATCCGAACTGAAATTTGGGAGCGAGAGACGTTCATCGCTCTCCCATCTCTGGAGGTTTACGAATCCATGAATCGACGCAAAACTTTATTCCGGCTCCTCGCTGGGATCACCATCATTTTCATCTTCTACTCACTGGTCAAAAATTATGTCATTGATCCAAGTGCCGCCGGATTTATAGGCCATAAAACAGGACTACGGCGGACGCTCAACCTCCCGGTCTGGTTAAACGTGATGTACGTTCATGTTGCATTCGCATGTGTTGCTATGGCTTCCGGGCTGCTTAATTTCTCCAATCGTCTTTTGGAAAAAAGCCGCCGGTTCCATCGCATCAACGGCTACCTCTATATCGTGTCCGTACTCATCGTCGTACTAACCTCCGGATATATGGCTCCTTACGCTACAGGGGGCAGGGTCAGCAGCATCGGATTCAACTTACTGAATATGATCTGGCCGTTTATCACCATCATGGCGCTCGTGCAAATCAAAAAGAAGCGAATGATCCGGCACCGCAACTGGATGATCCGCAGCTACGCTTTTTGTTTCACCAATATGCTGATTCATCTCATTACCACGCTCTTGCATTACGGGATCGGTCTGGATTACCCGTTAAGCTACACCATTAGCGTATACAGCTCCATCGCGTTGCTGCTGATCATTCCTGAATTTGTGATCCGCACGATATTCCGTAACCCGCGAGAACACGCGATCCACAGCTGAATTATCCAAGCGCTGCACGCTTCGCCACGCACCTGCGGCGCGGAGCGGCCAGGGAACGCTGCACGCCTCGCCATGCACCTGCGGGGTGGAGCAGCCAGGGACCGCTGCACGCTTCGCCACACACCTGCGAGGTGGAGCAGCCAGGGACCGCTGCACGCTTCGCCACGCACCTGCGGGGCGGAGCGGGACCCCTTGGTCAAAACAAAACACCGGATCAGGCAAGGAGCTGCACTCCTGCTTGAACCGGTGTTTTCATGTGTGTCTGCTTACTCTTTGACACCGCCGACATTCAGACCGACAACAAAATACTTTTGCACAAATGGATAAACCAGAAGAATCGGCACGGATGCCACGACCGTTACGGCAGCGCGAATCGAAATCGGCGTTACCATGTTCACAGCAGCGTCCTGCGTCATCCCGGCTCCGGCAGCCACTGCCGGATTGCTGTTCGCGTTCATACTGGATGACAGCAGCTTCATCAGCTCATACTGCAAAGTGCTCAGCTCTTGGCGGGAGGAGGTATAGATGAATGCATCGAACCAGGAGTTCCAAGCTCCCACGGCCACGAAAAGCGCAATAGTTGCCAGCACCGGCTTACACAGCGGGAAGATGATCCGGACGAAGATTTTAAAATCCCCGGCTCCGTCAATTCTTGCCGATTCGACCAAGCTTTCCGAAATCGTTCCGATATACGTCCGGATAACGATCATATTGAATGCGCTGATCATCGACGGGATTACATATACCCAGAATGAATTCAGCAGGTGCAAGTCCTTCATCAGAAAATATCCAGGAATCAAACCGGCGTTAAAGTACATCGTCAGAATAAAGATCAATGTAATCGGCTTGCGGAACACATATTCCCGACGACTCAGCGTATATGCCAGCATCGTGGTCAAGACCAGATTCAGCAGCGTTGAAAGCACCGTTCGTGCCACGGAAACCCAGAACGCATCATATATCGTTCCCGAAGCAAATACCGCCTTGTAATTCTGCCAAGTAAATTCCCTCGGCCAGAGATAGATTCCGCCCCGGATCGTATCATTCCCCGCATTCAGGGAAACGACGATCGTGTTCAGGAACGGATATAATGTGACAATGACAAGACCTATCATGAACAAGGTATTGAACGTATTAAAAAGGATCGGCTCTACTCTTTTTTTTCTGACGGATTTAGGCGCTGCGGCAGCAGTTGCTGGCCCAGGGCTGGTTGGTTGATTTGCCATTATAGCAGCCTCTCTTCCCCTAGCCGTTTCGCGACTCCGTTTGCAATCAATAACAGCGTCACACTAACGACCGTTTTAAATATACCGGCAGCCGTTGCTAATGAGTAATTTCCTTGGGCAAGCCCGTACTTCAGCACGAAAATGTCAATCGTTTGCGACCAGTCGACAACAAGGCCGTTGCCCAGCAAGTATTGAACCTCGAATCCTGCTTCCAGAATGTGACCGACCTGCATGATCAACAGAATGATGATCGTTGGCTTAATGCCCGGCAAAGTGACATGGAACATTTTCCGATAGCGGCTTGCCCCGTCCATATCGGCAGCCTCATAAAGCGCCGGGTCGATGGATGCCATCGCAGCCAAATATATAATCGTATTCCAGCCGACTTCTTTCCAAACATGCGACGCCCCGACGATTCCCCAGAAGTATTTGCCTTCACTGAGCCATTGGATCGGCTCCTTGATGAGATGCAGCTTCATAAGGATATCATTGATGATTCCGTCCGAAGCCAAGCTCGTCGCCACAATCCCGGTTACGATGATCCAGGATAGAAAGTGCGGAAGATAGGAGATCGTCTGTACGGTTCTTTTCCAAACCACTTTCTTGATTTCATTCAGTAGCAATGCAAGGATAATTGCAGTCGTAAAGCCGAGAATCATATTGATAACACTCATTGCGAGCGTATTGCGAAGCACTTGCAGGAAACTTTCATCCTTAAAAAGAAATTCGAAATGTTTAAATCCTACCCACGTCTGTTCACTAAAGTCTCTAGCCGGCTTGTAGTCCTGGAAAGCCATGGTCCATCCCCAAATAGGAACGTAGGCAAACAAGATGATGTAAGCCATCAGAGGCACCGACATATAGATCAACTGTCTCTGTTCTTTGAGTACGGCCCAGGTGATTTTCTTGTTTGTCTTAGGCTTCCGGACGGCAGAGTCTTTGACAAAGGTCTCTTCCATAAGTTTGTTCTCCCCAAAACCCCATATTTCGTAAACAAGGAAGGCATGAAGCCTTCCCGTTTCCGATTCATCTACCTTCCGTTGCCTTACTTAACAGACCAAGTGTCTCTTCTCCATTGCAGCACTTCATTAATCCGATCTTCATAAGCCTTGATGTTGAGCTTGCGGATTTCAGAGACGTACTCATCCCAGACGCTGTCGAATTCTTCTGGTTTAGCAAGAATGGCTTTCGGTAAGAACTTCGTGGACAACTCATTTTGCTTCGTATTCACGATTTTCGCTTCAGATCCGTCTACCAGGTCGACAGACCATGCCGGGTAAGCGATGTCGTTCTCAGGAGCCGGACTGAAGAAGTCAACATAGCTGTTGAAACCGTATTGGGCAAGGAAGTTCTTGTCATACTCCCTCAAAGCGGCTACCATTTCTTCAGGCTGGGCAGCGGCATCTGTAGCGTTGCCGTCCGAGAATAAACCTTCCATTTTTGGTGCTTGACCGTGGAAAGAATCGGCTTTGTTCGCGAGCTTCCAGGTTGCATCGGTAAACTGATCGCGTTGCTCTTGCGTTTTCATGAAGCGGCCGTCCTTGACAATGTAATCTTCCCCTTCAATCCCCCAGGACAAGATTTTTTGCCAATCTTCTTGAATCAGCGTATCCAACAATTTGATAATTCGAATCGCCTGCTCTTCGGATGCGTTGACCGTGATCCCGAAACCGTTATTGAGGTTCAAAGCCGGACGATCTTTGTAATGATCCCGGATGCCTTCATCAAATACAAGCGGAAGACCGACATACGTTCTTTCATCTTTCTTCTGAGTAATCAGCGCGTCCTCTGCACTTTGGAAGTTCCAGTGCTGGTCAAACATACCAAGAACTGCACCGCTGGATATTTTTGCCATATACTGGTCAAAGTTCTGGGTGAACGCTTCTTTATCGATAATACCCAGGGCATTCATTTCGTTCAGCTTTTGATAATAACGTTTGGCATAGTCCTTGTCGGCAAAAATTTCCGCCTTGCCGTCTTTAACGACCACACCGCCATCGTTCGGATGACCAATCAAATGCTGAGGAGCATTGAACAGCCCCCAGTTCTTCCAGTCATAGTTCAGAATTTCAAAGCCGATCGTCGGCGTACCGTCGATGGTCGGATACTTTTCCTTGTATTGTTTAATCAAGTCAAAATATTGATCCAAGGTTTTAACCTCTGGATATCCCGCCTCTGCCAACACGTCCTTCTGAATCCAGAAAGCCGGGCCCGAATACCAAGACGAGGTAACGTCCGCATTCGTTACACCGTAGTTTGGAAGATTGTAAATATGACCGTCATTCGGGTCTTTCATCATGTTCCAGTACTTCTCATAATGCTTCTTCAAGTTTGGCGCATGTTCTTCAATCAAATCCTCGAGCGGGATAAAGGCACCGGCAGCTGTCAGCTTTTGATTCGCTGTCATCATGTCCGGATAATCGCCGCCTGCAATCATAACGCCGAGCTTCTGGTCAATATCGCCTGCCAGGAACTCGAATTTGAAGGATGCTCCTGTCTTTTCCCTGATTAATTTATAAATCTTGTTGTCAGGTGTTGGTTGTTGGTCGGGCTGACCGATGAAAACCGAAATTTCAAACGGCTCGACTCCATTCGCAACATTATCCCCGGCTGCCTGTCCGTTATTATCGTTCTTGGCAGCTCCCTGGTTGTTACCGCCGCTGCAAGCCGATAGTACGAGACCAAGCGAAAGCAGCAGCATCATGCTGAACCGGAGTACCGACTTATTCTTTCCCCCCATATAAAGCACCTCCGAAATGATATGGTTATTCCAGGGACTGAAAGCCCTTTCAATAACTTATCCTTATTGTAAAAGCGCTGCCAAGCGCGAAACTATAACACAATTAAAGCATTACCCCTAAAAACTTTAGTTCCTGTTTTTGTATTCATTAGGGGACATTCCCAATCGTTTCTCGAATTGTTTCAGGAACTGGCTGTAATTCACATAGCCTACCTGTTCCGCGATTTCGCTGTTTTTATACTGGTTAAGCCGAAGCAGCCGGGTGGCCTCCTCAATCCGGAGGTTATGCACCCACTCGTTAAATCCGACACCATTCTTCTTCATGAGCAATTGCCCCAGATACACCGGGTGCAGGTAAAAGATCTCCGCCAGCTTCTTAATGGTCAAGGCTTCGCGGTAATGGGCCCGGATATATTGGTTGATGTCGTGAATGATTCCTTGGGAGACACGCATGTTCTCCTCAAGCAGCAGATCGATGCATTCAAATCCGAATGCACGCAGCTGATCGATCAAATCATCCATCATTACCGCCTGGCCCGGGATGCGGGACGGATTGTATTTCTCCAGAAGACGTTCAGCTGCGTCCGGCATCTCTTTAACCAGCTCACTGATCTGGAAAAACAAATGGGCCACAAAATGGATGACAATCTCGGGCGCAACCCATTCATCGCGGAAATGCCGCGCCGCAGCCCATACCGCTTCCTCGAAGCCTGATTTATCGAGCAGCTGAAGCGCGGTGATGATGCGGTCCGCCTGACTGACCTGGTCGTAGCGATAGTTGAAGGCTCGCAGCTGTACAGCGCTGCGCCGCTTGATTCCGGTATGCACGTATTCATAAAACTGAAGCTGCAGCAACTCCTTCGCCTCGCGGTAGCTGGCTTCAATCCCGCGCAGGGAAGGCGTGCCCCTTCCTAATCCGATGAATTCCCGCGAGCTGCCGGCCACACTCGCCAGTCGCTGAATGCGGCCTATGCCGTCCGGCCCGTCTTCATTCGGGGCATACCCGAACACAAGAGCCGATCCGGTGTTATCCAGATCAATCCAGTACGATGCCCTCGGATCATGGGGAGCGAACAGCAGACGCTCCTTGAGCTCCATTCGTCTCTGTGCATCCGCCTGGATCAGACACACATTCCATGCCTCACACAGCTCGGAGAGGCGATCAATGACTCTCTGCTTCTCCGCAGACGCATACTGGGGATAGAGCAGGCTCTCAATCGCGGTCACCGCTTCTTCATAGGAAGCGATCCGGTGGATGCGCTGACGCTCCTGTTCGCCCAGCAGTTCCTTGTAAATCCCTCTCAGCTCCTCCGACACACTTTCCTCATCAATCGGCTTGAGAAAGTAGTGGGAGACGCCAAAGCGTAACGCCTTCTGCGCGTATTGAAATTCGCTGTACCCGCTGACGATGGCAAACCGGACCGGCCAGCCCCCTCGTTGCCTCCACGCCTCGATCAGCTCTAGTCCGTCCATCAAGGGCATACGGACATCCGTAATGACGAGTTCGGGCCGCAGCTGCTCCATCAGCTTGAGACCTTCCACACCATTTTCGCAGCTACCGCATACTTCATACCCGAGCTTTGCCCAATCAATCCACAGCTGCATCCCTTCCAGTGCTCCGGGCTCATCGTCAATCAACAGCACTTTGAACACCGTGTTTCCCATTAGAGTTCCCCCTGATTCGAATCCGGATTGTCCAGCAGCTGAAGCGGAATGTCGAAGGAGACATGGGTTCCTTCATTCAGACTGCTTCGAATGTCAAAACGAACCTGATCGTTATAATACAGCTCAAGTCTGCGGTACACATTGCGAATGCCAACGCTGTTGCCATGCGCATTTTCACTGCGCATCGATACCAGCATCTCCCGCAGCTTCTCCGGCTCAATGCCTTTGCCGTTATCAGAGATGACGATGCGCAGCATGGCATCCGCCACCGAAGCTGTAACCCTGATCAGCCCCATCGACTTGACCGTTTGAATCCCGTGCTTGCAGGCGTTCTCCACCAGCGGCTGGATGCTCATTTTCGGAATTTTGTAGCCCAGCGTCTTCTCGTCGATGTCGAACTCATACTCAAATTTGTCCCGGAAACGGAACTTCTCGATTTTCAAATACATTTCGATGAACATCATCTCTTCCTCAAGCGTGACCAGATCCTCCTTCCACTGCAGCAAACGGCGCAGCAGCTTGGACAGACTCTTAATGATGTCCGTCACTTCCGTATATTGATGCTTCGTGCAGACCACCAGAATGGCATTCAGCGTGTTGAACAGAAAATGCGGATTCATCTGGCTTTGCAGAAAGTTCAGTTCTGCCCGCACCTGCTCCATCTCCAGGCTTTTCTTCTGGATCTCCAGTTTGTATACATTGTTGATGAGCGAGTTGATCCTCGTGGTCATCCGGTTGAAATTGCGGATCACCCCGCCGATCTCATCACGTCCCTCATCGATCTCGATCAGGTCGAACTTCTCATTGGTCACCTTGTGCATATGTCGGGACAATCGCTTCACCCGGTAGTGGTACGATCGGAGGAGCACATAGATAAAAATCGATGCAATCAGCGTCACCGCAATGGCCAGCAGACCGACATACAGCCGCATTTCAAACATCGCATTAGCCACCCTTGCTCCTTGCGGTATTCCGATCAGACGCCAGCCTTTGACGTAGCGGGCGCTGCCAATCGACACGATCTCGGCCCCCTGCTGCAGAAGGTCCTCTGTAAATTCAAATTTGGGATACCCTTCCGTTCCTGCCTTGCGGTAGCCTGCTACGGACATAATGATTTCATCCTGCTCGTTGATCAGATATAAATCCAAATAATTTCGCTCACGGGCAATGACTTCATAGATGATGCCAAGATCAATATCAATCCGCAGCACCTTGTTGTATCTGCTATAGGAATCATAATAGTCCATCTGCTCAATCACACTTAGGAACGGCACCGTCTGTGTTCGGTCGTTCGTCTGCGCTGCCTGGTATGAAGCGACCGTGACCGGATGCTCCGATGCTCTCCACAACCGGTACCACTCGCTGTTCTTCACCTCGTCATCAATGACATAGTAGTTTCCGCCCGGCACAATGGTCGGATTGTCGGTAAAGATTCCGATTCTTAAAATTTGGCGATTCACCGGGATGTAGCTTGCTACCCGATTCCGAAGCTTCTCGTCAAACGTGTCGTAAAAATCGATCGGGCCAGTGTAGGTTCGGTCCAGCATCTCATATAGTGCCTTATCCGTGTTGAGCGCATGGCTGACGGCCACGCCGCCCTCGATAAAATCGTAAATATCCTTTCGAGCCCGCTCCATCGAAATATCCAGGTTCTGCTGCTCCCGCTCCATGATGAAACCGGACATCCGGTCCATCAGCAGAATATGAATCACCAGAATCGGCAGCAGTACCCCGACCAGGAAAACGAGCAAAAACTTGTACCTTAACGGAATATCATTAATCCATCCCCGCAGCCTGAATCTTCTGCGCATCTGTACACCGCCCCCGCTATGGCTCAATCCGCCGGTTTGCCCGTCCCGTCATGCTGCTTGTATACCGAGGGCAGCACGCCGGTAGCCTGTTTGAACTTGCTTATAAAATAATCGGTGTTGGAATATCCAACCTGACGGGCGACATCGGATATTTTCAACTGCGATCGCTTTAGCAGCCGCTTCGCTTCCTCCACCCGCTTGGTGTTAATGTAGTCGTTGAAAGGCATCCCGGTCTGCTTCTTGAACGCTTGCCCCAAATAAGCCGGGTTCATATGGAACCTGTCAGCCAGACCGCGCAGCTTCAGCTTCGAGCGAAACTGTTCATCCACATACTGAATCACCTGCCGTATCGTGTTCTGCTCATGCTCGTGCTGCAATCGGACGAACAGGTCGGCCGCTTCCGCACACAGCCGGAGCATATACGCCTTGAGAGCTGCATAGTCCTCCAGTTCCGCCAATGCGCCGCCTCCCTCCCGCATCTGCTGCATGAACAGATCCGCATCGCCGCCGGAGCGAACGATGTAACGGCACAGCTCCAGCTCCAGATTGGCAATGAACGCGGTAACCGCCGGAATTCCCGACCTGCTCCGCGCAAGCGCTGCAAAGATCTCTTCCGCCGCTGCCTTCATACCATCCGATTGTCCTGCCGCGATCTGAGTCAACAGCTGCTTCACCCCGTATTTCGCTCCGCCTTCCGTTCCGTCGCTGACACTGCGGGCACAGTGCCAATATACCCCCGATTTCCCTTCACTTTGTTTGGCTGTGCAAATGTCCAGCGCCTGTCTGTACAGCTTTCGGATAGAACGCAAGCCGTGCGCCCGCTCGCTCACCGCCAGCACCACTTGCTGTTCAGGAGTGGAATACTCCTGGCATATCTGCTCCAGCAGCTCCTCCAGTTGCGATTTTGCCATGTCAGCCGCACTTACAACGATGCCAATCCGGTTTCTGCTATCCTGAAAAGTTCGCCCCGCAGACGACAGGCTCCTTTGTATGGCCGGCAGCAGGCTGTGCAAATGCGGACTGGCCTCCACCAACACACATCGCACCTCGGTGTCCTCCTGCCATTTAAGAAGTGCTGCCGCTTCCTTCTCCAGCCCTTCATCGCTCTCGCCCTGAACCAGCCGGTTCAGCATATGGTTGATCACAAGCGATTGCTGATGAGACCAGAGCTGTGCGGTGATGCGGTCCTCGGTTATTCGCTGGCTGATGCGGGCCAGCACAAGCTCGATCTCCTCTTCATCAATCGGCTTGAGCAAATAATCAGCCACCCGGTTTCGCATCGCGATCTTGGCATACTCAAAATCATCATACCCGCTCAAAATGATAAATTGGGGAGGCTTGGCAATCGTACGCCGGGCCTGCTCAATCATCTCCAATCCGCTAACAGCCGGCATGCGAATATCCGTCAGCACCAGATCCGGCCGCAGCTTGGTTATCATCATCATCGCACTGGAGCCGTCCATCGCCTCCGCGCATACCTCGAATCCGTGTCTTTGCCAGTTCACCATGGACCGCAGCCCTTCAAGCACCCACGGCTCATCATCCACCAGAAGCACCTGCAGCATTGCTGCACCCCTCCTTTTTAACATGCCTGAACTGATATACCAATGACCCTTTTCTCGTCCCCCATATTGCCTTCTCGTCACCAATGTAAGCGTAATCATAATATTATGCTAGCATATCGGATTACGCTAGTGTTATATAAAATCAATAAAAAAAGCCGATCCCTTCTTCAGGAATCGGCCCTACGAGTTACTTACGTATTCAAAATTTCACCAGCTCTGGCTCTGATATAAGCTAACTCAGCTTCGTTCAAATTGCAGTACTCACTGTTTTCTTCTGTGGTATTGGCATCCTGGACATACATCATGATTGCATCTTTCTCCATGATCGTATAGAACCAGATGTCCTGAGGCACATTATACACTTTGCCTGCTTCCATTCTGATCAGTTCGATATCGAATTGATTATCCTTACGATCTGCAACAATGAGGATCGCTTGGCCATGAACCAAGATGAATTGCTCATCAGTTTCACGGTGAACTTCCAAGCGGTACAGCCCGTTGATATCGTTGTCCGGTTTCCAGTTCTTAATGCATACCAGCCACTTCTCGTTTCTATAAACGCACTGAATCCCTTGTCCTTCATGTGCATAGATGTCCGCTTTCATTGGTGCCTCACTCCTTCTCCTAATGTTCTCCTAAGCGCTCCGCGAACCAGGCTCGCGCGTCCCTCATCGCGAGTTCCGGCTCCAAAATATATCTTCGGTCCAGCAGTTCCAACCCCAGGTATCCCTTATAGTCGATTTCATTAAGCGCCTTCAACACTTCATCCATGTCTAACTTGCCTTCACCAGGCACAAGATGCCCTCCGGGATTGCCGTCAACAAAATGTACATGGCTTAAATCATCGCCCAGTTCCCTGATGAAATCGTGGATAGTATCCTTGCCCGTGGTCGCCATCACATCCGTATCCGCAAGCCCTTTCAAATTCGGGCTGCCAACCTCGCGTATCATCTTAGCAATGTGCGCTGCTCGGTTGAACACGTGCGTGGAATAGAAAGTGAATGCTTCCATAGGAAGAAGGACTCCCTCCTTCTCAGCGGTTTTGCAAATCTCGCTCAGAGATTCCTGACACCATTTCCAGGCTTCATTCTCGTCGGCATCCAAATAAGCGATTCCGGTTGTCACCAGGACTTTGTCACATTCCAGAAGTGCAGCAGCTTCAATATGTCTCTGGAAAAACGCCACGCTTCTTTTGCGGTATTCCGGATCCGGATGACTGATACTTACCGGATATACATGCTGTTCAGGCGTTAAACAGATGACCTTTAGCCCTCTCTCTTTGATTTTATGCTGAAGCGCCTTTACGTCTTGTGGTGTAAAATAGTCCAGATGAAAATGCGGCCCAGATGCCCATAATTCAATATTAAGAAATCCGAGCCGCGTGACGGAGTCCAAAAAGTAGTCCATGGAGTATCGTTTGTAGTGATAATTCGCAGCTGCGACCTGTGATAACTGAATCATGCGGGAGCTCCTCCTTTCCTCGCCTCTTATATTAAAGCGCTTCCAATCAAAGTAGCCACGGTCACGGATATGAGCGTATTAATCAGTCCAGGAATCATAAAGCTGTGATTGAGCACAAAGCGTCCAATTTTCGTCGTGCCCGCCGTGTCGAAGGAAATAGCAGCTAGACACTGGGATGCAACCGGCAGGAAGTAGTTGGCATTCACCGCCATCCAAGCCCCGATAATAATGTACGGAGGCAGGTCCAATGCGATCGCAATCGGCACCATAATTAACGTTGTGGCTCCTTGACTTGTCGTTAAAGCGGCCACGATAAACATGATCACAGCCAGCGTCCACGGGTGTCCGTGTACAATGGAGGTTACATGCTCCTGGATGAAATCGGTTTGTCCATTGATGAAGGTGCTGCTCATCCAAGCCAGTCCAAAGGCACATACCATCGCCAACGCCCCAGCCCTGAATATCGGGCCGTTCAGAATCGTTTCAATCACCGGACGTCCAAAGATAATAATTAATGTGGCGCATACCAGCATGATCATTTCGATCGTGTATGGCATCGATAAAATGACGGTTTCTTCGCCCTGCCCCCAGGATGGACGCAGCTCTGTAAACATGCCCATGATCACAATCAAAAGAACACCCAGTAAGAATATTGCAACCGAAGCCTTCGCTCCTTTGGAAGCTTTCTTACTCTCGGCTTGTTGCGCTTCCGGTTTTACGATTAATCCCTCCGCCAATCTCCGCAAATACTCAGGGTCATCCGCCAGTTCTTTCCCTTTTCGGATTGTGAGTATCGCACTTGTCAATACACCCAACAGCGTGGCGGGGATTGCAATCGCCAGAATCGTGCCGAGACCAACGCCAAGCGGAGCCATAAAACCGATCATCGCTGCGGTTGCTGCGGAAACCGGCGAGCATGTAATGGCCTGCTGGGAAGCAATGATGCTGTTTGAAATCGGCCGCTCCGGTCTGATTTTGTTATCAATGGCGAGCTCATTCATAATCGGCAGTAAACTGTAGACAACATGTCCCGTTCCCGACAAAAAAGTAAACAACCAGGATATGACAGGCGCTATAATGGTGATATTTTTAGGGGATTTCTTCAGCATTTTCTCCGCTATATGAACGAGGAATTGAAGGCCGCCTGAGGATTGCAGTGCGGAAGCCGCCAGCACCACCGCTAGAATGATCAGCATAACATCAATGGGAGGCGCAGATGGCTGGACATTAAAGATGAAGACAAACATCGCCACCCCAACTCCGCCAAGCAGCCCCATAAACACATCGCCTTTTCTAGCACCGAAGTATATCAGGATCATAATAATGAGCAGTTGAAACCAAAACACGAGTATTCCACCTCCTATTGAATGCGCTTACACGCAGCCGATGCAACATTATATCATTGGGGTTCCATAGCCGAAGGCGCCATGAACCCGGCATATCTTCGCAGCAAATATGGAGCCCTTCTCCATGCTTGCTTTGATCTTGTCCAGCATCTCATCGTCCTGGCCGGAGAGAATCTGTCCGTCCCGTGAGGCTCTGATCATCTCTACAATAAATGCAGTTAAATAGGAATCCCCCGCTCCCATCGTATCCACCGTATCCGTCAGCACTGCCGGCTGGTAGATCCAGTGATCCTTATAAAGGGCGTAGGAGCCGTTTTCTCCAACCGTTCCAATCACCATTGTCGAGCCAAGCTGCTGTGCCTTCCTCATCTCCTGTTCCCGTTTCTTCTCGGACAAATGGCTGCAGGATAGAAATGAAATATCCACATAAGGGCATACTTGCTGCAAATAATCATCATTCCAGCGGACCGAAAAGTCATAGGAAATAGGGACTTGACACTTCCTTAGAATCGCCAGATCCTGCTCGATATAGCTGTTTAGACTGGTATGGATCACAGAAAATTGTCGAATATATTCCAGATCCTCTTCTGAGAAGTCCCATGCCCTCTCCTTGGCAATCCCGCCTTTGTTCGAGCCGAGAAACACGCGGTCTCCCTCTTCCAGCGTGACCCGCGCATATCCGTTCTCTCCTTCAAAGATCCGGCTTCGGGAATGTTCGATCTCCAATTCATCCAACACCTGCTGAATGTATTGAGCGACTCGATCGTTTCCGAATTTGCCCAAATACGCTGACTCCATCTCGTTCATTCGGGCATACGCGCTAAAATTCAGAGCATTTCCACCAGGGTACATCATTCCCTGGTGGACATATTTATCTACGACATTGTCGCCAATGCCGATAACCTTGTATTGTGTCATAAGATATCCCCTCTTTAATACTCAACCTTCCACATATATCTGCGTGTCGTAAGCGGGTGCTCTCTTTCAATGGCCAGTGCTTGGTTGTATACCGGATATACATTGTTGAACAAGGAATGGTTGAAATAATCGACCACAGAGCTATCAATGGTAGATAAACCCAGATCCTTCGCGTCCAATATTTCCACTCGCTTGGCATAGCGGTTCAGGAAACGAAGCGCCCGTTCATCCAGAGCTCTGGTGCTGCCTTCGGAAATTTGAAGGACAAACGGTATTTCGGCGTCCGTAATTTCAAACGGTCCGTGGAAAAATTCACCCGAATGAATGCTGGCCGAGTTAATCCACTGCATTTCCATGAAGATGCAAATGCTCTCCATATAAGCCGCTCCAAAGCCTGCACCGCTTCCCATCGTATAAATCACTTTATCATCCTTGTGATTTTTCGCGAACGTAAGCGCGCGTTTTTCAACATGCTTGCAAGCGTTTTTAACGATGTGGTCGATTTTGGCTACGCCATCCATGAATGTATCATAATGAGTGTATCCTTCAGTTTGATTCAGAATCTCGACCGCAGTCAACAGGGCTTTAATGGTTTTCTCTCCAGCGATATCCTTGCCCTCGCCAAAGGTATACTTAACGACATAATCCGCATGCTCTGCAATCGGGGAATCGGTGATCCAAGTTAGCGCAATAACTGGAACTCCCGCTTTTTTGCCAATCTCCGCTGCTTTAACCGTTTCGGGTGTATTCCCCTTGTGCGATGCGACAACGAGCACCGAATTCTCTCCGAAGGCTCTAGGCGTGTTATGCACAAACTCATTGCTGTTGTACAGCCCTACTTTAATCTCAGTTGCTTCGGTCTCAAGAAACGTCTTTGCAGGATAAAACGCGCCGTAAGAACCTCCACAAGCTGCGTAGTATACTTGTTTAATACCGCCCACATCTTTTTTATCCGATACAATTTTTTCGATAATTTCTTTTATTTCCATATTCTTCTCCTTTGTATGATACATATGTTGTATCCAACAAAATCACCGGTGATTTGTATTGGAATGTTTCGTAGAAAGAATAACACAAAGTAATACATGAAGCAATAGCGTTTTTTCTTTTTTTGATGGAGATGATCGCATAAGCCCGATGCGACCGCAGTATGTACTGTTCACATATTGTACATTTTGTTATAAAATAGAAACATCAAAATAAAACAATATAATACATGACATTGTTCGGAGGTAATACTGATGGTCGATCATTCTGAATCCGCCCCTTTATATAAACAGCTTCAAGATAAAATTTTGGAATCCATTCATTCGGGTGTCCTGAAGCCGGGAGACAAACTCCCGACGGAGCTCGAGTTAAGCGAGAGCAATAACGTAAGCCGCGTCACGGTCCGGGCTGCCTTGGATTCGCTGACTTCTGAAGGTTACCTGGTTCGTATTCCAGGGAAAGGTACATTCATTACGAAGGACAGAATCAAGAAAAATGTAGCGGAGACCATTGGTTTTAGCGATACCTGCAGACTGCAAAATAAGAAGCCTGGCGCTAAAGTGATTAAATCGGTCATTGAAGATGCAACGATAGCAGATCAAGAACATCTGGGGTTACAACCTGGGGATAAAATCATCAATATTGAAAGAATCCGATATGCGGACGATGTCCCGGTATCCGTCGAGTATACACGCCTGCCTTCGTCTTATTCCTTCTTGCTGCAGGAGGATTTGAATCACAAATCTCTGTACGAAATTTTAAGAGATAAATACAAAATTGCCTTTGGCATATCGCGAAAATATATCGTGATGGAATACGCTTCGTTTGATGTAGCGACTTACTTGAATATTGAAGAGGGTCACCCGCTCCTCTGTATACGAAGCACCGTCTCCAGTCCGGACGGCAAGAAAATTCATCGCTCGAAGCAATTGATATTAGGGGATCGGTTTGAGCTGATTGTATGAGGCCCTTAAGGTTATACCCTGGGACAAGCGTGCCCTTAAAGGATGGATTTGTTCTGAGGAGGAAATGACTGGGGTCTTCCATGATTTCCGTGTATGTTCCTTCGCGCTTTTTGTGTACTGCACAAAGGACTCTGCCAATATAATCGGTATGACTATAACTTCTCTAAATATCAAGGGAGGAAAATAAGGCCATGCCGATACGTCCGCCAATGTTACAGCCCGGAGACACGATAGGAATCGTCACCCTGGGCAGTCCGCTTGATGCAAGCACGATTGATGCACGGATCGAAAATGTGAGGGCGATGGGGTTCAACGTGGTGCTCGGGCAATATGTATATGCGCAAAACGGGTTTCTTGCCGGTACCGATCAGCAGCGGGCCTCTGACCTGATGATGATGTTTCAGGACGAGCGGGTGAACATGATTCTGCCCACGCGAGGCGGAACAGGTGTAGCCGGCATTCTCCCGTATCTCGATTTTCAAGTGATCCGGCAATCCCCGAAAATCGTGACCGGCTACAGTGATATTACGGTGCTGTTAAACGCGCTCCATCAATATGCCGATTTAGTGACATTCCACAGTCTCCTGCTGATTGATTTCAAGCCGGAAACGCCGGCTTACAATTTTGATCAGTTTTTTGCCGCGACTTCCCTCTACACCATGACGAGAATGATCGAGAACCCGCCGGGGATGCCGCTGATCAGCCGGGTGGCAGGCAATGTGACCGGTCCGCTGGTGGGCGGTAATCTGACCTCCTTTGTCGATACGCTCGGCACTCCTTATGAGATCGATACCCGCGGGAAAATCCTGGTGCTTGAAGACACTCATGAGCCGACCAATACGGTCTACAGATACTTGAATGATCTGAAGCTTGCCGGGAAGTTCGAGGACTGCATCGGCATTATGATGGGTGAATGCACGGGCTGCCTGGCCGCTTACGGCACTTCGTATGAAGATGTCATCAATGAGTTCCTCGTTCCTCTCGGCAAGCCGCTGATGACGAACCTGGCCACCGGACACGGCTTGTATAAAGCTGCATTGCCGATTGGGGCAACCGTTAATCTCGATACCATAAACAATACGATTACCATCGTCGAGCCTACCGTCAGTGCAACAACTTGAGGACAATTTGCCGCTGCGACATCACCGCCTGATTCCTGCAGCTAATCCATCCGCTTCGCAAATGCGCGATCCGCTATATAGAGAAGCAGCATATGATAGGCAGCCCCGATGCCAAACGTCACCGCTGCCAACCCCGACTCCCCGGAGGCTGCCTGCAGATAGCTCTCCGATGGCCAGTACGTCGGGAGGATGATGCCAACCGCCTGCCAGGGGCCAGGTACGAAGAAGACCAGGACAGGTCCAACAAACAACAGTCCGCACAGCTTGGACAGCGCAAGTCCCTCC
Organism: Paenibacillus sp. 7541; assembly: GCF_002276395.1. Taxonomy (NCBI): domain Bacteria; kingdom Bacillati; phylum Bacillota; class Bacilli; order Caryophanales; family Paenibacillaceae; genus Paenibacillus; species Paenibacillus sp. 7541. Next base: position 26,993 of record NZ_NQLZ01000011.1, on the reverse strand, counting down.
ACCTTATTCGCAGCGAATGCGGCCAGAAACAAAGCGATGCAAGGTGCCTCAGCTGATGTCAACAGCAGAGGATACAGCATCTCAACACGCACATCGACGATGCCGCCAAATAACAAATACACCGCCGACATCAGACATGCGAGCCCACTCGGCAGGAGCAGCCGATAACGGTAATATCCTTTGCGCGTTAGCGGTGTTACAGCGAAATAGGCAATCAGATTCTCATCGCGTTCATCCAGCATCAACAGTCCGGTCATCACACCGGCCAGCAGCGGAATGACCGTCAGCAACAACATCGCGGCGAATTCGGCATGCGACATCATATCGAAGGCATAGCGTCCTTCTACCCATACGGAAAGCGGACGAAATAGATAGCGTACAAAAACAAACACAGCCAGCGGTCCAATTACACTGGCCAGCAGCATCGGATCTTTCAACATTTGCCGAATATCGTTTCTCAACAGCGCCCGGGCGTTCATCATGTTAGGTCCGCCCCTTTTCCAATCCGCGCCAATACCCGCCGTTCAAACGACCGGTATGCCCAGCCGTACGCTGCGGCGACGCCCATCGATAATACAACCAGCGCATACAGATATTCCTCGATCATTACCTGTTCATGAGCCGCACCCAGCAGCACAAGTGAGCCTTGCGTTGGAAAAATCCGGTATAGCGAAGAAGATCCAATCTGGAACAGGCCGAGCAGCGGCACGGCCAGCGGCAGCGAGTACAGCTGCGACAGCCAGATAAACCCGTTCATGCTGCGCGCTCGCGCCACGATCCCAATGGACAACAGCGTAAACAATGCAGACGTCAGCAGCACGCCTAATGTGAATGGAACGGGTGCTGCTGGCAGGCCGATGGCACACACTTGAATCCCCCATGCTGAGACCGTCGAAATCGCTGCGATGGACAAAGCCTTGGCAAGCAAATAATCATGTAATCGCAGGGGCGTCACAAATAGGCTATCATGCACGCCTTGATCCTTCTCAAGCAGCACGATTCCGCCGGCAAGAATCAAGCCAATTGCCCCAGGATCGGAAAAAGTAAGCAGCAGTGCTGTCCTCTCCTTATAACCGGGCGATACATAATAAAGCAGCAGCACATATAAAGCGCTCACCAGCACATACACGGCATAAAAACCATGCCGGAACTGAAAGCGGATATCGTAAATCAATGCGTTCATCGCTCTCATGTCAGGCTTCTCCCCGTTGTGTCCATAAAAATCTGCTCCAGCGTCGCTTCCTGAGAGTGCATCGTCTCCACCGGGTAGCGGTTGATCAGCTGCAAAAAGGCAGCGTTGCCCCCGATGCCATCAAGCGCGAATTCTTCAGCTGCGAGCTCTTCACCTTTGCGATACTCGACGCGGACCGTCTTACTCCCTTGCCTGAGCATCAGCTGACGCGGGGAATCGATCAGCTTGATCTGTCCGTCCACGATAAAAGCCACCCTCGAAGCCAAACGGACACCCGATGATCCAATACCATGTTCTGTTCAGCACAAAAAAAGCACGCGATTCACCTTATCCTTGCAAAGTGACAATCGCGTGCTCTGCTAATGCGTTTAGACTTGCTTGGTCTTCAATTCCAGGGCATAGACCGAGGTCGGACGAAGCGGATACCCTTGCTGCCATGCCTCTGCCGGGAGTACACGTTTCCGGCAGGTAATCCGTTCCGGCTCAAATACGGAGTTGATCTCTTCGAAAGAATCTCCCGTAATTTCATACAACAGCGCATCCCCAAGCGGCTCGGCACCCTCCAGCTTCAGCTCGACCTTCACTTCCTCGAGGCTGCGGTTGACCATAAATACGGTGATGACGCTGCCGTCCTCATTGGTGCACGCCGTGACGTCCAGATCCGGCAATGCATCCAGATTGAAAGGGGCCGGCTTGTTCGAGCGGACAGAGAATGTCCCGCACTTGACCTCGGCCGGAAGCGTCCGCCGGATCTCCCGGTTCGCGTACAGCTTCAATACTTCGTAGGTCGGCGTTCCGTATATCGTAAGGGCACGGCCGCTCCATCCCGGCACTTTGCCGCAATATTGATCGGCATAGTAATCGCCCACGCGGATGCAGCCCCCGAGCCAGCCGTTCACCAGGTCGGAGTAGCTCCCGATATGCACGGTATCGCTGGCCCGCAGCATTTCGTTCAGGTTGGCCGCGTTGGCTACCGCTGCTCCCAAGGTGTGTTCATCCGGGAGCCCCTTGCGCACGGTGTTCGGGTAGAACATCGTATTGTACTCGGTAATGGCCAGCTTCACATGGCGATGCTTCTCATTCGCCTGAATGCGCTCGACCGTCTGCCGAATATCCTCCCGGGTCCATTCGGAGTAAGAGACAATCGCCTTGTACCGCTCTTCGGCCGGCGTTCTCCGATCCATGCCGAATCGGCCAAATCCGTGGTACAAATGCAGCGTCAAGTAATCGATGGACTCCCCTGCAATGTCAAGCACCGCCCGGTTCCAGTCCTGATCGGTATGCCCGCAGGCCAGTATAACCACTGACGGATCGGCCTCCTTCATCGCCTTGGCGAAGGAAGCACAGCGCTCGGCGAACCGATCCGCAGAGCAGGTGCCAACCTGCCAGTCCCCCCACACCTCGTTGCCGATTTCCCAATAACGGACATGGTAAGGTTCCGGATGGCCGCTTGCCGCCCGCTTGGCGCCCATCGGGGTATCGATTCCCCCGTTGCAGTATTCCACCCATCTCGCCGCTTCCTCCGGCGTGCCCGAGCCGTCGTTCACGCAGATCATCGGCTCTACCCCGAGCTCGCGGCAGAAGCGGATGAACTCGTCTGTACCGAAATATTTGTTCGTCCATCCCCCCCACGCTTCATTGTACATAACCGGCCGTTCCAGCACCGGGCCGATTCCATGCTCGAAGTGGTAAGCGCTGATATAGTTGCCTGCCAGCCGCATCATTCCAGCATTCAGATCTCTGGTCATATCCATCACTTCACGCTTGACATAGCCGATGCTGTCTGCGGGCAGCAAGGATACATGATCCAGCCATAGCATCCCGGTGGACACATGATCATGCCACCTCGGGTGATCGGCCGGGACATACACCCGGATTTCCGCATCCGCGCAGGCCCGCGATACGTTCAGTGTGGCTTCGTACTCCTGCCAGTCATGGCTAACGAGGTCGATGCGTTCAAGCCCTAGCCGCTCCTCCGTTTTCCGGTCCGCTGCCTCCACAATAACATACTTCAGCTCGATCGATGCCCGTGCAACCAGCTTGACCGTGTACTCCATCGGCCCCTTGAGCGCTGCCTTCTGGGCGATCCCTGCATAAGCCTCATCATCACTTGAAATCCGGATGCGCACCGCCCGACCCGAATGCCCCGGAGCCGGCGCCTCCTGCGCATACTTCGTATTCCGTCCGTTCGTGTAAACGTTCCAACTTCCGGACACCGCTGTCCTTCCGTCCGCATCGCTTTCGAAATCCATATCCTTGAGCGGGAAGGCCAGCATCGCGTCCATATGGTCGCGGATATCCTCTACGAAATGCCCGAACAAGTATGGATGAATCGTATGCTTGCTGGGCTGTCTACCGTCGATCGTTATCGTTGCGTTTGCGTTCAAGCGAATCCCTCCTGGCCGTTTAACCTTTAATGGAACCAATCATAACCCCTTTAACAAAATGCCGCTGCACAAACGGATACATGATGAGCACCGGCAGGCTTGAGACGATGATGACCGCATACTTGATGCTCTCGGCGAGCAGCACCCGATCCTCCAGCCCGACACTGCCATCGACGGCGTCCGATTGGCTGATCAGCAATATTTCCCTCAGCACCAGCTGCAGCGGATACAATTCTTCGCGCCGGATATAAATGAGCGCATTAAAGAACGAATTCCAGTGACCTACCGCGTAGAACAGAACCATTACCGCAAGAATCGGCTTCGATAGCGGCAGAATGATGCTGATGAGCAGCCGCCAATTGGAGCAGCCGTCGATATGAGCTGCCTCCTGCAGCTCCCACGGGATGCTGGACTGGAAGTAAGTGCGCATCACGATCAGGTTGTATGTCGATACAGCACCTGGAATAATGAGCGCCCACATCGAATCCACCATCCCGAGGTCCTTGACCAGCAGGTAAGTCGGAATCAGGCCGCCGCTGAAGAACATGGTCAGCGTAATAATCAGCATCATCCCTTTACGCAAAGGGAGATCCGGACGCGAGAGCGGGTACGCCGCCAGCAGCGTCATCAAGATGTTGATCACCGTTCCGACGGTGGTGTACAGAATCGAATTGGCATACCCCCGCCAGATTTTGTCGTTGTGCAAGATGTTGGTGTAAGCATCAAGCGTCACGTCTTTGGGCAGCAGCCACACTTCTCCGCCGAGCACCTTGGCCGGATCACTGAACGAGGCGCTGACCACAAACAGCAGCGGATACAGCACAATCACCATAATGACTGCGGCGATGCCATAGACAACGATATCAAACCACCGTTCGTCAGACATGGCGACTTTCGGTTTCTTAACCGCCTTTCGCTGAGACATGGAGCTCCTCCCCCTTTACCATAGACTCGTCTCCGACGTTTTGCGCGCGAAGCGGTTCACCATCAGCAGCAGCGTCAGGTTAATGACAGAGTTGAACAGCCCGATGGCCGCCGTATAGCTGTATTCCCCTTTTAATATCCCGGTTGTGTACACAAATGTGGAGATCACATCGCTGGATTCAAGGTTGAGATTGTTTTGCATCAGCAAAATTTTCTCAAACCCGATGTTCATGAACTGCCCTACGTCCAGGATGAGCAGAATGACAATGACCGGCACGATGCCAGGCAAGGAAACATGCCAGATGCGCCGCAGACGGGAAGCTCCATCCATTTTGGCCGCTTCATACAGCTGTGGATTGATGCCGCTAAGAGCAGCGATGTAGATGATCGATTGCCAGCCCATGTTCTGCCAAATATTCGAGCCGATAAAAATCGTCTTGAACCAGCCGGCCGACTCCATGAACCGGATCGGATCACCGCCGAGCGCCTGGATCAGCATGTTGATCGGTCCGTTTGCCGACAGCATGACAGTCAGGATCCCTACGATAACAACCACGGATATAAAATGCGGGATATACGTCACATTTTGCAGCCACTTGCTGAAGGTTTTGCTGCGAATTTCGTTCACCAGCAGCGCCAGCATAATCGGAATCGGGAATGCCAGCAGTAAGGAGAATAGATTGATCGTCAGCGTATTGCGAAGCAGCCGCCAGAAATAGTAAGAATCGAAAAAGCGCGTAAAATGTTCGAAGCCCACCCACTCGCTGCCGGTGATCCCTTTGGCCGGGTTAAAGTTCTTAAACGCAATCTGCAGCCCGTACAGCGGACCATAGTGAAAAATCAAATACCAAACCATCGGCACCAGCAGCATCAGATACAGATCATATCGTTTGGCCATCTGCACGAGCAGACGGCTGCCGCGCTTGGGACGACTGGTAGACAGATCGGCCCCCGCAGGGGCCTCCTTGATGTTCATGAGCATCCACTCCTTACCAACGATGAACTCGCTTATTTCTCCATCTTGTCGTAGGCGTCCTGATACAGCTGCTGAAGCTCGTCGATCTTCATCTTCTTCAACGTCTCCTGGAACTCTCCCCACTTGTCAAAGCTGAGGGCGCCGGCGATAAACTTCGTGCTTTGCTCCTCATAGTACTTGTCGATGTCATTGCGGAGAATGTTGACCTGCTGCGCGGTCTGCTCATCAAACATCGGTGCCGCGTAGCGAACCTCCGGCATGAACGGATCCAGCTTCTTCTGGGCTTCCTGCACCTGCGGCGGGTTGATGTACGAAGCAACCTGCTCGCTGATCAGATGCGGCGCGCCACCACCGGCGTATGGGGTGATCTTCGGCTGTGTCTCCGAAGTGGAGTACGCTTCCTTGTAGTACGGAATGCCATCCTTCAGCTCATAGTGCTCGCCTTCACGGCCAAACCGCAGCAGCGTCGAGCCTTCGTCGCTATAGAAATAGTCGATCCAGCGCATCGTCACTTCCGGGTAGTTGTTCACCGAGGTGATGGCAAAAGCGCCAAAGTCGCGCGGCATTGGCGACGCCTGAGCCTGCATCCGGTCTCCGTGAGGGCCGGCCGGCGGCGACATGCCTTCATACTGATCGGCAATCGGCAGGAAATTGTTGTTCGTCTGATCGAAGAACACCCCGGTCTGGCCCGAGCCTTGTTTCGCCAGATATTGCGCTTCTGTATGCGAGAACACTTCCGGATCCAGCAGCTTCTCGGTATACAGCTTGTTGAGATACATCAGCATCTCTTTGTTGCGCTCGCTGCCCATCCAGATTTCCACCTTGTCATCCTCGATGTTGATGTTATAGCCAAGCTGCTGATCCAGGCCGAACGACCCGCTCATCATCGTGACGATATGCAGCCCGAGGCGGGCGGTCATCGGAATTTCATCCTTTTGTCCATTGCCATTAGGGTCTTGATCGCGGAAAGCAACCAGCACATCGTACAGCTCATCGGTCGTCTCAGGCATATCCAGATTCAGCTTCTCCAGCCATGCCGTGTTAATCCACTTCTTGTCCGTCCGTGCCGAGCCGAGTGTCACGATCCCCGGGATCGCGTATATATGCCCTTCCGGCGTCGTAATTGCCGCGCGGATCTCCGGGTACTCCTCCATCAATTGCGTAAGGTTCGGCGCATATTCCTCAATCAGACCCTCCAGCGGAATAAGCTGGCCGCCAGCTCCGTAGCGAACCGCTTCCAGCGGTGACAGCGAAGAGCGGTACAGCGCGTCAGGAAGCTCGTTGGAGGCGAACAGCAGGTTTTTCTTCTCCTGGAAGCCGTCTGTCGGCGCCTCGATAAATTCCACCTTCACATTGCTCATCTGCTCGTAATCCTGAAATACCGGCATTTCCTTGAACGTCCCGTTCACCGGCGCGATCCGGGTAAACATTTTGAGCTGAACCGGCTCCTCGACAATCGGGAATCCTTCTTTCTTCACCTCAGTGGCCGCTGACCCTTCCGGTGCAGCCTCCTTGCTGCCTGACCCTGAACTGCAGCCTCCCAGCACCAGCCCGGCTATGAGCATCAGGCTGACCGCCGATTTCCCCCACTGTTTTCGTACCATGTAGTGACCTCCTTTTTTCTATGAATGCGAATGATTTGTAAGCGTTTTCTGTGTTGGTGTAATCATTATAGTGCAGCCATTTCGGCAGCAAATTATAAAAATATGACTATTTACTCCACATATTTGATTTGACGGTCATTTTCTCCCGATCCGGTTCACATACGCGTGCGGCGTCATGCCGGTCATTTCCTTGAACACCTTGAAGAAATAGTTGTACGTGCCGAAGCCGACCTGACTGCTGATCTGTTTCACGGAATATTGCCCGCTCTCCAGCAGTTTGCGGCTCGCCTCAATCCGCACCCGATTGACGTATTCGGAGAAGGTGGACTTCGTTTCCTCTTTAAAAATCCGGCTCAAATACGAGGGGCTTAGACCGATCGCTTTCGCCGCCAGTTCCAGTGTGATGTAGCTTGGATATTGCTCCAAAATGAGCAGGATCGCCTGCGATACATGGCTTGAATAGGGACCGCCGGCGCGCTGACGCCCGAGCCGCTGAAGCAGCGCTTCATAGTAGCTTTGCAGCCATTGCTCCAGTTCGTCCATGCTGTCAATCCTCCCTAATGCTTCACGCACAGGCATGCTGCCTGCTGACATGTCTTCATCGTGCAGCAGCCCTTTTTCCAGCGCCTTCTCACCGATCGACAGCAGTTCGCTGACCATCATTTGCACTGGCTGGGAATGGACCGGTTGTCCGCGAATGGACGAGAAGATCGAGGCAAGCAGCTGCTGCGCCCTTTCCTTGTCCAGATTCTCAATGGCAAGCAGCAGCCGTTTGTGCTCCTCAATCGTCAGCGAGATTCGCTCACTGCCGCGCCAGGGCTTCTCTGAAGGCGAGCCGGCATCCAGCAGGCGCTCGGCCGATCTGTAGCTCGCCTCGATATTGCGGAGATGACCGCACACATGCCCGATGGCATACGTGCATTTCAGGTTGAGGAACAGCTCCAGCGAATGCCGGAGCTTGCTCATCAACCGGGCAGCTTCGCTTGCGGCCGCCTGTTCGCTGCGATCCCGGAAAGCAAAGACCGCTGCAAGGCGGCCGTTCTCAACATAGGCCGCCATCCGATCCGGCGGGTCCCCGAGGCTTTGCTGCATCAGGTCTACCACCTGCTGAACCAGACGGTTCGTCTGGACGTCGCTGCGGGATTCCGTCAGCAGCCGGAACGAGACGATTTGGACCGCCGCTGTCACATAACTGACCGTATCCGTAAACACTCCGATCTCACGCGTATAATGCTCCAGTGCCTGAATGGCCCCCTCTTTTCCCTGCATCAAGTCCGACAGCGACTCCCGCAGACGCAGCAGATAGCTGCTTCCCTCCGGCGCCTGAGCGATGCCCCGGGTGCCTGGGCCGGAAGAAGGCTGTACCTCCAGCGCCGCTTTGTGCAGGACGGTCATCAGCATCTGTTCATCCAGCCGATGCTTGAGCAAATAATCGACCGCTCCGTTCTTTAAACATTCGCGCACATAATCATAATCGTCATAACTGCTAAGCATAATGGTCCGGACATGCGGATACTGCAACCGGATCGCCCGCTGCAGCTCAACCCCGTTCATCCCCTGCATATTGACATCGATGATGGCAATATGCGGCCGGGTCCGCTCAATCAGCTGCAGCGCCATCTCGCCGTTATATGCTTCGCCCGACAGCTCGAATCCATTGCTCTGCCAGTCGCCCAAGGACCATACATGCTGATGCACCAGCGGTTCATCATCTACCAACAATACTCGATACATGCTATCCTACCTCCTTCGCCTCAGGACCCGATGAACTCATCCGGGGAATGCGGATTTCAACCTTCGTGTACAGCCCTTGCTCGCTGTACAGTTTAATTCCGTACATCTCGCCATACATGCGTACAATCCGCTCATGCACGTTGCGAACCCCCATGCTGCTGAACCGGGAGGGAGGAACGTCTCCCTGACCGGCCAGCAGACCGTCCATCTGCTCCCGGGTCATCCCCTTCCCGTTGTCCATAATGTCGATGTTCAAATCCCCGTTCTCGCCGTATACACGAATGAGAACAAATCCGCCGGAGTTCGATGTACCGAGCCCGTGCATAAGCGCGTTCTCGACGATCGGCTGCAGCGTCAGCTTCGGCATCATGCATTCAAGCAGCGTATCATCCTCCACCTGGATATGCACCGGCACTGGCTCCATAAACCGGTATTTGACAACCGCGACATAGCAGGATACGTAATCAAGCTCCTCCCGCACCGTCAGATATTCATTCGCGTTGCCAAGCACTCCGCGCATCAGCTCAACAAGCGAGCCGGATACCTCTTCGATATTGGGCACCCCGTTCAGCTTGGCCAGATATTTGATCGTGTTCAGGGAGTTGTAGAGAAAATGCGGGCGAATCTGCGCTTGAAGCGCGGTCAGCTCCGCCTCCCGCTTCTCCTGTTCGCTAATGCGTATCCCCTCCATCAACCGCTTCAGCTCATCCACCATGCCGGTGAAGACGCTGTACAGCTCGCCGATTTCATCCTTCGTATCAATTTCGGTTCTCGGAAAGTCCAGATTCCCGTCCTTCACCCGCATCATCATCGTCTTCAGACGGCGAATGTTGAGTGTCGTGCGCGAGGACATTTGCAGCGCTCCGATCAGCACCACAAGCATCACGATCGCCGACACTTCAATCATCAGATTGCGAACTCTGACGGATTCGCTCAGCAGTGAATCAAGCGGCACCAGCGCCCGCGTGGTCCAGCCTGTATAGTGGGAATGGCGAGTGACCACGATATAAGATTTGCCGTTGATGCTCTGCTCCGTCGCTTCTTCCTGCCCCATCGCCTCTGGCTGCGAGTAGATCAGCTCTGTCATGGACGGGGACAGCTCGGAAGGGGCCGATTCCGACTGATAGACCAGTTCCATCTGCTCGTCAAGCACATACAGCGTGCTGTCAGCGGTCGGCTTCACGCCGTAAGTATTTCGGATGAACTCGTAATTCAGGTCTACCATGACGACGCCAATCGTTTCGCGATTATAGCGAATGACCCGCCCGACAGAGATGGCATCCTTCGTGCCCGAACGCTTGAAATAGGCGTGGCGCTCTCCGTTGCGCAGCATGTAATCCATCGCCTGGGTATCCAGAAACGTGCGGTCGATCCACGGGCTGCCCGAGAAGAATACTTTACCGTTCAGCCCGATAACGGCAATCCTTGAAATGTAAGGCTTGTAGTCGATCAGTCCTGACAAAAACTCCGTAATCCGCTTCTGCTCCTGAAACCATTCGTAACTGATCTCCTCGTTCGGGCTTAGAATGGTGTCAATCACCGTGTTTTCATTGGTGACTGCCACGGTATTCAAACGATCGATCTCCCGCAGCATCACATTCAGGGATTCATCAGCCTGCCGGATGCTGTCCGACACCGAGGTGATCGCATTCTGCTTGATCGTCTCCCTCATGTTCATATAGACCAGGCTCGTTACCGACACGATCGACAGAAGCGTCAGCAGCCCGAAGGCGATAAAGATCTTTCCTTGAATGCTCAGTCGCGGCGAAATCCACTTTCGCAGCGTAGCCATCATATGCCCCACCTCCCGCGCATGGATGATACCGCTTACAATATTGGCAAAGCTGCCGCTTCACTTATTTCCGGCAGCTCGCATGACCAGCGGCGGAACTTGATAATAAATTTTGAACGCCCGGGTAAATGTGTACAGATTCGGATACCCCAAAGACAGCGCGATCTCCGTCACGCTTGCATCCGTTTCGATAAGCAGCCGTTTGGCCTTCTCCATGCGAATGGATTGCAAATATTTCTGTGGCGGCACGCCAACCTGACTCGTAAACACATTGGAAAAATATGAGCGATGCACACCCGCAAACGAAGCGACTTGCTGCACGGAAATGCCTTCGGTCGCATGCAAATCCATAAAGGCCATGCACTCGCGAATCCAGCTGGAAGGCTCATCGGCATGTACAGGCGCCGTATCCGGAATGATCCCCGCAAGAAGCTCGCACAGGAGCCCTTGCAGCTCGAGCGATACGGACGGGTTCCAGCGCTCCACACGCGACAGCGCCCCAACGATCCGATCCATCGCGCTCCGGACGCGGGGGGTGACAAGCTTCTCGCCATAAGGTCTGTCCGGCTTCACGCCAGCCAGCTCCAGCAGCGGCTTCACCCGGCTGCCATCGATCGCGAGCCAGCTCATTTGCAGCAACGGATCTGAAGGCAGAACATAGTAATCATAGGTACGGCCTGGGAACAGGCAGAACAGATCACCACGCTGCAGTACGGTCTTGTTCCCCTCATATTCCAGGCACAGCTTCCCCTCAAGCACAACATGGATGCTGTAGCACTCGATTCGCTTCGGCCCGACTTTATAGTTCGGCTTCGCCACACTGCGCCCGGCCCGGACTGGCCACAGCTGCGCTTCTTTATCCAGATATCCGGGCGTGTAATAGATAAACTCGGCATACTCGTGCTCATATTCCTGCCACATTCCGCCCACCCTTCCTTTCGCACTATTTGATAAATAGATAACAAAATGACAAACAAGATGTAACAGAACGCCATTTAAAAAATACGGTTTATTAAATAACATCATAATAGGAGGGGATGAATTTTGTCTAGTAAACCTAACATTTTACTAATTACCAGCGATCAGCAGCATTGGAACACCATCGGTGCATTTCAACCCGAAATTTCCACGCCGAATCTGGATCGGCTGGTGCGGGAAGGCACGACGTTCGGACGGGCCTATTGCCCCAACCCGACCTGCACCCCGAGCCGTTCCTCCATCATCACAGGCATGTATCCAAGTCAGCACGGGGCATGGACGCTCGGCACGAAATTGCTGGAGGACCGCCATACGGTAGGAGAGGATTTCAAGGAAGCGGGTTATGAGACTTCATTAATCGGCAAGGCGCATTTCCAGCCGCTAGCCGGGACGCCGGAATACGAATCGAAGGAAGCCTATCCGCTGCTGCAGGATCTGGACTATTGGAAAGGATTTCACGGGCCATTTTACGGCTTCGATCATGTGGAACTGGCGCGAAACCATACGAATGAGGCTCATGTCGGGCAGCACTACGCCTTATGGCTGGAAGAGCAGGGCTGCACGAATTGGCGGGACTATTTTCTGCCGCCGACCGGCACGATGGACCCCGAGCAGACCTACAAATGGCCGATACCGGAGAAATATCATTACAACACCTGGATTGCGGAGCGCACGAACGCCCGTCTGGAGGAGCATAAGAAGTCAGAAACGCCGTTTTTCCTGTGGGCCAGCTTCTTTGACCCGCACCCGGAATATTTGGCCCCTGAGCCATGGGATACGATGTATGATCCGGACAAGCTGACGATCCCTTCGCTCGTACCGGGCGAGCATGACCGAAATCCCCCGCATTTTCAACTGACACAGGAGGAAGAGCCGGACTTCTCCCACCTGATGGAGACGGGCTTCGGCATCCACGGCTACCGCTCCCACCTTGACTACGAATACGGGGCGAAGAAGAGGCTGACGGAATACGACAAGAAGAAGCTGGTTGCCGTCTACTACGGCATGATCAGCCTGATGGACAAATATATCGGGCGCATACTCGATAAGCTTGATGAGCTCGGTTTGGCGGATAACACACTAGTTGTGTTTACGACGGATCATGGTCATTTCTTCGGGCAGCATGGCCTGCAGGCCAAGGGCGGTTTTCATTACGAGGATTTGATCAAACTTCCGTTTATCGTCAGGTACCCCGGCCATGTGCCGGCAGGAAGACGCTCGGATGCTATTCAGTCGCTGGTAGATCTCGCGCCAACCTTCCTGTCGTTCTGCGGGCTGCCGATTCCGGGCTCGATGTCGGGTGTCGACCAGAAGAAGGTGTGGCTCGGTGTCAAGGAACGGGCGCGGGATCATGCCATCTGTGAATTCCGTCATGAACCGACGACCATTCACCAGAAGACGTATGTCGATGCAAGATATAAAATCACGGTCTATTACAATCAGACGTACGGGGAAATTTTCGATCTTCAGGAGGACCCGGGCGAGCTGCATAATCTGTGGGACGAACCGGGCTACGAAGGGCTGAAGGCGGAGCTGTTGCTTAAGTATGCCTGGGCCGAGCTCGGCAAGGAGCCAATGCCGATGCCGAGGATTCACCATGCTTAGCAGAACTTTAAAAAGGCGGGAGCCCTCAGGGGCCTTTCGCCTCTTCTTCTCTGTAGTTCTATTCCGGCACTAGAACAGGACAATGCCGGCAGCCGCCGACAGCACAATGACGGCAAATGGATGCAGCTTGTATTTGATCACCAAAGCGAGACAGCCTGCTGTAATCAGCAGCGTCCCCGCAGTGGACCAGCTGATCCAGGGCTCGCTGCGCCCGCCCAGTCCAAAGTGAATCGCAGCGTAAATGATGAGCCCCGTGACGATCGGACGCAAGCCGTAAAATGACGACTTAAACCATTCATTGCCGTTCAGTCTGAAAAAGAAAGCTGTCACAGCAACAACGATGACTAAGGATGGCAATATGATGCCGATTGTCGCAAGAACAGCGCCCGCTATTCCCGCTTCCGCATACCCGATCAGCGTGGCGGCATTCGTTGCAATGGAGCCCGGAGCCATGCCGGCGAGCGCCACGATCTCCTGGAATTCCGACGGGCTTGCCCAGCCTCTTGCCTCCACCTCCCGCTGAATGAGCGTTAACACGGCGTAACCGCCGCCAAAGGAGATGCTTCCGATTTTGACAAAAACCCAAAACAGCTGCCACAGCATGGATGATCACCCTTCAGATGTAATATTCGGGGAAATGAAGTTCCCGCTTCTCTTCGGCCTGCTGCTTCTCGGTCCGAACTTTCATGCCGGCTCTTCGTTTCAGCTGCACTACGGCAATGCCGGCGATGGGTCCGCCCAGTATCAAATAAAACGAATGGATCGGGGTAAATAAGAGCAGCGCTACCGTGCCTGCTGCAATCAGAAGTGTAGGCGTATCGAGAATCGACGATTTCCACATTTTGAACGCGGCTACGATAATCAGAGCGATGACCGCAGCGTGTACCCCTTTAAGTGCCGCAATCACTTTTACATGGTCTTTGAACACCATGCTGAGCAGGCTAAGGAGGGAAACGATAATAAAAGTAGGCAGAGTGATCGCCGCTACTGCTACTACAGCTCCTGCTATGCCACCGAGGCGATAGCCGATGAAGGCCGCCGCATTGACGGCTACGCCCCCGGGAGCAGAGCCCGAAACGGAGATCATGTCCGCCATCTGCCTCTCGTCCATCCAGCCTCGTTTCTGCACAATCTCCCTCTCCAGTGTTGCGATCATCGCATAACCGCCGCCAAAGGTAGAGGGCCCTATTTTAAAAAATGCGCAGCCAAGCTGGCCAAGCCGTTGGATGCGCTGGACCCACGCCTCGTGTGCCATCATCAGAGCCTCCCCCTTTCCTCCATTTTCATCCTGACTTCTATCCGTTCTTATAGAGAAGCTTCTTCAATTATAGCACATTAATTTCATTTTGGAATAAAGTTATTGCCCAAAATGCTCAATCACACCAAAAAATTGGCAGTCCCATCATAAAAAGCGTAATATGGAGATGAAGTAAATTTAAATTTGGAATTAAGTTGATTATTCTGATAATCTTAGCTGGAAATCACTTGATATAATCGCTATACTGGTTTTATCCCGACTAAAACACTTGGAAATGGAGCGCGCGTTTATGATTACTCATTCCAATCGTTCGATAAAAAAGCAGGTCTTTGATCGTATTTCCTATCTCGGGACTGTTTCCAAAGCGGATTTATTACAATACTTTTCCATAACGAGCAGCAGTATGACACGTCTTCTGGAGGAAATGACCGCCCAAGGGATCATCGTTGTCTCAGGTCTCGGAAGCTCCACGGGCGGAAGAAAGCCGATCCTGTTCCAGACCAATCCGAGTTATCGCTATTTGCTCGGGCTGGACATTTCCCGGATTCATTCCGTCCTGGGACTCTATGATATGCATCTCAATCCCCTCTCCCTGACGCGCTGGAAGATGGACGACGCGATGTCGCCGGAGCGGCTGGTCGATGAGGTTGCCGATGCCGTTCACCGCTTTC
Organism: Paenibacillus sp. 7541; assembly: GCF_002276395.1. Lineage (NCBI taxonomy): Bacteria > Bacillati > Bacillota > Bacilli > Caryophanales > Paenibacillaceae > Paenibacillus > Paenibacillus sp. 7541. Next base: position 11,872 of record NZ_NQLZ01000011.1, on the reverse strand, counting down.
TGACCGAGCACGGCATTTCAAGCAGCGACGTTCTTGGCATGGGGATTGGCGCAGTCGGACCGCTTGATCAGCAGGCAGGCATCATTATGGAGCCGGAGTTCTTTCCGGCTCCCTCCTGGAAGAATGTACCGATCTGCCAGCTGCTATCAGAGCGGCTTGACATGACGGTGAAGCTGGACAATGGAGCGAATACCGCTCTGATGGGCGAGCACTGGGCGCTGAGAAACGAGCGCATCCAGCATGCTCTCTATGTTCACGCCGGGGTGAATATCCGGTCAGCCGCCATGTCCGGCGGTCAGATATTGCGCGGTGCCGTGGATACCGAGGGCGCCATTGGGCAGATGATCATCCAGGCGAATGGGCCAAGACTGCGGGATAACAGCAATTATGGCGCACTGGAAGCTTTTGTATCGGTGCCGGCCCTCGAGGAACGAATCCGCACCCAGTTGAAGATCGGTCGCAAGAGCGTGCTCTCCGGCATATCCCCGGATCACGTGAACTTCGCCACGCTCGTGGATGCACTTGACCAGGATGATCCGCTCGTGAAAGAGCAATTTACGGAAACCGCCGCCTATCTTGGCATCGGACTCGCCAATCTGATCAATGCGCTCCATCCCGAATACGTAATTCTTGGCGGCCCGCTTGTCGGGGCTCACCCGCTCGTGCTGGACACCGCCCTGGAAATTGCCAAGAAGAACACCTATCATTATCCGGAATACAGCCCGGTGTTTACCCAAAGTCTCCTGCTGGACGAGGCGGTCGCCACTGGAGCTGCCGTCATGATGATGCAGGCATGGGATGGGGAATAAAAGAATAATCGTTTATTTCATTTCGGATTAAAGTCTAGCATACATCTCCCTAATTTTTAGCCAGGGTTGGAGATGAAGCGCTTTAATCCGAATCTTTTTGTGCTTTTGACATTATTGGGGACCGGTGATATCTTGGGGATACATACAATAGGTCGAGGGGCAGGGGGATGATCATGTCAGGAGGCTGCAGGACAAGCGTTCAATCCCACATCAACGTGATGTGGAAAACGGTATCGGAGGATTGCAATCTTGCTTGTGATTATTGCTATTACAGCACCTGCGGCGGCAAGCCGGGACCCGAGATAAACCGGATTGATTCCGCGATTCTGGATACATTCATCAAGGATTACATGCAGCGTAGCCGAGGCGCAGCCAGCTTTGCCTGGCAGGGCGGGGAGCCGCTGCTAGCCGGTCTGGCGTTCTTTGAAGAAGTTGTATACCGGCAGGCGCTGCACGCTCCGCCGCACACCACGATCAGCAATTCCCTGCAAACCAATGGCACATTGATTCATGATCGCTGGGCTTCATTTTTTAAGACCTATCACTTTCTGATCGGCGTGAGCCTCGACGGCCCGAAGGAAATTCATGATGCCCGCCGGGTGAACGCCGCCGGCCGTGGCAGCTTTGACCGCGTGATGGCAGGCATCGGGCATTTGCGGAAGCATCAAGTGGATTTTAATATATTGACGGTCATCCATAAGGGAAATGTAGGCCACGCCAAGGAACTGTTGGCGTTTTATCGCGAGCACGATTTCAATTTCGTCCAATTCATCCCCTGCATGGATTTTCGCTCTCAGCAAGTGGACCGCCCGGGCGTTTATGAAATTACGCCGCGGGAGTACGGCGATTTTCTGTGCGATGTGTTTGACGTGTGGTATAACGACGGACATCCGAACGTATCCATCCGTTTTTTTGATAATATGCTCAGTGTTTATGTGAACCGGGAAGCGGAGCTCTGCGTCCATCGTGCGGCGTGCCCGACAAGCCTGGTCCTGGAGCAGAACGGGGATGCGTATCCTTGCGATTTCTTCATCAACGACGCCTGGAAGCTCGGCAACGCGGGGAGCGATTCCATCGCCGACATGCTGGCCCATCCGAACTATGCACGGTTTCACCGAATGAAGCCTGCTCTTCCGGACAAATGCCGCTCCTGTACATGGCAGAAGCTCTGCCACGGCGGATGTCCGAGAAACCGGCAATGGAACCCGGAAGGAACAACGTCCGATCCGGATTTCTTCTGCCAGAGCTATGTCCAGATTTATGCGTACGCCCATGACCGAATGACTGAGCTCGGAGACCGGCTGCGCCGGGAGCTGTATTCCAGCGGTGTGAAGCGCGATTATGCCGGCAGAACGCCTGGCCGCAATGAGCCGTGCCCGTGCGGCAGCGGCAAGAAACATAAAGCCTGCTGCGCTTCAGCCTGACACAAGGCTATCATTCGGCCAGTGTTTGGCATAGCCAGTCGAAACTCCGTCTGCCGCTAATTTCATGCCGGCCCGGAAACAGATCGGTGTGAAGCGCATGTTCCGCACCGCCCCGCTTATAGATGTCACGCAGTTGCCTGGCGGCTTCCTCGAAGCCCGCCTGCGGAAAGATCGGATCGTCCGCGCCGGATTCGAGGAACAATGGGCGCGGTGACAACAAGCCAATCCATTCGGGCAGCTCGGCATACTGCAGCATCTGCGGCGTGAAATTGCACAGACAATGCCGCACCGCCATGATGCTGTCTTTAAAAGTATTGGTATACCCTGCTACAACCACAGCGCGGATTCGTTCCTCCAGCACGGCGCAGGTATAGGCGAGCAAGCCGCCGCCGGAGAATCCCATCATGCCGATCCGACGCTCATCAGCGTCCGTTCGGGACACTGTATATTCCACAGCGCGGCGTATTTCGGCCACTCTCAGGCCCGTTAACGTCTTTCCGTACATCAGCAATTGGGTCGCCATGCTGTAGCAGGAATTCGGCGCGTGCGGATCCTTCGCCAGATCCGATGCCAGCCGCCGTTCGCCGAATCCGGCAATGTCAGGTGCAATTACCATGACGCCGCGTTTGACAAGCTCCACGGCAAATTGACCGTGGATCCCCGTCTTATCCGGATCCGACGGAGATCCGTCAGCCTGCAATCCGACAATCTCCCGGCTCCCGTAACCGTGGCCGTGAATGGCAACAACCGCAGGCAAAGGACGCCTCCCTCCTTCCGGAATCAACACGTAGGCTCCGAAAGACAATCCCGGAACCGCCGACAGCTCTACCCTTTCCCGAATGTATCCTTCGCATTGCACACGCTCCAGCATCCTCGGCTGATGTTCACCGTCCGCGACCGTCTCGAAGTCGCCGAGCAGCCGCTGCAGCTTCTGTTTCAAATCTTCCTTTCGCATTGCCACATCGCTTGAATCCGCTTTCAATTGAATCCGTCTCCATGACGCGTGATATAAGTTTTCCAGATATGAATCTGCCGCCCACATAGGAAAGCCCCTTTCATCGGTGGAATGTCCCTTTTCACCATCTTACATCAAGATGGACATTCTGGCGACTAAGCTTTCCCGAGGAACATCCAAGCCTCTATCGCCGGGTAACGAGCCGCTTGGGGGCTGCAGCGGCTGCGCAGTTAGCTGCCAGCGAGAAGCTGGACCCTTGAGTAATTAATGGACATAAGCATCGATCCCACTGTCGTGAGGCGCACGGTTCCCGCCGTGAACAATCTCGACATAGACCCGGTTCGGTACACAAATAATCACCTCATTCGGACGGCTAATAAAGCCCATTTGCATGGAGATTTTTTTCGGGCAATCCGCTGCGACCATCTGAATCCCGTGATTAAATACCTTCAGAACGTTATGGCCATACTCCGTATCAAGCTCAATGGTCTGCTCCCCGCCATCCAGCGACACACTTTGGTACAGCGCTCCGTTGACGTTAATGTTGGCACGGAGCGTGGCAGGATCATAGGACTGCCGACTTCCCTGTATCTGATGATATATCAGCCAGGCCGAGCCGAGCAGCACCAGCAACGCAATCAGCAGCACATCGCCGCGTTTGAACTTCAGCATGTCTCTCATCCCATTTCGAATTGATCTGATCTATCTGTAACAATTGTAACAAAGAAAGGAGCCCCCTTATGTGACTCCCGTTACAGTTAACGCTTCATTTATACGTAGATAGCCACCAGCATAATAACGACCGAAGAAACAAGGGATGTGATCATCTGCTTGCCTGCCAGAGCAGCCGCAAAGGACCAGCCCATCTCCTTCCTGACGGTCCATAAGGTCACCAGGCAAGCCGTAAACGTGGATGCAAGATAGACAAGAAGAAAAATCTGTCCCGCCTGCATCGATTGCAGCAGCTCACCTTCTCCTTGGTTTAACACCAGCAATCCATCTTTTCTGATGATCGAGAATATAATGCCGCTTGCAGCTTCAGAGGGAAGATGCAGCAGCTGAAGCAGCGGTCTCGCCGCAGCGGAAAGCCAGGACATCAGGCCGGTTAGCTGCAGTCCGGCAGCGACCAAACAGATCACAATAAATATCGGCATCGCCTGAAGCAAGAACTGTTTGATTACCGTTCGAAGGCGCCAGCTAACGGCGCGCATGGTCGGCTTTTGCAAATAAGACAGCGACTGATAGGTCTGAACATCGAGCCGGTCCTGCGCTCGATTCCAAACCTTGGTATGCAAGGCTCCCACCAGCCCTAGAACGAAGATGTATGGTAAAAACAGGCCAGGATGCCCTGCCGATCCGAACACGGACAAGGCAGCCCCGATCTGATAGCTGCATGCGGACCCGAACGCGATCAGCGAAACGCAGGACTTGCGTGTGCACTGGCTGCAAGCGCGGCTCTGAAAAACCGCAACCACGTTGCAGCCAAATCCGGACAGCACCGGGATAAGGTCCCGCCCGCTTAGGCCGATGGCCCGCATCGGTCTGTCAAGCGAATCGGTTATCCGATCCTTCAGACCGCTCTCCTCCACCAACGCCACGCTGATGCCTAGCAGCAGGACAACCGGAAATGCCCATAGGAATGAATATAATCCAAGGGTAAGCACACCGTAGTCGCCAACTAGAAAAGAATGCAGGAGCACAGGCGATCCCTCAAACACCTCTTTAAGCGGACCTATCACGCCTTGATCCACCAGAGGCTGCAGCCAGGACGACAGCATATAGGCCAGATAAACCGGGACCGCGAAAAGCAGAATCATCAGCATCAGGGACAACGCTCGTCCCCATATCGGATGCTCAAGCCAGGTGGTCTGAGGCCCAATAGCAGGAATGGGAATATTCAGCTGTTCTCCGGTCTCCGTTCCGACCGTGCCAGCCATTGTCAACAGGCTGAGCAGCTCAGATCTATCCAGCAACGTAATCCTGCGCGCATCAACGGCAAGAAAGGGGATGCTCAGTCGATTCGCCAAGTATTGCTCAAGTTCCGCCGAATCGGCCGCGATTTTATCGGTGAAGGTCAGAACCAGCAATACGCGCTTGTCCGTCAGATCCACCGATTTCAGAAGCAATGGAAGCTCCCTCGCCACATGAGTCGCTCGCACAACCAGTATCACAATATCCGCATCCATGACAGCTTCCAACGCTGTTCTTGTCGTTCGGCTGTCATCACTGCTTCGGATACCGGGGAGATCAACCAAATCGATGGCGCTCGTCAAACGACCTCTGCGCGCCATCAGGGTGGAACCGCGGAAATTTGCCTCTTCTCCCGTATCGTCGCCGGTAAGCCCGCGAAATAGCGCCGATTTCCCCGAGGATTCAAAACCGATCATAATGACGCTTTGCCGGCGGGATGAAGCATGCTTGAGCCGGGCCGGCTCAAAATCTGCTTGCGGCGGCGCTGGCTCCGTCTGCAGCGGGTCTGGCTGTGCCTCGGACAGCACTGCCTGTGACCGCTGTGGAGTACGGGGCTGCGCCTGTGTCAGCATTGGCAATCTTCTCCGCAGCAGCTAAGATCCTCCAGCAGCATTCCCTGCTGTCGATACGCTTCCAGCACACTCGTATCCAATCCCAACCGCTCGGCAATCGCTCCGGCCACAACGCCAAATCGCTGCCTGAATTTATAAATGAAGCAGAAGATGAGCTGCTCGTGCCTGACGCTCGGACCAGCAACGAAAAGCCCCGGTGTCACTGTAGATTCATCATACTCGTTCAACAGCGCCGCCCCGTGCTCATCACACTCGAATAAATGCTCGATGAGGCTCAAGCTCCCTCTGAACCCTGTTGCCAGAATCGGAGGTGATGTAGTCTTAACAAAGCGGCTGTCACCGGATGCGCTACCTTCGCAATAAACAAGGTATCCCCCATCATCGGCCGGCTCGATCCATTTGGCCTCGTATCCGGCCATCAAATCAACGAGCCCGCCCTCGACTTCCCTTAATCGGTCCTTCGTATAGGGAGATATCTCCATGCTCGGATCGCTGCTGCCCTTCAACGTCCAACGCGGGCTCCGATCGATCACCGTTACCTTTTTACCCAGTCTCGCCAAATGAATCGCTGCATCTGCTCCGCTCTCGTACCCGCCAATAATGATATGCTCATCGCCTTGGAACTCCTTCCAAGACTTGACCAGACTGCTGTGAATGCCGTACTCCGAACCTGGCAAACCGCCGAGTGCCGGGTATTGAAATTCACCGGCCGCCCAGATCACATAGTTGCAGCGCATAATACCTGCGGACGTGTCCAGTTCGAACCCTCCATCCGGTTGTGGGCGTATTCCGGTGACATCCACACCGGTTTGGATCGGCAGCTCTTTATAATCCGCTACGGCTTGCAAATAGTCCGCATACTGCTCTCCGGAAGGGTGCTCCGTCCCCAGTGTATAGGCAGGGGATGTTTTCAAAGTGACGGAGTTGAGGTCGAGCATACCGTATGCATTGCCTGTAAATGACGGAGTAATCATTCGCATTTCCTTAGGCCACATTCGAAATGAAGCCCCTACGCTTCCTCGTTCGAGAATGCTAAAGTTTGTCACCCCCAGCTCTTGAAGCAGGCTGCCCAAACCTACTCCCGCCGCTCCTCCACCCACAATGATGCAATCCAAAATCTCCATCATTCGACACCCCTTACTTTATTGTAAATTTTACGATCATAGGGCGAAATTGTTTATTGTACGTTCGGTTTGTATTCCGAGTATGCCTCTTCGATAAAAGTGAACCTCAGCGGACGATGCTCAATGATCGCCTTACGCTTGGCCTTCAGGATAATCTGTTCCATATCGGCGAAGCTGCAGCCCGCCAGCAGCTCCGATGCAGCCTGATGAACAGGCTCATCCTGTTCAAAACCATCCAGGTGCAGATGAATAAACTGCTCCCGATCCTTGTCGCCTGGCATCGCGTAAGTCATCTTCGTATCAAAACGGCGCCATATCGCATGGTCCAGCTCCGCTTCCAGGTTCGTAGCGGCGACAAAGATGCTGTCTCCCTCGAACTCATCCAAGCATTGCAGGAGTGTATTCACCACACGTGCCATTTCTTTAGCTTCATCAAAATGATCCCGCGTTCGTCCAATCGCATCGAACTCATCCAGAAACAAGACACACGGCGTCGCCTTGGCATAATCAAAAATTTTCCGAATGTTGCTGCCTGTCTCCCCGAGATGACTGTGAATCAATGCATCCAGTCTGACCACAATTAAAGGAAGCTTCAGACGAGCGGCAATATAGAATGCGGTTAGCGTTTTTCCTGTGCCCGGTGGCCCGAACATAACAATTTTATTCGGGATTGGAACCTCATACTGCTCGAATCTTTCCTTCATTCCGATAATCGTAATAAACTCCTCCACGATCTGCTGGTTGGTCTGGCCAAGCACGATTCGCTTGACCTTCTTCTCACATTCTTCAGGTGTATAACATGTTCCCATATCGATGCCCTTCGAACGGGGGAGACGGGAATGGGTTTTATGCTTACTCATGTATTGAAATACTCCCTTTCACTCATAATCGTAATAATTACGATATAGACAGTATAATAATCTGCCCTTTTCATTGTCAACAACCTCTACCTTCATAATCGTAATTATTTTGATTAATTGCATACAAGGCGTCATGATTCCATCTTCCGGGCATAGAATGAGTATCAATACAACTCTATCACGGGAGGCTATGGATGAAAGTTTCAATGTTATATAAGACGCTGCCCCTATTCTTTGCGATCATTTTTCTCGTTCCAGCCTTGCTGGTGGTTTCGCATCATCATCAAACAAGCCTCTTCTCCCATCCGCAACTACAGCAAATCAAAGTCCTGTTTATCGGAATTTTTCTGGAGGCGCTGCCTTTTGTATTGCTTGGGGTGCTGCTCTCGTCCCTGCTTCAAATCTTCATTAAGGATGCGTGGATTCGCCGCTTCAGTCCTAAACATCCAGTCATCGGCGTCCTTTTTGGCTCCATGCTCGGGTTTGTGCTGCCTATATGCGAATGTGGAATGATCCCCGTGGTCCGCAGATTGATGTTAAAAGGGATGCCTGTCTACATTGCTGTCACCTTCATCCTCAGCGGACCCATCCTGAACCCGGTTGTATTGTCTGCCACCACGGTCGCCTTCGATGCATACCCTGAAGTCATATGGAGCCGAATGGGACTAGCCCTTGCGGTAGCAGCGGCCATAGGCTTCATCATATATGTCCGGTCCCCGAAGAATCCGCTAAAGCTGTCTTTGGACAAGGTTCAGATGCAGTCAGATGCACTCCCTTTCCACCAGCATACGAAAACTTGGTCGAGCTTCTTCGTCCATGCAGGAAATGAATTGATCGACATGAGCAAATATTTGGTGCTGGGCGCCTTTATAACGGCCTGCATTCAATCCTTTATCCCGCGCGAGCAACTGTTGGCGCTCGGTGACGGATCCCTTTCTTCCTACTTGTTCATGATGGGATTTGCGTTTGTATTATCCCTGTGCTCCACCTCCGACGCATTCGTAGCCTCCGCCTTCACGCATGCTTTCTCGATCGGACCGCTCCTCTCTTTTCTGGTGATGGGACCGATGCTGGATTTCAAAGGCTTGCTCATGCTGCTTGCCACGTTCAGGATCAAATTTGTAATAGGGCTCTGCCTGCTGGTGATTGTACTGGTGCTGATCGGCTCTGTTGCCATCGATTTTCTCTATTAAAGATGGGGTTGTTACAGAAAGGAGTGTTCCCTTAAATGACATTAACGGCGTCCATCCGCTGCCATTATCTCTTGCGTGCGCTATTGCTCGCTTCCCTATCCTTTTATCTCATCCATCTGAACGAGACAGACCTGCTTCATTATTATCTGGCTCCCCATATGCAGAAGCTGCTGCTGCTCTGCCCGGTGCCTCTTCTGTTTATCTCGTTCGGTCTCGTGTGGCATTGTATAACAGGCACCTCAGAACAAATATGCGACTGCGAGCATCCGCTGCCGGAGAGCTTCTTCAAGAACATATCCGTCTACGGCCTTGTCGCCGTACCGCTATTATTCGGGCTGCTCGTGCCCAGTCAAGCGCTTGGAAGCGATATGATCACAAAGAAGGGAATGGTCTACTCCGTCCCGGCTCCAGAAATTCGGCGCAAATCGGATGCTATGGACGCTGCCGGGGATTCTCAGATCACGGATTCAGCCGCACAAAAGAATCTGAGCCTGGATGAGCTGTTCATCGCAAGGGATAAATATACCGTAGAGTTCGCCGAATTGGCCAAACGCCTGTACACGCAGTCTGTCATCGAGGTGGATTCGTCTATTTTTTCGGAAACCATCGGTGCCATCGATATGTACAGACAAGCGTTCCAGGGTAAACACATCACACTTCAGGGCTTCGTTTATCGAGAAGGGGATATGAAGGACAATGCGTTCGCCTTAAGCCGTTTCCTGATGATGTGCTGCCCCGCTGATGCGGTTCCATTTGGTGTGCTCATTCAAGATGACAACGCATTGACATTCACCAATGATACGTGGGTCGAGATTGATGGGGTAGTTCGAAGCGCCACCATTAACGGAGAAGAGGTGCTGCAAATTGAGGCGACACAGATTACAATCATCGAACAGCCCGTCTCCCCCTATATTTTCACGAATCCCGACTCCGTAGCCGAGTTCGATAAGTTGCATTCCAATTCGTGATCGCAGGAAGGGGGTGTCACCTCGCATCTTCGGGTTTAGAGGGTGTTCAATCTGTACCACATCGACCGCAGATTCCGTACACTTCGAATTTGTGCGAAAGAATACGGAACGCTTCCGGCGTGGTCTCCACGTTCTCCATGGGACAATAATCCAGCGGATACGTCTGTTCGCACTTGATGCATATAAAATGATGATGATGACTGTCCGGACCGCATCTCAGCTTGAACCGCACGCCTCCTGCAAAATCAAACTGTTCAAGGATGCCGATGTCTGTCAGCAGTCTGAGATTGCGGTACACCGTGTCATAGCTGACCCCGGGAATGCGCTCTGATATATAATGATGGACCTGCTTGGGCAATACAAAACCGGTCGAGTCGGAAAACACCTCCGCGATCCATCTGCGCTGTGAGGTCATGCGAAGCCCCTTAGATACCATCGTCTCCACCAACAGCTCCAGCTTGTTCTCCATCATTCATCTCCCCCGGTTAAGATTTAAGTCGCAGGCTTCCATAAGCCGGACCCCCGATCCGGGGGCCCGGTTCAACCAGGTTAGCCCTGCATCATTCTTCAGTAATCCAAGGCAGCGGATTATTGAACGCGCTCCAATCCTGCTTCATTTCCTCTTCGCTTAACAAGCAACGTGAAAGCCTGTTTTCAATATCCGTCCGGTCCATATCCATACCGATGAAGACCAGCTCGGTCATTCGGTCACCCCATGTTTCATCCCAGCGCTCCTTAACATCCGGCTCGCTATCCAGTATTTCGCGCTGCTGATCCTCCGGTAATGCCGCAACCCAATACCCTGCAGGGCCAAACTGGATCGAGGGTCCTGCTTGGCTTAGCGAAGCGGCCATATCGTCGCGTACTGCCATCCATACCAATCCCTTGGCGCGAACGACTTCCTCAGGCCAGTTGCTCAGGAAATAACTGAGGCGCTGCGGATGAAACGGAACTCTGCTGCGGTACACAAAGGACCCGATGCCGTATTCCTCGGTTTCCGGTGTATGTTCATCCTTCTCCAGCTCTGCCAACCACCCCGAGGACGTGCTTGTTTTATCGAAATCAAACAAACCGGTGTTGAGGATTTCCTTCGGATCTACAACGCCATTCACGGTGCGAATGATGTTTGCCGTTGGCTGAAGCTTTCTAAGAACCGCCTCCAGCTTCACCAGTTCCTTCTCCTCTACAAGATCGCATTTGTTTAGCAGCAATACATCACAGGTTTCAATCTGGTCGATCAGAAGATCTACAATATCGCGGTAGTCCGTCTCACCGACAGCCTGATTGCGGTCAAGCAAGCTTTCCCCGGAAGCAAAATCATGCCAGAAACGGTTGGCGTCAACGACAGTAACCAGCGTATCCAGCCGCGCCAGAGCGGTTAAATCGATGTCTAGCTCGGGATTGGCATACGTAAATGTCTGCGCCACTGGAATCGGCTCGCTGATCCCTGATGATTCGATCAGAATGTAATCAAAGCGTCCCTCGCTTGCCAGCTTCTGAACCTCCTGCAGCAGGTCATCCCGCAGGGTACAGCAAATGCAGCCATTGGACATTTCGACCAGCTTTTCTTCGGTTCTGGACAATGTATTTCCCGATTTCACCAGGTTTGCATCGACATTAACCTCGCTCATGTCATTGACAATGACCGCCACCTTCAGACCGTCCCTGTTATGCAAAATATGATTCAGCAGGGTTGTTTTCCCAGAGCCCAGATACCCGCTCAAGACGGTAACAGGTATTTTCTTATTCGCTTGTTCAGTTAACATGTATATTTCCCCTCTCATCATTAACGGCGCTTATATGGGAGTGTAATAGATTCGACTTGACTGTTCGTTCTATACGCGTGCCCAGACTCCAATATCATGCCAATTTATTAACAGTAATTATTACGATTAACAATTTGATTGTAATAATTACGATCATGAGTTGTCAATCATTAATTTGTTTACCAGAGGTTGTTCTGTGAACCGTTCCCTTCGGACCGATCAGAATTCAT